>CAYPYV010000202.1:0-5679 GCA_964414845.1 uncultured Devosia sp. | reverse complement strand
GCCTGCGGCATCGGCGCGATCCGGCCGGGCGAGGGCTTCGTGTCGCTCGGCACCTCCGGTGTGCTGTTCGTCTCGAATGCGCGGTTCTCGCCCAATACCGAAGGCGCGGTCCACGCCTTCTGCCACGCCATCCCGGATACCTGGCACCAGATGGGCGTGATCCTCTCGGCCACGGACAGCCTCAACTGGCTGAGCCGCATCACCGGCCAATCGCAGGCGGCCTTGTCGCAGGCGGCGGAAGCACAGTTCAGGGGTCCGGGCGAGGCGATCTTCCTCCCCTATCTCTCCGGCGAGCGCACGCCGCACAACAATGCCGGCGCGCGCGGCAGCTTTGTCGGTCTGAGCCAATCGACCGACGTGGCGCAGCTGGCACAGGCGGTGATGGAGGGCGTCGCCTTTGCCTTTCGCGACTGCCAGCGCGTGCTGAACGACGCGGGCACGACATTCTCGCGGCTGCTGGCCGTCGGCGGCGGCTCGAAATCGGAGCTTTGGCTCCGCCTCATCGCCAGCAATCTCAACACCGAGATCGCCCTGCCCGAGGACGGCGATTTCGGCGGGGCGCTGGGCGTTGCGCGCCTCGGGCTTTGTGCCGCCGAGGGCGTCTCGCCCGAAGACATCATGACCATGCCGGCCATCAAGCGGGTGATTTCGCCCGAGCCCGAGCTGGTCGCCAAGTACAACGACCATTACCGGCGCTACCGCGCCCTCTATCCGGCCATCGAGGAGGCCCGCAAATGACCGACTTCTTCAAGGGCTTGAGCCAGGTTCGCTATGAAGGACCGAACTCGAGCAACCCGCTCGCCTTCCGGCACTACAACAAGGACGAGATCGTCGCCGGCAAGCGGATGGAAGACCATATCCGCCCGGCGGTCGCCTATTGGCATACCTTCGCGTGGGAAGGCGGCGACCCGTTCGGCGGGCGCAGCTTCGACCGGCCCTGGTACCATGGCAGCCCGATGGACGGGGCGAAGCTCAAGGCTGAAGTCGCCTTCGAGTTCTTCGACCTGCTCGACATCCCGTTCTTCTGCTTCCACGACGTGGACGTGGCGCCCGAGGGCGACAGCCTCAAGGAGAGCGTGAAGAACCTCCGCACCATCACCGACATCTTCCAAAAGAAGATGCAGTCGCAGCGCACCAAGCTGCTGTGGGGCACGGCGAACATGTTCTCCAACCGCCGCTACATGGCGGGCGCCTCGACCAACCCGGATCCGGATGTGTTCGCCTATGCGGCGGGCACGGTGAAGAACATGCTCGAGATCACCCACGAGCTCGGCGGCGCAAACTATGTGCTCTGGGGCGGCCGCGAAGGCTACGAGACGCTGCTCAATACCCGCATGAAGGACGAGCTCGACCATATGGGCCGCTTCCTCAACCTCGTGGTCGAGCACGCCAAGAAGATCGGTTTCAAGGGCACAATCCTGATCGAGCCCAAGCCGCAGGAGCCGTCCAAGCACCAGTACGACTACGACGTCGCCACCGTGTATGGCTTCCTCAAGACCTATGGGCTCGAAAAGGAAGTGAAGCTCAATATCGAAGTCGGCCACGCCTTCCTCGCCGGCCACAGCTTCGAGCATGAGCTGCACCTCGCCCGTTCGCTCGGCGTCCTGGGCTCG
Organism: uncultured Devosia sp.; assembly: GCA_964414845.1. Lineage (GTDB taxonomy): Bacteria > Pseudomonadota > Alphaproteobacteria > Rhizobiales > Devosiaceae > Devosia_A. The sequence continues at coordinate 4,066 of CAYPYV010000202.1, read as the reverse complement.
GTCGACGCTAACCGCAACGACCTGCAGTCGGGCTGGGACACCGACCAGTTCCCCAACAATGCCGGGGAAATGGCGCTCGCCTTCTACGAGATCCTGAAGAATGGCGGGCTCGGCAATGGCGGCTTCAACTTCGACGCCAAGGTGCGCCGCCAGTCGCTCGACCCGGCGGACCTGCTGCACGGCCATATCGGCGGTCTCGACACGCTGGCCCGTGGTCTCAAGGGTGCCGCTGCGCTGATCGCGGATGGCACCTACGACAAGGTGGTCGACGAGCGCTATGCCGGCTGGAACAGCCCGGCGGCGCAGAAGATGCTGACCTCGGAAAGCCTCGCGGATATCGCCGCGCGCGTCGAGCGCGACAATATCAACCCGCAGCCCAAGTCCGGCCGTCAGGAATATCTGGAGAACCTCGTCAACCGCTTCGTGTGAGGCGGAATCTTACGCAACCGCGAAAAAGTAGTATTAAAGGACTTTTCATCAGCCTGAGGCTGGTGTAGACAAAGCCATCGGTCGCGATACTTGTGCCTTTTGGTGCCAGTATTGCCGCCGGTGGCTTTTATATTTTGGTTTGCTGGTGCCGGGGGAGGGGAACCGTTGGCTCTGCTAGAGCTCGAGCACGTCTCGAAGGATTTCGGCGCAATCCGCGCGCTGGGCGATGTCAGCTTTTCGATCGAGCCCGGCCAGGTGGTCGGCCTGATGGGCGACAACGGCGCCGGCAAGTCGACGCTGGTCAAGATCATGTCCGGCATCTACCAGCCGACCGGCGGCACGCTGAAGCTCAACGGACAGCCGACCCATATCCACTCGCCCGGCGAGGCGCGGCGGCTCGGAATCGAGACGGTGTACCAGGACCTTGCCCTGGCCGATAACCTGACCGCAGCCGCCAACATCTTCCTCGGGCGCGAGCTCAAGTGGGGCTTCGGCCCGTTCCGCTTTCTGCGCCACAAGGCAATGAACCAGCGCTCGGCCGAACTGTTTGCCGAACTGAAATCCGAAACGCGCGCCGACGACCTGGTGCGGCAGATGTCGGGCGGCCAGCGGCAGGCCGTGGCCATTGCCCGGACGCGGCTCGCCGACGCCAAGCTGATCCTGATGGACGAGCCGACCGCGGCGATCTCGGTGCGGCAGGTGGCCGAGGTGCTCGGGCTGATCAACCGGCTGCGCGATGCGGGGATCGCGGTGATCCTGATCTCGCACCGCATGCCCGACGTGTTCAGCGTCTGCGAACGCGTGATCGTGATGCGGCGGGGCAGCAAGGTGGCCGACAAGCCGATCGCCCAGACCTCGCCGGAAGAAGTGACAGCGCTAATTACCGGCGCGAGGGAGGCGGCGTGATGGCAGGCGAAAACGTGCAGGGCTTTTCCAACGTCCGTCGCAAGGCCTTCTGGCAGAAGGGCTTCCTCGCCAGCCAGGCCGCCTATGTTCTGGTGGCGCTGATCGTGCTCATTTTCGTGATGAGCCAGGCCTCGCCGAATTTCGCGACCGCCAACAACATCGCCAACATCACGCGGAACTTCTCGTTCATCGCCATCGCGGCGCTGGGCATGACGCTGGTGATCATCACCGGCGGCATCGACCTTTCGGTGGGCTCGACCATGGCGCTCACCGCCACGGTCACGTCGCTGACCATGACGGGGCTCAACGCCGCCGGGTTCTACCCGTTTCCCGGCTCGGCCATGATGATCAGCCTGCTTGCGGGGCTGGGGACCGCGGCGCTGATCGGGCTCTGCAACGGGCTGTTCATCGCCAAGCTGAAACTCTCGCCCTTTGTCACCACGCTTGGCTCGCTCTCCATCGTGCGCGGGCTCACCTATGTCGCGACGCAGGGCCGCGGCACCAATCCTGTCGGCCCCGACAAGGAGCTGTTCCTCGCCGTGACTTCGGGCTGGGTGCAGGGCGTCCCGATGGCCTTCATCTACCTCATGATCGCGGCGGGCCTGATGTGGGTGGCGCTTCACCACACGGCCTGGGGCCGGCATGTCTTCGCCATTGGCGGAAACGAGGCGGCGGGACGGCTGACCGGCGTACCGGTGGATCGGGTGAAGGTGCAGGTCTATGTGCTCTGCGCCCTCGCGGCCGGCATCAATGGCATCATCATTTCCGGATGGCTCGGCTCGGCGCCGGCCAATCTCGCCACCAGCTACGAGCTCAACATCATTGCCGCGGCGGTGATCGGCGGCGCCAATCTCGCAGGCGGCGTGGGTGGGGCGCTCGGCGCGATCATCGGCTGCATCCTGATCGAAGTGATCCGCAACGGCCTCGTGCTGGCCCGGGTCGACCCATACTGGCAGCAGGCCCTGGTGGGCTGCATCATCGTCGCCGCCGTGCTGGTGGACCGCCTGAGATCGCTGCGCAACGGCTGAGAGGAGCCTCTGCGCAGTGTCTGGAGCGCTTTCAGGAAAAGTTGCAGGACTTTTCCGGTTCGAAAGCGCGACCAAACAAAGACTTAGGTCATGTCCCGTTTCAGGGGAAACGTGGACTTGACCTAACCGGGCCGGGGCGCCGCCCTGGCCGCAACCCGGCTCGGCCGGAATTTTGAGGGAGGACTCGTATGAAACTCGCAACTGCTCTTTCGGCGCTGGCGCTCGTGGTCGCCGGCCTCGGTGGCACCGCCTACGCCGCCGACACCTACAAGTTCGCCGTAGTGCCCAAGGCGATGAACAACCCGTTCTTCGACCTGACCCGCGACGGCTGCCTCGCCAAGGCCAAGGAACTCGGCAATATCGAATGCATCTACCAGGGCCCGGTCGAGCACGAACCGGCCACTCAGGCGCAGATCATCGACGACTTCATCGCGCAGGGCGTCGATGGCCTCGCCATCTCGGTGTCCGACGCAGCGGCGGCGACGACGGTGATCGACAAGGCCGTGGCGGCGGGCATTGCCGTCATCACCTTCGACTCCGACGCACCGGATTCCAAGCGCGCCGCCTATGTCGGCACCGACAACAAGGAGTTCGGCAAGGCGTTGGGCGAAGAACTGCTGAAAGTGGCGCCCGATGGCGGCACCTATGCGATGATCTCGGGCGGCGCCGCCGCGCCGAACCTCGCACTCCGCGTCGATGGCGTGCGGGAAGCACTCGCCGGTTCGAAGTGGACGGAAGTGCCCGGCTCGCCCAGCTTCTCCAACGACGACATCGCGCTTGCCGTGCAGCAGGCCGGTGATTTCGTGACCGCCAACCCGGACATCAAGGCGATCGTGCCGGTCGGCGGCTGGCCGATGTTCGCTCCCGATGGCTGGAAGAACTTCGTCGAGCCCAACAAGGCGAAGGTCGACTCGGGTGAACTGGCGCTCGTCGTCGCCGACACGCTGCCGATGCAGCTCGAGCTGCTGCGCGACGGCTATGCCCACGCGCTGGTCGGCCAGCGTCCCTACGAGATGGGCGAGGTTGCCATGCGCACCCTGCTGGCCATCAAGAAGGGCGAGAAGGTCGAGCCGATCATCTATACCGGTCTCGACCGGGTCACCAAGGCGAACGTCGGCGACTTCCTGAAGTAATCGACTGGTGAGAAATGGGGCCGCCGCCTTCGGGTGGCGGCCCTTGCCGTTGCTCGTGCGCTACCCTTGCCGCTCCCCTTGCCGTTGCGCCCTGAGGTACGCTAGTCAAGCCTGGCGACAGAGGGAGACACCGCATGCCGACCATCCGCAATCCGATCCTGCCGGGCTTCAACCCGGATCCGTCGATCCTGCGGGTCGGCGACGACTACTATATCGCCACCTCCACCTTCGAGTGGTACCCGGGCGTGCAGATCCATCATTCGAAGGATCTCGCCAACTGGGAGCTGGTGACCCGTCCGCTGACACGGAAGAGCCAGCTCGACATGCGCGGCAACCCCGATTCGTGCGGCATCTGGGCCCCCTGCCTTTCCCATGACGGCGAGCAGTTCTTCCTCATCTACACCGACGTGAAGCGCAAGGACGGCTCGTTCAAGGACGCGCACAACTACCTCGTCACCGCGCCCTCGATCGAGGGGCCGTGGTCCGACCCGGTCTACATGAACTCCTCGGGCTTCGACCCCTCGCTGTTCCACGACGATGACGGCCGCAAATGGTTCGTCAACATGATGT
>CAYPYV010000201.1:0-5703 GCA_964414845.1 uncultured Devosia sp. | reverse complement strand
AGCCAGTTCCCCACCCGGGCGAAATAGCCGTCGGTGCCGGTGAGTCGCGGCATGCGGCTCGGCGCGGCATATTCGCGGGCACAGACCTGCGGATAGATCAGCATGCCCGCGACCGTGGCGAAGGCGGCGCCCTTTGCGAGGTCGGGCAGGCCGGAAAGCCCCATGGGACGGCCATTGCGCACATTGCGCGCGAGGATGCGCCGGGCCACTTCCGGCAGTCCGGTCAGTTCGCTGCCGCCGCCCGTCATCACGAAGCGGCGCCCGCAGATATCCATCATGCCGGTCGCCTGCATCCGATCCTTGATGGCCGTCATCACTTCTTCGATGCGCGGCCGAAGGATACGGGTGAGATGCGAGCGCGGGATCTGGCCCGGCGCTTCGTCCGGGGTGGCGCCGACGGGCGTAATGGGAATGAGGTCGCGCTCATCGGCCTGCCCCGGCAGCACCGAGCCATACATGGTCTTCATCCGCTCCGCATCGGCGATGCTGACCGAGAGCTGGCGCGCCAGATCGAGCGTCAGGTGATGCCCGCCGATCGCGATGGCATCGGCATAGACGAGCTGGCCTTCGGCGAAGACGGAGACCGTGGTGGTCGCGCCGCCGAAATCGATGCAGGCGACACCGAGAGCCCCCTCGTCATCCACAAGCGTCGACAGGCCGGATGCATAGGGCGTGGCAACCAGCGCCTCGATCTGCAGGTGGCAGCGATGCAGCACCAGCTCGATATTGCGCATGGCAAGAGTTTCGGACGAGACGACGGCCACATCGATGGCGAGCTTCTCGCCCACCATGCCCTTGGGGTCGCGGATGCCCTTCTGCCCGTCCAACGCGTAACCGATCGGCAACGCGTGGATGATGGAGCGCTCCGGTCTCACCGAGCGGTCGTTCACCGCGCGCAGCACGCGGCTGATGTCGGCCGGTTCGACCTCGGTACCACCCAGCGTGACATTTGCGGAGAAGGTCTCGGATCCGAGCCGACCGGCGGTCACATTGACGATCACCGATTCCAGGGTGACGCCGGCGGCGCGCTCGGCCATGCCGACCACAGTGCGGATGGCCTGTTCGGCCTTGTCGAGATCGGTAACGACCCCGCTCTTCACCCCTGCCGAGGGCCCATAGCCGAACCCGATCACTTCGATCGAATGGGTACGCCCGCGCAAGGCCTTGCCTTCGGACCGCGGCACCAGCCGCGCGATAACGCAACACATCTTGGTCGAGCCGATATCGAGCACGGCCACGAGGCTGGTGCGCCCAGGCTGTACCGGCTTCAGCCGAGCGGTCATCGAATCCGTCATCATCGTCACTGCGTTCCGGTCGTGCCGTCCGACTTCTTCTCGGCGGCGGTTTCATATTCGGACGAGCCCTTGGCCTTGTGCGGGGCCTCGAGTGTCTTGCCGAGCTGCTCGTTGGCCTTCTCGCCGGGGGCCAGAGTCACGAGCCCGGCGACGCGCAGGTCGATCAGGGTCACGTCGCGGTCCATCAGCTGGTAATCGGCCTGGTACTGCTGGAGCCTGTCGAGCGCCTGCGCCACGCCGGTTTCCGGCAGCTGCACCCGGAGGCCGTTACGGTAGATCAGGTCCCAGCGGCGGTCGCCGATCCGGCTGAGGGCCGCGAGCCCATCCTTGAGTTTTTCGTGCCGGTCGAGCAGGCGCGACATGGCTACCGCATCGTCGGAGGCGCCTGCCCCGATGACCAGCGGCAGGCTGGTGAAGCTTGCGACATCGGTGCCGATCCGGTCGCCGCGCTCGTCGAGCAGCCAGGTCGTGCTGCCCATGCGCCAGCGGACAACTGGCTCCTTTTCGACAATGTCGACATAGACCTCGTTGGGATAGACCTTCTTGACCGTCACGGATTTCACCGCGCGCAGCCACTTGAGCCGCGCCTGCGCCTTCTGCGCATCGAAGGTGAGGGTGGAGTCGCCCATGCCGACGGTGAGGAGCGCGATGATGTCCGCATCGGCAGTCAGCCGCTGCCCGGAAATATGGATGCCTTCGATGCCGAACCCGGCCTGGGCGAACTCACCCTGAACGAAGCGGAGGCCCGTCACCGCGACGGACGAGAGCGTATCCTTGATGGCGAAGAGCCCACCCGCCGTCGCGAGAACGAGGCTCGCCATGGCGAGCTGGACGATACGCTTGCGATGCAGGACCCAGACATGGTTGGCGCGGACCATGAGACCGCGACGCGGCATGGGAACCGGGACGGGAAGCACACGCAGGTCGACCGGCTGGGCATTGGCGAAACTCTTTGCCCCTACCTGTTGCAACTCGCGTCCTCCACCATCCAGGACACCAGCTCCTCGAAGCTGTGGCCCGCATGGCGTGCCTGCTCCGGAGCCAGCGATGTTTCCGTCATGCCTGGTTGGGTGTTGATTTCGAGGCAGACGAGTTCCCCGTCTTCCCCGGCCTTGTCGTTGTAGCGGAAATCCGTCCGCGTCACGCCCCGGCAACCCAGCGCAGCATGCGCCTTGAGCGCGATCTTCTGCACTTTGTCGTAAATTTTCGGTTGAATTGGTGCCGGAATGAGATGGTTTGACCCACCTTTGGCGTACTTGGCCTCATAATTGTAGAATGAGAGGTCGGTCACGATCTCCGTCACGCCCAGGGCCACGTCACCCATGACCGCGCAGGTCAGCTCACGGCCGGGGATGTAGCGCTCGACCATCACGTCTTCGCCCAGGGTCCAATCCTCGCGCAGCAGTTCCTGCGGGGGATGCGCGTGATCCTTCGTGACGATGAACACGCCGAAGCTCGAACCATCGGCGATGGGCTTGACCACATAGGGCGGCTCCATCACGTGGCGCTTGGCCACTTCGGCGCGGTTGGCGATCACATGGTCGGTGACCGGGATGCCGAGTGCCTTGAAGACAATCTTCGCCTGGTGCTTGTCCATGGCGAGCGCGGACGCGAGCACGCCCGAATGGGTATAGGGAATGCGCAGGAATTCGAGCACGCCCTGGATGGTGCCATCCTCGCCATAGCGGCCGTGGAGCGCATTGAAGGCGACATCGGGCCCGAGCTCGCGCAGCCGCTCGGCGACATCGAAGCCGACATCGATTTCGGTCACCCGGTACCCGGCATTGCGCAGCGCCCGGGCGCACTCGGCTCCAGACTTGAGCGATACGGGCCGCTCGGTGGCGAGCCCGCCCATCAATACGGCGACATGCTTGGTCATTCGGGGCTCCTGCCGATCGAGAGTTGGGCGCACCACGAGGCGCCGGCCTCGCCTGTTCCTCTCCCCTTGCGGGGGAGGGAGACCCGACTGCGGCATCGCCGCAGTCGGAAACATCACACCATGCCGACGAAGGGCGCGCGGTCCATGAACTCGCGCACCTCGCGGCCGGGACGGAAATGCCCCATGCGGCGGATTTCCCACTTGAGCTCGATGCCGTGGGTGTCGCGTACTCTCTGGCGCACCATTTCGCCCAAGGTCTCGACCTCGAAGGCGTCAGCGGTGCCGAGGTTGAGCAGGAAATTCGCGTGCAACTCGCTCATCTGTGCGCCGCCGAAGGTGAGGCCCCGCCCACCGGCCGCGTCGATCAGCTTCCAGCTCGAATGGCCCTCGGGGTTCTTGAAGGTCGAACCGCCGGTCTTAGCCTTGGTCGGCTGCGAGCTCTCGCGCTTTTCGGTGATCTCGCGCATCCGCTCGAGGATGGCCTCGCGGTCGCCGGCAAATCCCTGATACACCGCCGAGACGAAGACGGCGCCGCGTGGCCCGTTCGACTTGCGGTAGAGATAGCCCATATCGGCATTGCTGAGGGTGACGATCTCGCCCGAGCGCAGCACGGCACGGAGCTCGACCATGCGGTCGCGCGTCTCGGTGCCATAGCAACCGGCATTCATGTAGAGCGCGCCGCCAATGCCGCCGGGAATGCCACGATAGAAGGTGAGCCCGTCGATGCCGGCTTCCGCCGCAGCTGTCGCCACCTTCACGTCCGGCAGCGCCGTGCCGGCGCGGATGCGGTAGCCATCGAGCACTTCGATGGCCCCGAAGCCCTTGGCGGAGAGCCGGATGACGACGCCGTCGATGCCGCCATCGCGGATCAGGAGGTTGGAGCCGAGCCCGATCACCGTCACCTTGATGTCGACGGGGAGGTTCTTGAGGAAGAAGCTCAAGTCGGCCTCGTCGGCCGGCTGGTAGAAGAGCTGGGCCGGCCCGCCGACGCGGAACCAGCTGACTTCGCTCAGGGGCTGGTTGGGGGTGAGCTTGCCGCGCACCTCCGAAATCCACGGCTCGAGCGCGGGCCTGAGGTCCGGCCAGTCGCCCTCGCGGGTGATGATCTCGCTCTTGCCGTCGCTCATGGCAGTTCCGGCTCCTTGCCGATGATGGCGCCGAGTTCACCCGGCAATGCGGCCGCCCATTGGGTGATACTGCCGGCGCCGAGGCAGACGACATAATCTCCCTCTGCGGCGCGCGCGGCGAGCAGCGGGGCAAGCGCCTCCGGCCGGTCGATAACCCGGGCATCGCGGTGTCCGCGCGAGCGGATGCGGTTCACCAGCTCCTCATGGGTGACGCCTTCGATGGGGGCCTCGCCCGCCGCGTAGATCGGCGCGACGATGACGGTGTCGGCGTCGTTGAAGCAGGTGGCGAATTCGTTGAACAGGTCGTTGACGCGGCTGTAGCGATGCGGCTGCACGACGGCGATCACCTCGCGCCGCGCCGATTGCCGTGCGGCGCGCAGCACGGCGGATATCTCCACCGGATGGTGGCCGTAGTCATCGATGACGGTGATGCCGCCGACGACGCCCGTGCGAGTGAAGCGGCGCTTGACGCCCGAGAAGCCCTTGAGCCCCTTGCGGATCGCCTCGGCCGGAATCTTGAGCTGGTCGGCGACCGCGATGGCGGCCGTGGCATTGAGCGCATTGTGCTCGCCCGGCATCGGCAGCTCGAGGCCCTCGATGCGAAGATGCGTCATCCGGATGCGGTCGCGGATCTCGACGGCAAAAGTCTGCACGCCATCGTGGTTCTCGAGATCGACAAGGCGGACATCGGCCTGCGGGTTGCGGCCATAGGTGATGACGCGGCGGTCGCGCACATCGCCCACGAGTTCCTGCACCACCGGATGATCGAGGCACATGACCGCAAAGCCGTAGAACGGCACGTTCTCGACGAAGTTGAGGAAGGCCTGCCGCACCTTGGCGAAATCGCCGTAGTAATCGAGGTGTTCGGGGTCGATATTGGTGACCACCGCCACATCGGCCGGCAGCTTGATGAAGGTGCCGTCGCTCTCGTCGGCCTCGACCACCATCCACTCGCCGTCGCCAAGACGGGCATTTGTGCCATAGGCGTTGATGATGCCGCCATTGATGACGGTCGGGTCGAAATTCGCCGCATCGAGCAGCGTGGCGACGAGCGTGGTCGTCGTGGTCTTGCCATGCGTGCCGCCGATAGCGATGGCGTTCTTGAAGCGCATGATCTCGGCCAGCATTTCGGCGCGCCGCACCACGGGGAGACGGCGGAGCCGCGCCGCGTCGAGTTCCGGGTTGCCCTTCTTGATGGCGGAGGAGACGACGACGACCGCCGCGTCCTTGAGGTTCTCGGCACGCTGGCCGATGGCGACCTCGATGCCCATCGAACGCAGGCGCTGCACATTCGGGTTCTCGGAGCTGTCGGAGCCCCGCACCTTGTAGCCCTGGTTGTGCAGGATTTCGGCAATGCCGCTCATGCCGATGCCGCCGATGCCGACGAAATGCACCGGTCCGA
>CAYPYV010000200.1:0-5719 GCA_964414845.1 uncultured Devosia sp. | reverse complement strand
CAGCGACGATTCTTCCGACGACAGCGACGACTCGGACGACTCGAGCGATGACAATTCCGGCCACGGTGGTGGCGAAGACTGAGATTCTGCGAGCCGGACCCAACCACCGGCCGCAGATTGACCCCGGGACCGCGTAGCCTTTGGTACCCCGGACGCTTGCCGGCTGCCCACCGCCCAGGGCAGCCGGTTTCTGTTTGGCCGGAACCGTACCTCGACCAATCCGTGGCGTCATGGAAGACCCGTCTCAATGGCGCATGGCCCGCGGCAAGCCTAAGCGCAGGGGCAAATTGAGTTTTCCCCATCCGGCATTTGGCTGTTGACAGGCGATCCCGTCATCTACATAAACCGCACGCGTTTCGGGGGTGACCCCGTGACGACCGGCACCAGCCGGTGACTAGGGACGGGAGAGTGTCCCGAGTGGCAAAGGGGGCGGACTGTAAATCCGCTGGCTAAGCCTTCGTAGGTTCGAGTCCTACCTCTCCCACCACCTTCCCCAAAGCGCGGTCGATCCAGAGCCGGCCTGGCGCTTGCGAGCAGGAGACGCCTTGGGTATCAACAAGGCGATGCGGGTGTAGCTCAATGGTAGAGCAGCAGCCTTCCAAGCTGAATACGAGGGTTCGATTCCCTTCACCCGCTCCAGCCTCCCCCATATCGGCGAACATGATGCGGCGCTTCTGAGCGCTCCGTTTCCCGACTGGTAGTCGACGACGCCATCGGCCGTGACGCAAACCGCCGCCAGGCCTCGAGCCGAACAAGCGACAAGTCGACACTGCCCGGTGCGTTCCAGGACATTGGACAAAAGGGGCGCCCGATGACCAGCGATCGGAGGAAGTCTGCAGGCGGAGGCCAGGGGTCGTTTTGCCCTGCCTCGGCGGCGGGCAGTTTTGATAGCGGATCCAGTGTAGCGGTGTTTCGTGGGATGTTGGCTTCCGGCGGTGGGGCCCGCCTCGGACGACAGACTTCGCCACGTATGCCCTAGGATAAGGGCCAGCGACAATTGTGGTCTCGGTTGCGCGATTCCCCTATCGGCTTGGCAAGGCTCAAACACAGCAATGCCCACAACCTACCGGCGAGGAACCCCGGTCCTCGATTTTCTCGCAAGTCGCGTCCGCGAGGTCCGGCGATGTAGAGGTCTTCACTGGCGACCTCTGCCAGCCGCGATTTCGTGTCGAGCTGCCACAAGATGCGTCGCAGGGGCTGAATGACTTCACCGAGACAAAAACGTAGCCTAGGAACCGCATAGGTCTGGGTGATGCTGGCGCCCAAGCTTGCCTAAGTGCCTGTTGCCAGGAGGCCATAGACGGCCCGAGGGTGCGGCCGAGGACCGGTGCTGAACGAATGAGGTATGGTTCGGCGCCGTGCCATTGTATTGTGGCAGGTCTTATCAGCTATCGCGTGACTCACTTACAGTTCAAATTCGCATCCTCGTTTGATATGGCTGCGCCGATTGTTGCATGGGTACATTTATGCCACTTGATAGAATTTCACTGCGCGAGGCGCTGAGCGCTGTACGCATCGTCTCCGGGCAATTCAAGCAAGGTTGCTTAACGCTCGGGGTTGTGGCGCGTGACGAAAGATATTTCATCGAGGCGCTGCTGCAGCACTATCGCAGCTTGGGCGTAGCTCAGTTTGCCGTCTTGGATGATCACTCGATTGACGGTACGCGCGAGTTTCTCGCCGGCCAGCCGGACTGCATCTTGCTTGAATGGGACTTCACGTTCGGTCAGCGCGTCTCGGTAGTCGATGCGCCCTGGGGGGACGAGCCGACCAGGGCTGGTGCAATTGCGCGCGATCTGGTCCCGCGGCGCATCGGCCTGGATGGCTGGTTCATCAATGTCGATGCGGATGAGTTCCTGGTCCTTCCGCCGGGATTCAGCACCCTCCATGACCTGCTCCCCATACTCGACCGGCTTGGGATCGAGACGGTCAAGGCAGTGCTTCACGAGATGTATCCGGTCGAGATCTGGCCGGAGGACGCCAGAGTGGAGCCCATAGACGCCGCAGAGCTTTTCGAGCGCTACGGCTACTTCGACCGCGACCAAGTCTTCGACGGCAAAAAACCATCCCGTTCGGCGTCGACGCGCCTTTTCCAGACTGCCGGCGTGGGCGAGCGGTTTGCCGGCGTGCTTCCGCCGAACCGCCTGTTTCGCTGGTTGTTCAAGCAGCCCCCGCGGACCCCGAGCCACAAGTCGCCTCTGGTCAGGTGGACCGCCGGCACCTACCTGCGGGGGTCGTATCACGGCTACGCCAAGCCACCGGCGGACCTGAAACTCGCGATTGCGCATTTCAAGTTCACACCGGATCTCGATCGGCGAACAGCTTTGGCGCTACAGTTGCGATCGTACGCGCGAGGCAGCCAGTCCTACGGTCACTATGAATTGCTGCTCAAGCGAATGCGGGCGCGGGGACTTCAGTTCTCCGGAAGCAGTACGGCCCGATTCCAACGTCCTGAGGACTTCTACTCGATCGGCTCAGGACATGTTTCCGCACGGTTCTTGCCGCCGATTGACGCCGAGGCCGCATCAGGAAGCAGGGACTGAAGCGGCTCGCCGCATATGGCGCCCGCCGGGATGAAGGTCGGGCCGTTTAGGCACTTGCGCAAGCCGCACTTTGCCATTAGACGAAGCGGCGCAGGTTTAGGGGTATAGCTCAGTTGGTAGAGCATCGGTCTCCAAAACCGAGGGTCGCGGGTTCAAGTCCTGCTGCCCCTGCCACGCTCTCGTAGCGGCAACCTGCGCAATCCACAGCGCGTATCGGCATGACGGCAGCGGGCGCCAAAAGCGCTTGCATTCGGCGCGACAAGCCACTAGATACCCGCGACGGCCGCCCGGGGAGACTCGCGCGGTTCTTTGTTTTTGCCCGGAAGGGCGCAGAGGAAGGCACGCTGATGCAAATCGCCAACCCGTTGAAATTTCTGCGTGAGGTTCGGCAGGAAGTCAGCAAGGTCACCTGGCCGACGCGCAACGAGACGCTCATCTCGACCGTGATGGTTATCGTGCTCGCGATCGTGGCGAGCATCTTCTTCCTGATCGCCGACGGGATCATCTCCTGGGGCATACAGCAGATGATTTCGTTCCGCTGAGCGGCAACGGTTTATTGGAGCGACACGCGGCATGGCTAAGCGCTGGTACATCGTTCAAGCTTACTCGAATTTCGAGCGCAAGGTGGCGGAAGACATCCGCCAGAAGGTTGCGCAGAAGAAGCTGGACGACCTGTTCGACGACGTGATCGTGCCGACCGAAAAGGTCGTCGAGATGCGCCGCGGCCGCAAGGTCGACACCGAACGCAAGTTCTTCCCCGGCTATGTGCTGGTGAAGATGGAAATGACCGACCAGGCGTTCCATCTGATCAAGAACACGCCGAAGGTGACAGGCTTCCTCGGCTCGGGCGACAAGCCCATGCCCATCTCCGAAAAGGAAGCGATGGCCATCCTGCAGCAGGTGCAGGACGGCGTCGAGCATCCGAAGCCATCGGTTTCGTTCGAGGTCGGCGAGCAGGTGCGTGTCTCCGACGGCCCCTTCGCCAGCTTCAATGGCGTGGTGGAAGAAGTCGACGAGGAGCGTTCGCGCCTCAAGGTGGAAGTTTCGATCTTCGGGCGTCCGACGCCCGTGGAGCTGGAATACGGTCAGGTCGAGAAGGTCTGATCCGGACAGAGGGGCTCCGGCCCTTCGCCCGTAGCCGCAAGGTTACGGCAAACCCGTGGGAGAGCAGGGCGTAGCCAAGCGCCCAATGAGCCTCGGACCACGGTGGTCAACCGCCCGGAAACGGGCATCTTATGGAGAGTAGACCATGGCAAAGAAAGTCATTGGGCAGCTCAAGCTGCAGGTCGCCGCCGGTTCGGCGACCCCTTCGCCGCCGATCGGCCCGGCCCTCGGCCAGCGCGGCATCAACATCATGGAATTCTGCAAGGCGTTCAACGCCAAGACGGCTGACCTGGAAAAGGGTTCGCCGATCCCGGTGACGATCACCTATTACGCGGACAAGAGCTTCAGCTTCGAGACCGGCCTGCCGCCGGTGACCTTCTTCCTCAAGAAGGCGATGAACCTGAAGTCCGGCTCGAAGCTGCCGGGCAAGGAATCTGCCGGGACCATCACCAAGGCGCAGATCCGCGAGATCGCCGAGAAGAAGATGAAGGACCTCAACGCCTATGACGTCGAAACCGCGATGACGATGATCGCCGGTTCCGCCCGTTCGATGGGCCTGCAGGTGGAGGGCTGAGCATGAGCAAGCTGGGTAAGCGTACTGACGCCATCCGTCAGGGCATCGACCGCAAGAAGCTCTATGCGATCGACGAAGCCGTGAAGCTGATCAAGGAACGCGCCAAGGCGAAGTTCGACGAGACCGTCGAAGTTGCCATGAACCTCGGCGTCGACCCCCGCCATGCCGACCAGATGGTCCGTGGCGTGGTGAACCTGCCGAACGGCACGGGCAAGACCGTCCGCGTGGCCGTGTTCGCCCGCGATGCGAAGGCGGACGAGGCCCGCAAGGCGGGCGCTGACGTCGTCGGCGCCGAGGACCTCGTCGAGCAGGTCCAGAACGGCAACATCAATTTCGACCGCGTCATCGCGACGCCCGACATGATGCCGCTCGTTGGTCGCCTCGGCAAGATCCTGGGCCCGCGCAACCTGATGCCGAACCCGAAGGTGGGTACGGTGACTCCGGATGTCGCCGGTGCGGTCAAGGCCGCCAAGGGCGGCGCCGTGGAGTTCCGCGTCGAGAAGGCCGGCATCATTCACGCCGGCGTTGGCAAGGCCTCGTTCTCGGACGAAGCGCTGCTGCAGAACATCAAGGCATTCGCCGATGCCGTCCAGAAGGCCAAGCCGACGGGCGCCAAGGGTACTTACCTGAAGCGCTTTGCCGTCAGCTCGACCATGGGCCCGGGCGTGCATGTCGATCCCTCGAGCCTGAACAACTGAGTTCAGGCTTGCGATGAGTTTCGGGCGGTCGCTTCGGCGACCGTCCGGGAACCGGCCGTCCCGTAGGGACACCAGCCGGCAAAGTCCTGTCCGAGACTGCGAGGCGCTTCCCGAAAGGGGCGCTTAATCCCGAGAGGGGCCCGCAATAGACGGGGTGACAACCGATTACGGCCGCAAGGCCGCAAGCGGTTCGAACCAGGCCAGTTGCCGCCGAAAGGGCATTTCGCCCTCCCGCGGTCACTCGGTTGACAGGCGTTAACCGCTGACTTCCCGCCAGGGAGGGCAGCAATTGGCAAAAGCCCGGGTTCGCCCGGGTTCATTGTGGAGACTAGCAGTGGAAAGAGCGGAAAAGCGTGAAGTCATCACGTCGCTCCAGTCGTCCTTCGCGGCGGCCGGGTCGATCGTCGTGGCAAAGAACGCTGGCCTGACCGTTGCCGATCTGGAGAATCTGCGTCGGCAGATGAAGCAGGCCGGCGGCAGCGTCAAGGTCGCCAAGAACCGCCTGGCCAAGCTTGCTCTTAAAGAAACCGACACCGCCGACATCTCGGGCCTGTTTACCGGCCCGACCGTCGTCGCCTTCGCCAAGGATCCCATGGTCGCGCCGAAAGTCGCGGCCGCTTTCGCTGACAAGAACCAGAAGTTCGTGGTTCTCGGCGGCGCGATGGGCAAGACCGGGCTCGACGCGAACAACGTCAAGGCGCTCGCCACGATGCCGTCGCTGGATCAGCTTCGCGCCACGCTCGCCGGCATGCTCAAGCAGCCCGGCACGCGTATCGCGTCTGTCCTGCAGGCTCCTGGTGGTG
>CAYPYV010000199.1:0-5786 GCA_964414845.1 uncultured Devosia sp. | reverse complement strand
CCAGGCGCCCCTGCGTGAGGCGGATGTCGGCGAGGGCGATGGTCGTGCCCTGCACATCGGCGAAGAATCCCTGCTCACGCAGCCCGTCCCGGGAAACAGTCCAGAAGCCCGCGGCATCGTCGAGCTGCCCTTTGGTCCACGAGACGATGCCCAGGAACCCGGCCGCTCCGGCGCGCGCCAGATGATCATCAGGCGGCGCCAGCTCGAGGACCCGCCGGGCGTGCCCGGCCGCCGCCTCGACATCGCCCCGCACCTGAGCCAGCGCTGTTCGAAAGAGCTCTACATGGGCCAGCAGTGGTGCCGGATGGGCGAGGTCAGTGATGGCCGCTTCGGCCTCGATGAGGCGTTCCGCGACACCCTCGAAAGCGCCGAGCGAGACCAGCACGCCGGCATAGGCGATGCTGAGAGCCGGCCGGGTGCGGACGAGACTGTCGGGGATTGCCTTCATCCAGGCGCCAAACAATGCCTCCTGCCGATGCCTGCGCAACTCGGGAATGGCACGTTCGATCAGGTCGGCGGCCCATTCGTGGTCACCGGCCTCGAGCGCGTGATGGACTGCCTCGGCGCGCTCGCCGTGGGCCTCGAACCAGCGGCTCGCCCGGCGATGGATCTCGGGCAGAGTCTGGGTCTGGGCCTCCGACAGATGGCCGCGCAGCACATCGGCGAACAGGTGGTGGTAGCGGAACCACTGTCGATGGGCATCGAGCGGCACGAGGAAGAGGTTCTGGCGCTCCAATCGATCCAGCATCTTCCGGCCGCTGCCGGGTTGCCCCGTCACGGCGTCGCAGAGCGGCGCGCTCATGCGGCGGAGGGCCGACGTGGTCATAAGAAACGCGCCCAGATCATCGGGGAGACGGGCCAGCACCTCATCGACGAGATAGTCGACCACATAGCGGCCGCTGCCGGCGAAGTCGTCGATGAAGGCCGATGCATCATCGCGTCCTTCTAGGGACAGCACCGCCAGTTGCAATGCAGCGATCCACCCCTCGGTCTTGCGCTCAAGCCGTTCGACATCGGCCGCCGTGAGGCCGAGATGCATGACGTCGTTGAGGTAGGCCGCGGCCTCGTCGGCGGTGAACCTCAGATCAGCTGATCGGATTTCCACCAGGTCACCGCGTACCCGCAGGCGCGCGAGCGGTAGCCCCGGGTCGGCCCGCGTGGTGATCATGATGTGCACGTTGCTGGGCAAATGCTCGATGAGAAAGGCCAACTGCTGGTGAATGTCAGCGTGGTCGACCAGATGCAGGTCATCGAGGACGAGGAGGATGGGCGTTGCGCTGGCGGCAAGCTGGTTGAGCAGGAGGGCAATGAAACTCTGGTTCGGCGGCATGGATGCCGGCACGTCGACGAGACTCTTGCCGGATGTCTCGTCGGCAGCGCGCAACGCGGCGACGACATGGGGCCAGAAGACCGGTACCTCGTTGTCATTGGCATCGAGCGACAGCCAAGCGATCACCAGATCCGGACGCGCCCGGGCGGCGAGCCAGTCCGCGAGAAGCGTCGTCTTGCCGAAGCCGGCGGGCGCGGAGATCAGGGTTAGGCGGGTAGCGAGGCCGCGGTCCAGCGCAGCATGCAGTCGCTGCCGCGAGACTAATCGCGACCGCGGGACTGGGATGTTCAGCTTGGTTGCAATGAGCGTTACGGCCATGTTGCCACAGTACTGGCCCCGTCCCAGTCCGGACGCAAGCGGACAAAGAGAGAGCCGGCGGAGGTACCGAGCTTCCGAGCTTCCGCCTTGGGCCAGAAGCTGCCTCTGATCAGCTTCCGCTTCGCGCCAATTGCGGACACTCAGCTACGCACGTCGTCAAAGGAAGTGCCGAACCGTGCGAGGTATTTTCGCAGCCGGTCAGCGTCGTTGGTGCTGGTTTTGGTTTGGCGGGAGACGGAGAAGAGGTGGCGGCCGGCTTCGCTGGCCGAGCGGCTGGTGCGGCAGACACGGATGACCTGTGCCAGCTGGGGGCGGTCGAACGGGTCGCAGGCGGCGAGGCGTTCGCCCAGAACAGCCTGCAGCAGATCGGCGTCGGCGTCGGCGCTGCCACTGGTCCACTGCTGCAGGAGGCGGGCGATCTCGGCGGCCACAGTGGCCTCGTTGATGCGTCCCTCCGGCGCCAAAGTGGCCATGCGGGTGACCGAGGCCGAGAGGTCCCGGAAATTGGCGCTCCAGCGGGCTTCGGGCGAGGTGGCAAAGCGCAGGTAGAGCTCGCGCGCCTCGCGATTGAACGTGGCCTTGCGGCCCTCGCGTTCGGTGAAGCGCCGCAGCTCGAACTCGAGATTGGGCTCGATATCTTCCTTGCGGTCGCGCAGCGATGGCAGAGCAAAGGTCCAGAGGTTGAGCCGTGCGAGCAGATCCTCGCGGAACCGCCCTTCGCGCACGGCTGCGGCGAGGTCGCGATTGGTGCCGGCGATGAGCTGGAAGTCGCTGGTCACGTCCTTGTCCGACCCCATGGGGAGGAACCGCTTCTCCTCGACGGCGCGCAGGCACATGGCCTGTTCGTCAAGACCCAGTTCGCCGATCTCGTCGAGGAACAGCACGCCCTTGTCGGCGCTCTTCATCAGCCCGGCGCGATCGCCCTGTGCACCGGTGAAAGCGCCGCGGACATGGCCGAACAGGCTCGACATCGCCTGGTCGCCGCGCAAGGTCGCGCAGTTGACCTCGGTGAAGGCGCCGCTCACCTGGCGCTGCAGCTTCTTGAGTTCGAAGATGCGGCGCGCCAGCTGCGACTTGCCCGCCCCGGTAGGACCGGTGAGCAGCACGGGAGCGCGCGATTGGATGGCCACCTTCTCGATCTCGTCGATCATGGCATTGAAGACGGCATTGCGGGTGGCGATCCCGGACTTGAGGAAGGAAGTCGCCTTGTGCCGCTCGGCGGCAAAGCGTGTGGCGATCGCGTCATAGCGCGATAGGTCGAGATCGATGACAGCATGCGTGCCGGCATAACCGATCTCGCCCCGTCGCGGCGGCGACAATTGCAGCAGCCGACCGGGAATGAAGTGTGCCTCGGTCAGCAGGAACCAGCAGATTTGTACCACATGCGTGCCGGTGGTGATGTTGACCAGATAGTCCTCCTGCTCTGGATTGAAGTCGTAGCCCTCGGCAAACTCGCGCAGAGCCATGTAGACCTCGCTGAAATCCCATGGGTCGTGCAGCTGCAGCACATGCCGGTGAACCTCCGTGGCCGGGGATATTTGGGCAATGTCCTCGGTGACCCTGTGCACCAGCGCGTCGGCATGGCGATCTGCCAGCAGCTCCAGCCGGTCAATGAACAGACCCGACTGCTGGCAGAGCGCTACCGTCGGACGCCATTTCTGCCAGCGCTCGTCGGTCTTGCCGGTGTCGAGCGTCGTGCCCAGCACACTGATCGCTACGCGTCGACGCATATCTATCCCTTCGTATAAACTCCGCGCCTATCGTATCAGGACTCGCCAAGTGACACAAATCTGGTGAAGCGCTGGCGTCGCCCGAGAATCCCAGCAAAGCCGGGCGTTCCAGCGAGAGCACCTCCTGCGCGAAGTGACTTGGCACGCTCCATGCAATTGGAGGGGTATTGAGGACGACGAGAAATCGAGGACAGGCAATCCGGCCTGTCGCGGCGGCAGGCAGATGAGCCGCCGCAGCCCACGACACCGGCCGGCACGGCGCCCCATGCACCGTGCCGGCCAAGCCAAGCGAGTAATGAGATGACCGAGATTTTGAGTGGACAGGATTTGATCGATGCGGGGCTGCGCCAGGGCAAGTGGTTCGGCCCGGCGCTGCATGCTGCCAACGCCGTGCTCGAGCGTGGCGGAGACCGCGAGGCCGCGCTGGACATGGCCCGAACCTTTGAGCCGGCGGCGACGCTGCCGCTGCACGCAAATTGCGCCGTGCCGTTCTTCAGCAATATCGAGGCAGAGGGAGAGGCCGAGATCGCCAATCTGGCGTCGGTGTCGCACAGCATGACCGAGCTGATGCGTACCCCGGTGGTCCGCTCGGGCGCCATCATGCCTGATGCGTGTCCCGCCGGCCCGCCGGGAACCATCCCGGTGGGTGGCGTGGTGGCGTCGGAAGGCATCCATCCTGGCATGCACTCGGCCGACATCTGCTGCTCCCTAGCCATTTCGGTATTCCCCGGCACGGCACCGATCGACCTGCTGAACGCCGTCCATGCAGTGACGCATTTCGGCCCGGGTGGGCGCCCGCGTGGGGCTCAGTTGCGCCCCGATGCAGAGTTGCTGGCGCGGCTGGAGGCCAATGCCCTGACGCGGGACATGGCAAGCATCGCCATCGAGCATTTCGGTACGCAGGGCGACGGCAATCATTTCGCCTTCGTTGGAAGCCTGAAGTCCACCGGAGCCACGGCGCTGGTGACTCACCACGGTTCGCGCGGACCGGGGGCGCGGCTCTACAGCAAGGGGATGAAGCTTGCCGAGCGGCATCGCCGTGAGCTGTCACCCGAGACGTTGCCGCAGAATGCCTGGATCCCGGCAGACAGCGGCGATGGCGACACCTATTGGGAGGCACTGCAACTGATCCGCGACTGGACCAAGGGCAACCATCTGGTGATCCATGATCAGGCGGCGGCAAAGCTCGGCGCAAAGGTGGCCGATCGCTTCTGGAACGAGCATAACTTCGTCTTTCGCAAGACGGATGGTCTGTTCTACCATGGCAAGGGAGCCACCCCGGCTTTCGACGGCTGGGCGACCGACGCGACCGACCTGACGCTCATCCCGCTCAACATGGCTGAGCCGGTGCTGATCGTCCGCGGCCGAAACGCCGCGCATGGGCTGGGCTTCTCGCCGCACGGGGCGGGGCGCAACTTTTCGCGCAGCCAGCACCGGCGCATGCAGGCGGGTCGAACCGACGCAGAGATCTTTGCGGCCGAAACCGTCGGGATCGATGCGAGGTTCTTCTCGGGCGTGACCGACATCTCGGAGCTGCCCAGCGCCTACAAGAACGCCGCTGCGGTCCGCCGGCAGATCGAAGCCTATGACCTGGCCGAGATCGTCGACGAGGTTATCCCCTTCGGCTGCATCATGGCCGGCGACTGGGAAGCCAATGCCCCCTGGCGCAAGCGACGCGGGCGATGAACAAATGTGGGCGCGGGACGAAAAATCCTGCGCCTGTTTACAACTTGAAACGGCTTTGCGGAGCTACGACGTCAAATAGGCAAAGTGGGTGAGTTGCGATGAGCGCTCGACTGACGAAGGCCATCCGCATTGGCGAATATGCGAGGGCGATGCAGAGGAGAACGCTGACCATTCCGGACCACGGGTTCGGCGGGTCCGACAAGATGAGCGATGGCCAGCACGTCGGCGTTGAGCCCATGCTATTGGCACTTTCGATGGAATTGTCACTTAAGGCCTGGTGGGTCTTCGATCACGATGACCCACACGTAACGAAGATTCACGATCTGGCGGCGCTATTCGATAGCCTAAAGCCCGAAAGCCAGCAGAAGCTTGACGCCGAGTTCAGAAGGTTGATCGCGCCCTACTATCCAGGTTTCTACATCGACTACGGTATCCGCGACATCCTCTTCAAGCATCGAAACGCCTTCGTCGAATGGCGGTACATGCATGAGACGAAGTCGGCCCACTTCGAACAGGGCGCCTTTAGCGCCACGCTCGAAATAGTGCTTACAGAGTTCGAGAAGCGATATCGCGTTGAGTCGGCGAGGATGACCTGGGCATCCTGATGTCTCGGCGCTCCTGCAAACCCCAACGGCCAGCGCTTTGCCGGTCAGCGCTCCGGCAGATGATTGCTCTCTTCGCCAAGTCCGCTTCGGGGTCGGCACCTGCCGCCGTTGAGCCTG
>CAYPYV010000198.1:0-5859 GCA_964414845.1 uncultured Devosia sp. | reverse complement strand
GGCGAGAACCTTGTCACCATGAAGCGCGTCCAGCCGGCGCAGATCGCCAATGTCACCAAGTTGCGGGTCGTTTGGGTGACCGAGGTCTGCTACGGGCAGGATCTGGGCTTCGCTCCGAACGAGGGCAATGTCGCCAACATCCGTTCTGCACTCGCCGACAACGAAGTTATCGTCGAGAAGCTCTGGGACCGCTCCTTCACCGAAGGCGACGTGATCTCGGTGAAGATGATCGACGACGACACCATCCAGCTGTTCGTCGCGCACTAAACCGCGCCTCTCGAAGTTAAGTCACCGCCGGGGCGTTTTGGCCTCCGTCTCGGCGGCGGGCGGGTCTTTGCGAAGACCCGCCCGGCTCGTTTTCGCCGCCTCCGCTCCATGCCGATGAACGGATTTTGAACATGGGGCTCAGCACCAATTCAATTCTGGCGCGTTAACACAGCATCAACATCTGTTAACGCCCGTCCGGAAGGATGACGACCATGACCAAGATCGAAGGAAAGTCGCTGGAAAAGCTGCTCGCTGCGGCACTGACCGGCCTCCTGATCGCGGGTATTGCCTTTATCGCTCTCCAGCCCGCTGCGCTGCAGTCGGTGCTGCACGGCGCAGAGGCCACTCCGATCTACGACTTCAAGCTCTGATTTCGAACGCCTGTCCGTCGGCTGCATCCGGCGGTGACCTCCACCCATGCATGACGTGCCTATACTCCGAAGGGTGACACCCGGAGATGACTTGACCGGCCCGGTTGCGTTTGCCAAGTGCAAGCCACCGGGCCTTTTTCTTGCCCGTGACAATCGAACGACGAGGGCAGGCCATGGACGCCAATCCGATATTGGTGGAGCAGACGCGCGGTGACTGGGTGGAGAATATCCATCGCGGCGCCTTCGTCGTGGTTGATGCGACCGGAAAGGTGATCGCTTCGGCTGGCGATATCGACCGGGCGATCTTCCCGCGTTCGGCGATCAAGTCGATGCAGGCGCTGGCGATGGTGACCTCGGGCGCGATGGACAGGTTTGCGCTCACCGACGAGGAACTCGCCTTGAGTTGCGCGAGCCATCAGGGCGAGGATTTCCATGTCTCGGGCGTGACGCAGTTTCTCTCCCATGTCGGGCTCGAGCCGCACGACCTGGAGTGCGGCGCGCATGCGCCGACCTTTGCCCCGGCGCGCGATGCCCTCCGCGCCAGACACGAGGACCCGACGGCGCTGCATAACAATTGCTCCGGCAAGCATTCCGGCATGCTGAGCGTGGCGCGCGCGCTGGGTGTTGACACCCATGACTATGTCGAGCGCGACCACCCGGTGCAGAAGGCTGTGCGCGCGGCCATCGAGACGGTGACCGGCACGACGCTCTCGGTCGATCGCTGTGGGCGGGATGGTTGCTCGATACCCACCTGGGCCGCGCCGCTGCGGAATTTTGCACAGGGCTTTGCGCGAATGGCGACGGGTGAGGGCCTGCCCGCCGAGCTTGGCGCGGCCGCGAAGCGCATCTTCGACGCCGCAACCGCACATCCGCATCTCGTCGCTGGGACCGACCACATCGACACTTTGGTGATGCGGGCATTCCGCGGCCGGGTGATGCAGAAGGGCGGGGCCGAGGGCGTGCAGTGCGGCGCAATCCGCGACAAGGGCTGGGGCTATGCCCTGAAGATCGACGACGGCAACATGCAGGCAAGCCAGCTGGCGGTGGCCAACCTGCTGCTGCGCTTCGCGGTTCCAGACGCCGATGCCACCGATGTGCTGCACCGCTTTGCCGGGCAGAAGGTGAAGAACGTGCGGAAGTTCGAGGTGGGCGAGATGCGCCCGACCGCCATTCTGGCTGGCTGAGTTTTTCGCGACGCCGCCCCAAGCAGTTGGAAGGCGACGGCGTCGAATGCATTGTGGGCATGGGGACGCCCCCTCCACCGTCCGCAACCGGGTGGAGGGGGCGGTATCGTGTCGGATACCCTGGGGGACAGGATCATGAAGACTGCAATCAATCTCACCATCGCCGTGCTGGCGCTCGGCGTGTCACCGGTGCTTGCCATCGAACCGTTCAAGCCGCTGCCGGTGAAGCCCGGCACCGTGGTGACGCCCGACGAGAGCCTGATTGCCGACGCGAAAGCGTTTCTGGCGGCGCTCAAGAGCGGCGACGGCGACGCGATAGATGCCGCGATTGCCGACAAGGTAACCACGGTCGACGGAGGACTCGACCTAGCATTCCCGCGCAACAAGGGCGTGATCGGACCAAAGGACACGATCGAAGACATGTTGGAGGCGCTCGGGCTCAACAGCGCCGAGGGCCTGCCTGTGGCGATGGAACCTGCCAGCGCGGAGGCCGACAAGAAGATCGCCATCAATGCCGGGCGGCAGTTCATCGTGGACGCGCTGACCGACGGGCAGAGTTGGGGCACGGACCCTATGGTGAAGGGTGCGACCTGCACCTATGCGTACAGGAGTTTCGACGCGAAGGCCCTGAAGGCGCTTGTGAAAAAGACCGGTGTCGCGGGATCCAGCTGGTCCTATGTCGAAAAGCCCTATGAGCTGCGAAAGACGCCCGATCTCAATGCCGAGGTGATGGGCACGCTGGAGCCCAACACACTCTATCCGTTTGACTACGAAACCGATGCGCCGATGGGCTGGCAAGCCGTGTACCTGCCGGATGGCAGCTCGGGCTTCGCCAATTTCGAAGTGGCGCAGTTCCAGAAGCCCTATGCCAGCGGGGTCTGCTTCCAGAAGGGCAAGGACGGACATTGGCTGATGGTGGCGCAGGTGTCGACGAGCCTGTGACAAGGGCTCGCCCCCCCGGTGAAACCGACCAGGAACGCAGACGCGAAGCATCCTGCTCTTGCTGAGTTTCAAGCGCCGTTTCGCAAAGCCCGGCCGGCACTTGCCGGGCTCGTCTGCGAAGACCCAACGCTCACGGCTGGGCAGGACAGAGGCGCCCTGCCGAACTCATCGAAGCCGGTGCGGGCTCACGCCAGATGTATGCAATTGTACGGATTATCCATACCGAGCGCGCCCACTGGACAGGATGCTAGTGTTAACAGTAGGTTAACGCCTGCGGCATCCGGAATGTGTGAGTGAGTTTCCGAAATGGGCCGACTGGATTTGTCGACTGACGTGCGCCAGATCGTGGAGTGGATCCGCGACCATGGCGGTGAAACCAAAGCTTCCTTCGACGAAGCGGCGATTGTCGCGGCGTCCCGGGCCGGCCTTGTGGAGCGGGTTCGAGCGGGAGCCGAAGAGGATCTCGTGGTGCTGACCCCGGCGGGCTACCGTCTCTATCAGGGCAGCACGGAACGGTCGGCCTGGAGCAAGGCCCAATAGCTACCCGGTCACATTGCCGCTGACGGTAATGTTGGGGAACTTCGCTGCATCGCGCACAAGATCGGTGCTGGTGACCTCGTCCCATTTGCGGCCGGCCAGCGCGGTCTTGGCGCTGGATACGAGGTTGTTGGCAACAAGAACCGGGCCTGTCTTCTCATCGCGCACGGTGGTGACGGCAATGCCGGTTTCAACCCCGGTGATACTGTTGCCGGTAATCGCAACATTGCGCACGAACGGCCCGTTGCCCGCGAGAATGCCGATGCCCGGCACGCTGTCGACGGCATTTCCGGTAACCGCAATGTCGGCTTCGACATAGATACCGATCGGCCGCGTGTCGGGGTTCACCTCGGAGCGCGGGCGGATATTGCGCACGATATTGCCCGAACAGGTGCCGAGACGGCCGCCGGTATCCATGTTGGTGATGGATATGCCGGTCGCGGCATCGTCGATGACGTTCTGCGCGATCGCCGAGCCAGAGAACCCGAATTCCGAAAAGATCGCCACCTCGCCCGACATGCGGCAGAGATTGCCGGAGACGGTGACATCCGCCGTGGTGTTGAGCCTTATGGCGGTAAAGGCGCATTGGGCGATCTGGTTGTCGGCCACCACCACGTCATTGACGCGGAACAGGTTGATGCCATTGCCATTCTGGCCGTTGCCGCCGGCTGTGGCGCCGATGCCGGAAATGAAATTGCCACTAATGACCGAACCGTCGCGGCGCGGCGCCGAGCCCCAGACAAGAATGCCACCATTGCCGCAATTGCCGATGCGATTGCCGGAAATGAAGAGGCCGCGCCCATCGAGCGCAAATATCGCGGCGCGGGCGTGATCGGCGAACCGGCAGCCGGTGATATCGGCCTCCGCATCGCGCACGACCAGGCCGTTGGCCTTGCCGCCCGAAAAGCCGAGATCGGCGAGGCGGATACCCGAACTGGCGGAAAGTATGAGCAGCGCCTGATCGTCCCCCTCCGGGCCCGCCGTGCCCGCGGAGAAGCTGAGGCCGGAGAGGCGGATATTTGCGGCGCCGGATATGCTGGCGACCGGTGCAGTGCCGGTTGCCGCGAGGATGGTGGCGCCCGCAATGCCCACAAGATCAAGCCCGGACGGGACCTGCAGGTTCGAGACGAAATAAGTGCCGGCGCCCAGGAACAATTGCCGTCCCTCGGCAGCGGCCTTCAGCATCGCATCCTGCAGCGCCGCCGACTGGTCCTCTGTCTTGCCCGGCTCCACGCCATATTTCGTCGCCTCGACGGCGCGCGCGGGCGCTGCCATCGCGGTGGCGGCAAGTCCGGCAATGAACAGGCGACGGTTCGGCATGAGCCGAGCATCATTGATAGGTCGCGGCCGGGGAAGGGGGCGCGAGGTGAAATGCACCGGTTATGGAAGGCGAGCGCCTCATGCTCGATGTCATGCCGGCGAAGGCCGGCACCCAACCTGAGATAGTTCCGCAGCCGCCAGGTGGGTGTTCAAGCACCTGAGGTTGGTCCCCGGCCTTCGCCGGGGTGACACCGTGGATAGGGCACAATCCGGCCCACCGGCCTCAGAAATCGAAGATTTCGCCCAGGAACGATTCGCGTTTCTTGTAAGGCTTGCGATTGTGGTAGTCGGCCTCGCGCCGATAGTCCCGGTCGCGATCATCATATTCGCGCGGGCGCTCGGCAAAGCGCGGCGGCGGCTCCTGCGCGTAGCCCGGCTGTGGCGGTGGTGGCGCGGCCGCAGGGCCGGGTGCACTGCGCTCGATGATCTTGTCGAGTTCGCCGCGGTCAAGCCAGACGCCGCGGCACTTGGGGCAATAGTCGATCTCGATCCCCTGACGGTCGCTCATGACCAGATCAGTATCGTCGATGGGGCATTTCATCGGCTTTGTCTCCATTCGGATATCCTGAACAGATGGGAATTGCGGAGCGCGGTGCAAGAGCTTCGCGCTTTTGGTCGCAGCCGGGCGCCGCTATAAGGGGGCAAAACCGGAGGTGCTGCCAGAATGCTCGTTACCGACAAGATCTATCTCGGCCAGAGCACGCGGCCGGAATATCTGGCGCTGAAGTTCGGCAATCGCCACGGGCTGATCACCGGAGCGACCGGTACCGGCAAGACCGTGAGCCTGCAGGTGTTGGCCGAGGGTTTTTCGGCTGCCGGGGTGCCGGTGTTCTGTGCCGATATCAAGGGCGACCTCTCGGGTCTCGCTGCCATGGGCGAGATGAAGGAGTGGCAGGTGAAGCGCGCGGCCGAAATCGGCTTTGCCGATTATGCGGCGGGCAAGTCGCCGGCGATCTTCTGGGATCTGTTCGGCAAGCAGGGCCACCCGGTGCGCACGACGATCACCGAAATGGGGCCGCTGCTGCTCGCGCGCATCCTCGACCTCAACGATGTGCAGGAGGGGGTGCTCAACATCGCCTTCCGATATGCCGATGATGAAGGCCTGGCGCTGATCGACCTCAAGGATCTCCGCGCGCTGCTCGTCGAGGTCTCGGAGAATGCCGAGCAAATCTCCACGCGCTATGGCAATGTCGCGAGCCAGAGCGTCGGCGCGGTGCAGCGCGCGCTGCTGGTGCTCG
>CAYPYV010000197.1:0-5867 GCA_964414845.1 uncultured Devosia sp. | reverse complement strand
CGACAAAACAAAGACTTAGAGCATTTCGTCGTTTCACTTGAAACGTGAAATGCTCTACACCTCACCCCCACCAGGGCTCGCCGGCATGGCGGTGGCCCTTCAGCCAGTCATTGTCGGGGATGAAGCCCAGGCCCGGTTCATCGTTGATCCGCATCCGCCCCTTCTCGATCTTCAGCGGGTTCTCCGCTGCCCATGCGAGGCTCGTGGCGCGACGGGTGCATTCGATCCGCGGACAGTTGAAGATCGAGGCGGCAAGCTGCTGGCTTGCAAGGTTGAGCAGCAGCCCGCTGACATTGTGCAGCGTCAGCGGCGTGCGGTAGAGCGCCGCCGCGTCGGCGATGGCGCGGGTGCCGGTTATGCCGCCCGAGCAGACGATGTCGGGCTGCAGGCAGTCCACCGCCTGCGAGTGGAGGAACGGCATCGCCTGGTCGACGAGTTCGATATTCTCACCCGTCATGATCGGCAGGTTGGTCTGCCGGCGGAGCGCCACCCAGTTCTCGGAAAAACCCGGCTGCAGCGGATCCTCATAATAGAGCGGCTTGATCGGCTCGACGGCCTCTGCCACCGCGATCGCGCTCGGTGTGTCGAGCTCATTGTGACAATGCACGATGATGTCGATGTCTTCGCCCAGATGCTCCCGCGCCAGTTCATAGCCGCGCCGCACCTTGCGGATGTCGGCGGGCGAAAGGCTCGGCACATATTGCTGCATGTGCAGCCCGAGGCACGAGTGGATATCGACCTTGAAGGCCGTGAACCCGTGTGGATCGGCCTTGAGCTCCGCCGCCCGGTCCGCCCACGCCCCGGCATCGGTAAAATCCCCCTGCGGGCAGTGCGAGTAGAGTTCGATATCGTCGCGGAATTTGCCGCCCAGCAATTGGTAGACCGGCTGGTCCAGGAGTTTTCCGGCCAGGTCCCACAGCGCCATGTCCAGCCCCGAGAGCACCTGCATTTCCCGCCGCCGCTGCGGGAAGATGGTGAACATGTTGTGGTGGTGGACACGGATCGCCAGCGGGTCCTTGCCGATGAGCTTGAGGTGCGGCAGCCGCCCGCCGCCCTCGGCATGGCTCGCGATCACCGCGCGCACATGGTCCCCATCCATGTCGCCGCACTCGCCATAGCCCGAAATCCCGGCATCGGTATCGATACGGACGAGGCAGAAGCCCGAATCGAGCCGCATGGCCTTGATGGCCGTGATGCTGGCCTGCCCCCGATGCGCCTCTGCGGCATCATCAATTTGTGTCATCGAAGAATCCTCCCGGCTCGATTGCCGGCAGTGTGACCGAACGCGCCGGGGATTTCACTCCGATATTGGCCGCATTCCCGGCGCAGGTGATCCCATCATCGCGGGCAGCACGCGGCTTGACCTTACCACTATGGGAAGGTGCAACATCGTCGTCAGCATCCCGCTCCAACCACAAGGATCACGAAGATGACAAAGCTCCTCCTCGCCGCTGCCGCCACCATTGCCGGCCTCGTTGCCCTGCCCGCTGCCGCCCAGGACGCGCCCCTGACGGTCGATCTCCCCGCCATCTGCAAGCCCGCAATGCATCACGACATGGGCGGCGGCATGGAGATGATGGGCATGATGGGCATGGGCGCCGCCCATGATGACCTCGCCAAAGGCATGGCCGAGAACAATGCCCAGATGATGCAGGCCATGCAGGCCAAGGATATCGACGTCGCCTTCGTCTGCGCCATGATCCCGCATCATCAGGCGGCCATCAACATGGCGAAGGCCGAGCTCGCGCATGGCGACGACGACTGGGCGAAGGGAATGGCGCAAAAGGTCATCGACGCCCAGCAGAAGGAAATCGAGGAAATGCTCGCCTGGCTGTCCGAGCAGAAGTAACCCTGTCGGGGCGGGCGTACCGGGCGCCCGCCTCCCCTCGGCCCGTTCGGGACGCTGCGGTTCTCGGCACCTTGCATCTGCGCGGTTGCAGTCCTCGCTGGCAATGACATATTCGACGGCGGCATGGAGGGGTGCCTCGACCTTCTGTCTCCGGGGGGGATGCGCAGCGACGCGTCCCCGGCGGCGGGATGGTCGCGCGGGCCTATCCTCTACCGCGCCGCATTGCCCGATCGTGACCTGAGGAGAGCCGATGTCCCTGCCCTACCAGAACCCTGCGCTCAGCCCTGAGGTACGTACCCGGGATTTGCTGTCCCGCATGAGCCTCGAGGAGAAGCTGGCGCAGCTGCACGCGCTCTGGCTGCTGCTCTCCCCCGATGGCAACCATCGGCCGCGCTCCGATGGCTTCACCGGCGGCAGCGATCCGGCTCGCCTGCGCCAGATGCTGGCGCGCGGCCTCGGGCAGATCACCCGCCCCCTCGGCAGCCGCGCCATCGATCCGGTGGATGGTGTCCGCGCCCTCAACGCGCTGCAGAAATTCATGCTGGAAGAGACCCGCCTCGGCATTCCTGTCATGGCGCACGAGGAATGCCTGTCTGGCCTCATGGTCCGCGGCGCGACGCTGTTTCCCTCCTCGCTCGGCTATGGCGCCACCTTCAATCCGGATCTCGTCGAACAGGTCGGCCGCATCATCGGCCTCGAGGCACGCTCGATCGGCTGCCGGCAGGGCCTTGCCCCCGTTCTGGATGTCGCGCGCGATGCCCGCTGGGGACGCACCGAGGAAACCTTCGGCGAAGACCCATATCTCACCGGTGTCCTTGCCACGCGCTATGTGCGCGGGCTGCAGGGCGACAAGCGCGATCTGCTCGCCACGCTCAAGCATTTCGCCGGGCACTCGCTCTCCGAAGGCGGCCGCAACCACGCGCCGGTGAGCCTCGGGCCGAAGGAGCTCGCCGATACCTTCCTCCTGCCTTTCGAAATGGCCGTGAAGCTCGGCAATGCCGGCTCGGTCATGCCCGCCTATCACGATATCGATGGCGAGCCGCTGCATGCCTCCCGCGCTTTGCTGACCACGCTCCTCCGTGAAGACTGGGGCTTCGACGGGCTGATCGTTGCCGACTATATCGGCGTCAACCTCTTGCATCAGCACCATGGCATCGCGTCCGACGCCGCGCAGTCCGCGGCGCTCGCCTTCGGCGCCGGGCTCGATATCGAGCTGCCAGGCGCCGATTGCGCGCCCGAACTCACCCGCGCCCTCGAACGCGGCGAGATCGACATGGCCACCATCGACCAGACGGTGAGCCGCGTGCTCCTCGAAAAGTTCCGCATCGGGCTCTTCGAGAAGCCCTATGCGGATGAGAACGCCATCGCGCTTCAGACCCCCGAGGCCGTGGCGCTGGCCCGCGAGGTCGCCCGCCAGAGCGTGGTGATCCTCCAGAACGACGGCGTGCTTCCCTTGCCGCAAACCGCCTCCATCGCACTGATTGGCCCCACTGCCGACGATCCGCTGGCGCTCCTTGGCGATTATGCCTTCCCCGTCCACCTCATCGTCGCGGACGAGACCGAGGACACCCGCAATGTCGTAACCCCGCGCCAGGCGCTGGAAACGCGCTTCGGCACCAACCAGGTCCGCTTCGCGCAGGGCTGCTACATCCTCGAGCAGCGCCAGTCCGGCGCACCGGTCTTCCCGGGCGATGTCGACGATTCCACCAGCCTCGATCTTGCCTCGTCGCTCTCCACCCGCACCGACCTCATCGCCGAGGCAGTGGCTGCGGCGGAAGCCGCCGACATCGCCATCGTCTGCGTCGGCGATCTCTCCGGCATCTTCCAGACCGGGACTGTGGGCGAAGGGTCGGACACCGATTCCCTCGCGCTACCGGGCGTGCAGCAGCAATTGCTCGAAGCCGTGGTGGCCACCGGCAAGCCTGTCGTCGCGGTCCTGAGCTCGGGGCGTCCCTACACTTTCGGCGGGCTCGAAAACCGCCTCGCCGCCATTGTCATGAGCT
Organism: uncultured Devosia sp.; assembly: GCA_964414845.1. Taxonomy (GTDB): domain Bacteria; phylum Pseudomonadota; class Alphaproteobacteria; order Rhizobiales; family Devosiaceae; genus Devosia_A. The sequence goes on along the minus strand of CAYPYV010000197.1, from coordinate 2,015 downwards.
TCTTTGGCGGCCAGCAGGGCGGCAACGCCCTCATCGATGTGCTGTCAGGCGCAGTCGAGCCATCGGGGCGCCTCACCCTCTCGGTGCCGAAAAGCGCCGGTGCCGCCCCCTATTTCTACAACCACAAGTTCAAGAGCTCAGGCACCCCGGTCGCCCGGCACTTCGGCTCGCGCTTCCCCTTCGGCCACGGGCTTTCCTATACGAGCTTCGCCTATCGCGACCTCAGCCTCGCTGCAGAAGCTCTGCCGGTCGAGGGCGGCACGGTCGAGCTCAGCTTCGTCATCGCCAATGCCGGCGCCCGTACCGGAACCGCGGTGCCGCAGCTCTATGTGCGCGACAAGGTCACCTCGGTTGTACGCCCCATCAAGGAGATGAAGGCCTTCGCCCGCGTCGAGATTCCGGCGGGCGAGGCCCGGCATCTGCGCTTCCGCGTCCCCACCGACATGCTGAACTTCACTGGCAATGACGGCCACCGCATCGTCGAGCCCGGCGATTTCGAGCTGATGATCGGAGAATCGAGCGCCGATATCCGCCTCACCGCAACCGTTACGCTCACCGGCGAGGTTTATCGCCTGCCCAAATCCTGGCGCATGGAGAGCATGGCGGAGATCGCCTAAGTCGATCTCTGGCAAAATCGCATGACTCGTCCCGCTCGGAAGCGCGACAAAGCGAGGCCTTAGGTCATTTCAGCCCATCGTACAGGCCGTGAGTGATCTAGTGTGGAACAGGTATAGGCGGCGGCCGCGGGCAGTTATCAAGCGGGATTACGGTGGTAGATGTTCCGCTGCCGCCGCCGCCACCACTCCCGCCGCCACCACCGCTGCCGCTCGGGGCCACGACCACTGTCCCGCCGCCGCTGCCATGCCCCCCACCGACGGTGGTCCCGCTGCCTATTGAACGGGCACAGCCCGGCTCATCACCCTTCTGGTGGTCACTCGGTACCGGCTCCGCCAGGGGTGCAACGCGCACGGCCTGTCCGACCCTGACGTCTTCCGAGCGCCCGCAGGTGAGTCCCACACAGGGCCGCAAACGAGACCCCTCGCCATTCGGGCTTGCTTCAGCCCCATGCCAGCCTGCCCAGTCCTGCTGGTCCATTTGGATGGATATCGCCGCAGGACTTATGGCCAGAGCGACAGATAGAGCAATCGATGCAAGCACTGTCATCACCCCGCGACCGCTGCAGCGCCTTCAGGAAAAGTTGCATGACCTTTCTTCGGGGCGCGACAAAACAAGGACATAGATCATTTCTGGGCCTCCCTGAAATGATCTGGCTCTTCGCGAGACTACAACAACATCCGCCGCTGGAACAGCCATCGAGCGCTGCAGCGCTTCGTGGGCAGGCGGCGCAACCATTTCGGCCTCTCAACTGGAACGCCAGGCGGCCCATGGCGCCCCCTCGCCCGGGCGACGTTTCAGAGGAAATCGTCACGCCGCGGCGTGAAGCTGTCGATGAGCCGGCCCTTGGTCAGGGCCTTTACCCCATGCACGAGCCCCGACGGCACGATATAGGCGCCGCCGGCGGCTATCGTCTGGGTTACCCCGTCGATGGTCACTTCGAAAATGCCCTCGGCAACGTAGCTCGTCTGTACATGCTTGTGGCTGTGAAGCGCGCCGATCGCGCCCGCCTCGAAACTGAATTCCACCAGCATCAGGTCGGGCAACTCGAGGATCACCCGACGGGTCGAGCCATCGAGCTGCGTGAGCTTTCCGTCTTCTGGTCCGGCAAACAGCTTGGCGTCGGTCATCGTATCGTCCTCTCAGACGCTCTCAGGGGGAGGGCGAATGCCTTTCCTGTCCGAAAGCACGGCAAAACAAATGTTTAGGCCTGCTCGCCGCGCCATGCGCAATCTGCAAGCGGCCTAAAGCCTATAGGCGGATTTCACCAGATTGTAGGCGAGGTCCTTGGCTACCTCATGCGCCTCGTCCTCGTTGAGCCGGTGCTCGGCGACAAGCCGCGCGAGGAAGGCGCAGTCGACGCGGCGGGCCACGTCGTGCCGCGCCGGGATCGACGGGAA
>CAYPYV010000196.1:0-5926 GCA_964414845.1 uncultured Devosia sp. | reverse complement strand
TCGGCCGCGCCGACCAGGTGATCGGCTGGGGCCAGGACGGCGCCTTCATCACCGGTGACAACGTCAACCCGCATCTTGCCGGGTCGGTGTTCTACTTCCTTGAAGGCTATGCGGTTTACGCCATCCGCGACGTGATCAAGCCGATCGCCGAAGGCAAGGAAGTGCCGCTCAAGGCCGATGCCGGCGATCCGGCATCGAAGGTGCAGCCCTGCCCCGTTTCGGCTGAACAGGCCAAGGCCGTGCCCGACATGGCCGAACGCGTGACGCAGCTGCTTGCGGCTCCCGCCGGCACGACCGCCTACGATCTGTTCTGCCCCAACAAGGGCTGATCGCAACGCACGACGGCCACCCGCTAAGCCAGCGGGTGGCCACTCGATGCGAATTGCCTTGAGACTGAGCCCGGAACCCAGATGTCCCTCGCACCCGCCATCGAAACCGCACCGCCCGCAGTGCCGCTCAAGGCGCGCCTCGGCGGCTGGGGAACCGCGATCCTGCTGCTCTCGGTCTGGGCCGCGCTGTTGATCGCAACCGGCCTGTACCGCCCGGATTTCTTCGCGCACCAAACCCTGCTCGCCATCGCCTTCACCATGGCCGTGGTCGGAGTGCTGGCCGTGGGTCAGGGAATCGTCGCCATTTCGGGCGGCTTCATCGACCTCAGTCAGCCGGCAGGGCTGATCCTTTCGAGCCTCATCGCGGTGCGACTTTCGGAAGCCGGGCTGCCGCTGCCGCTCGTCGTGGTCGGCGCAGTGCTCACCGGCATGGTCTGGGGCGCCTTCAACGCAGCCATCATCGTCTTCGCCAAGCTCAACCCGGTGATTGTCACGCTCGCGACCAACTTCATCGGTCTCGCCGCGCTCTACCTGATCTTCCAGCTGGCGCAGGTGCCGAATGGCAGCGAGATCTATCACTTCGGGCGCACCAATATCCTCGGGCTCCCGGCGATCTGGTGGCCGATGCTGCTCATCATCGTCGTCACCGGCTTCCTGATGCGCTCGACCCGCTATGGGCGCCGCACGACCGCCGTCGGCGGCAACCGCGCCGCTGCCAAGGCGCGTGGCATCTCGCTGAGGAAGATGCGCTTCGGCACCTTCATGGCCGCGGGCGGGTTCGTCGGCTTCGCCGCCGTGCTCTTCGCCTCGGCGGCCGGCCCGTTCAACCCGAGTTCCGCCAGCACGCTACAGCTCAACGTCATTGCCGCAGTGATCCTTGCGGGCATTTCGCTCGCCGGCGGACGCGGCAATTTCTGGATGCTGCTGCTCTCGGTGGGCTTCCTTTCCACCATCCCCACCTCGCTCGTCTTCTTCGGGCTCTCGTCCGACACGCAGTCGATCTTCCAGGGCGTATTGCTGATGATCGCCGTCGCGATAGATGGCTACCGCGCGCGGAGGAGCCCATCATGACCGACACCACCCGCACCCTGCCGGCCTACCAGCTGCCGCATCACCCGATACGCGACGCGTTGACCGGCTCGGTCGCCTCCATTGCCCTCACCTTCATCGCCGTGGTGGCGGTGGGACTGATCTGGGTGGGGCCGAAATTCCTGTCCTTCGGCAATGTCTCGATCATGGGCACCTTCCTGATCGTGCCGCTCATTGTCGGCGCGTTCGCGGGCTTTGCACTGCTCGCCGGCGTGGTCGACCTCTCGATCGGGTCGATCGTCGGCATCTCGGCCGCGGTCTTTGCCTATCTGATCAGCCAGGGCTGGGGCGTGCCGGGCGCGGCCATCGTCACACTCGTCATGTGCGCAGGCATCGGCGGACTCAACGCCCTCGCCATAGTGCGCTTCGGTGCCGACCCGATCGCCGCGACCCTCGGCATGCTCACCGCACTGCGCGGCATCACCTGGGTCCTCGCGGGCAACCAGCGCATGATTTCGGCCTTCGACATCGGCTGGTTCAACCTCGTCAACATGCAGGTCCTGGGCCTGCCGCTCTTCTTCCTTATCGCCATCGGATTGACGGTGCTCGCCGCGCTGATTGTTACCAAGACGCGGATCGGTCGCCATGTGCAGGCGGTGGGCGGCGACGACAAGGCCGCAGCCCGCGCCGGCATACCGGTCGCCTGGGTCCGCACGGCGGCTCTCATCCTCTCCGCCATCGGTGGCGGCATCGGCGGCGTGATCTATGTCGGCCAGCTGGGTTCGGCTGCGGGCGCCACCGGCTTCGGGCTCGAGTTCCAGGTCTATGCGGCGCTGATGATCGGTGGCTACTCTATCCTGCGAGGCGGGGTCGGCAACCCGATCGGCGGCGCGCTCGGCCTGCTGGTCGTTGCGGGCGTGGCCAATATCCTCGATCTCAAGGCGATCAGCCCCTACTACGTGAACATCATCATCGGCTTGCTGCTGCTTGCCGCCGTTCTGCTCGACCGCCTGCGCGGCGGCGACTCCTACGAATAATCCGCCCAAACCTCCGTCCGGGAACAACCCAAGTGAAAATCTCAGACATCACAATCAAGACCTTCAAGACGACCGCCGACCGCTGGGATGTGGGTCATGCCCTGCCCCTCGTTGATCATCCACTGCTGCAGACGGTGCTCACCATCCATACCGACGAGGGCGTGGTGGGGCACTATTTCGGCGGCGGCTCGCATGGCGATGCCGAGGGCCTCAATGTCGTCGACCAGCAGATGATCCTCTGGCGGCTGAAGGATCTGCTGCTCGGGCAGGACCCGATGGACCGTGAAATGATCTGGAAGTGGCTGTGGGTCGCCAATATCCCGGAAAACGTCGCATCGGTGATCGACAATGCCTTGTGGGATCTCGCCGGCCGCTACGCCAACCTGCCCGTCTACAAGCTGATGGGCGGCGCGCGCGACAAGGTGAAAGCCTATGCCTCCACCTACCCCAATATCGGCAAGCCGCATGTCTATGGGGAGCACGCGCTCGCCTGCAAGAACGAGGGCTACATCGCCTACAAGATCCACCCGCACTATTTCTGGAACCCCGAGACCGGCCAGCCGACTCCCGGCCGCCCGTCCAACATCAAGGCCGATATCGAGACAATCCACCTGGTACGCGAGGCGGTCGGCCCTGACTATGTGCTGATGTACGACCCCTGGGGCACCTATATGAGCCTCGAAGAGGCCATCCAGGTCGGCCGGGAACTCGAAAAGCTCAACTATTACTGGTACGAGCACCCCATGCCGGAATATCGCGTGGAGAGCTATGTCCGCCTCTCGCGCGAGCTCTCGATCCCCATCCTCTCGCCGGAAATCGTCGCGGGCGGCGTCTTCAGCCGGGCCGAGTGGATTCTGCGCGGCGCGGGCGACATGAGCCGCATCGACGTGGTGCGTGGTGGCATCACCGGCGCACGGAAGACAGCCATCGTTGCCGAAGCCTATGGCCTGCGCTGCGAGATGCACATGGCGGGCTGGGGTAACCTCCAGGTCTGCGGCGCCACCCCCGAGGACACGTCCGAGTATTACGAGAAGGGCCTGTTGGCGCCGGGCGTCGATTACGACAAGCCGCACCCCTACCTGAAGAACACCTGTGATGCGATTGACGCCGAGGGCTATGTGCACCTGCCCAAGGGCCCCGGCATGGGCTACGAAATCGAGTGGGATTACATCGACGACAACCTCACCGAGCCCAACGCGACGCTGAAGAAGCAGCACTGGTGAGGCAGTAAGGAAAGGCCTCGCCAATGTCCGCCATCACCAGGTCAATCCAGGCCATGGACCTCCTCGCCCGCAAGGGTCCGTTGGGAGTGCGCGCCGTGGCCCAGCAGCTCGAATTGCCGCTGGGCTCGGTGCATCGCCTGCTGCACGACCTGCTGGAGGAGGGAATTGTCGACCGCACGCCATCCGGAGAGTGGGAACTCTCCTGGCGCCTGCTCGAGATCACCGGTCACCAGCTCGAGCGCATCGACCTGCCGCGGCTCTGCCGGCCCTTTGCCGAGCGTATTGCCGCGGCCACCATGGAGACCGTCAACATCAACGCGCTGTCGGGGCATTGGGGCGTCTGTATCGACAAGGTGCGCGGCAACGAGCGCATGCAGCTCGACATGCGCATCGGCAACCGCGGGTCGCTCCATTGTGGCGGCTCGGGCAAGGCGATGCTTGCCTTCGTGAGCGACGAGGAGCGCGAGGACATCTATGGGCACCCCCTGCCCGCCTTCACGCCGATGACCATCACCGACCCTGCCCGCCTGCGTGAGGAAGTCGCCCGTATCCGTGCACGCTTCTATGCGATCGACGACCAGGAAGTGGTGATGGGTGTCTATTGCGTGTCGGTGCCGATCCTCGACCGCACCGGCCGCGCCGCGGGCGCGATCAGCGTCACCGGGACCTCGCCGAAACGCGCCGGTCCCGAGATCATGCCAATCGTCGAGATGCTGTGGGATGCCTGCGGCCATGTCAGCCGCCGCCTCGGCTTTTCGGGCAGCTGGCCGCCTGTGCCCGTAGCGCCGGTGCCCGCGCGCGAACCGGCCTGAGGAGAGCCAGATGACCACCCACCGCATCGCCTGGATGATGCGCCTGAAGCCCGGAAACGAGGCGCTCTACAAGCAGCGCCACGATGAGATCTGGCCCGAAATGCTCGACGAAATGCAAGCGGGCGGCATTCTCAGCTTCTCGATCTACCGCAACGGGCTCGATCTCTTTGCCTATATGGAGCGCGCGACGGCGCCTGACCCCGAGGCGAAGCCGAGCGCCACCGCCTGGCGCTGGTGGGAAATGATGGCGCCGCTGATGGAGACCCATCCCGATTTTTCACCGGTGCAATATCCGCTCGAAGAGATGTTCCACTTCTCGCCCAAACCTGTAGCGCAGGAATAATCCCATGCCGAAATCCGTCATCGAGGGCATCGTCCCCATTCTCGTGACCCCGTTCTTCGATGATGGCCGCATCGACGAGGAGAGCCTCGAACGGCTGATCGATTTCAATATCGGGGCAGGCGTTCATGGCCTCGGCGTGGCGCTGGGCAGCGAGATCTTCAAGTTCACCGAGGCCGAGCGGCAGGATATCGCCCGCCGCGTGGTGAAGGCGGTGAATGGTCGTGTGCCGGTGGTGATGAATACCGGCGCCAACGGCACGGCACTCGGGGTGCATTATGCCCGGCTCGCGGAAGAAGCGGGCGCCGACGCGCTGATGATCTTCCCGCCCAGCTTCTTCCCGGTGGGCGTCGACGAGATCGCCGACTATTACCGACAGATCGCAAATTCTGTCTCCATCCCGCTGATCATGCAGGATATTCCGCAGGCGCCGATTTCGCCTTCGCTGGCGCTCCGCATCGTCGAAACCAGCCCCAGCGCCTGCTACATCAAGGTCGAGACCCTCCCCGTCACCACCAAGGTCGCCGACATGGCGAAGGCCGTGGGCGACAAGCTGGTGATTTTCGGTGGCGCCGGCGGCGGCTATTTCATCGAGGAATTGCGACGCGGCGCACGCGGCACCATGCCCTTCTGCTCGCAGCCGGCCGAGTTCGTCGCCGTCTGGGATCTGTTCCGCAAGGGCGACGAGGCGGGCGCGATGCGCGTCTTCGAGGCGGCCTTCACCGCGCTCAACCGGCTTTCCGGCCAAGGCGGCGACATCTTCTACCACATCCACAAGCAGCTGCTGGTCCGCCGCGGCGTGATCCGAACAGCGCATGTGCGCAGCCCGACCATGACCATCGATCCGCTGACCCAGCGCGAACTGGATGCCGTGATCGCGCAGATCCAGCCGGAACCGGTGGCGTTCTGAGGGGGGTGGTAGACTTTACCCCGCGCGGTGGCCAGCAGTCGGCGCCCCGCTCCCGAGTGCTCAGTCGGGTCCCTCCACCGTTTACGGGGGAGGGTCCGGCGTAGCCGGGGGTGGGGGGCGCCACTTGCGCTAACCTACTGAGATCATGAGCGATTCAGCGCAAGGTGCTCCCCTCACCCGCCCTTCGGGCACCCTCTCCCGTAAACGGGAGAGGGCCAGACTGCGAGCCCCGCAAGCAGGGGAGGG
>CAYPYV010000195.1:0-5930 GCA_964414845.1 uncultured Devosia sp. | reverse complement strand
ATGGGCTCTTCGATATCGCCAGCACCCGCTCGGTAGCGGACAACACGATATCGGGCGGGCTCTCCACCGCCACCACCGACACCAATGGCAGCTTCTTTGCCCCGAGCGTCACGGCGGGCGCCGATCTCGACCTCGGCACTGCCGTGTTGAGCCCGAGCCTCCGCCTGCGCTACACCCATCTTGCGATCGATGGCTACGAGGAAGCGGGCGCCAACGATAATCTCAGTATCGACGACCGCGGACTTGAGGAACTGTCGCTCCGCGCACAGCTGGCACTGGCCCTGACCCCGATGCTGACCGAGGCGGGTGAACTGGGCTTCACGCTGCGCGCCGGGGCAGACGGCAAGCGCCGGACCGGCGACGAGGTGACAGCCAACCTCCTCGGCACCGATATCGGCTTCGCCAGCGGCGCGGCCGGCGACAGTTTCGGCGGTTTCATCGGCACCAGCCTCGACTACCGGACAAAGACCGGCGTCATTGTCTCGGGCGATCTCGAATACGGGTTCACCGACCAGGGCAATCGCTCCGCCACTGCCCGCGCCACGCTCTCCGCAGCGTTCTGAGGCGTCAGCTGCCGGAAGGCGAAAGCGGAAACACCAGCGTGAAGCGCGCGCCATCGCTGCCAGTATGGTCCACGCTGGCCCCCAACTGCTGAGCGAAACGAGTCACGAGGCGCCGTCCCATGCCTTGCGCCGGCAGATCGGGATCGAAGCCGACACCATCGTCGGCGATCACCAGGCGCGCCATGCCGCCGGGTTCGCCGGTAACGCGCACGCTGATCGCGCCCATGCGCCCTTCGGGAAACCCATGCTTGAAGCTGTTGGCGACGACCTCGTTGACGATGAGGCCGAGAGGGGTGGCGAGGTCGCGATGGATCTGCAGATCCTCGATGTCCTCGACGAGTGTCAGGTCCGAGCGATAGCCCGCGCCGATATTGGCGATGAGCGTATGAAGGTAATCGCGCACGGAAACGGTGGAGAAATTCCGGGAGCGGTACATGTGCTCATGCACCGACGACATGGCGAAGATGCGGGTGCTGATCTCTTCGCGCAGCTCGGGCGGGATGGGCTGCAGACGCAGCAACGCATTTACCGACTGCAGGTTGTTCTTCACCCGGTGATGGATTTCCTGGAACAGCGCTTCGTTGTGCTCAAGCGCAGCCGCGAGGGACCGGCTGGTCGCGACGGTCTTCCGGAGCAGATTCGCCGTAACCAGTGAACCGCCCAGCACGGCGACGGCAATGGGCGCGATCAGGAGCGAGACGATCCAGATGGCGTTCCACAGTCCGGCCAGCGCGGTGTTGCGCGCGATGGATGCCACGGCGACATAACCGAACTGCTCGACCCGCCGGAACGCCACGAGGCGCGGCAGGCCATCGGCCGGGGAAACGGCGGAATCGTAGGTGCCGGAGTCATTTTCCGAGAGGTCTCGGAAGGACGGGGTACCGGCGACGCTGAGCGGCGCGCTGAGCGATGGATGCCGGGCAATGACCCAGCCATCGGCGCGGATGATGCTGATGGTGCCGCCCTCGCCGAGGTCCATCGGACCGGCAAGCTCGTCGAGGAGCTGGCCCGGGAGGACGAGCAGGGCCACGCCGCTGAAAGTGCCGCCGATATCGATGCGGCGGGCGATGAAGAATGAAGGGGCGCCGGTGACCGGCCCCGCCTCCTGCGCGCTCATGGCCCAGGATTTCCCGCCGGCCAGAGAGGCAAAGAGCGCGCTGTCGGTAAAGCCCGGAAGGCCAGGAATCGAGGAGGACGCGGCAAGGAAGGTACCGCTCGCATCGAACATGGCGAGCTCGAACGGCAAGTCCGTGCCCGCCCTGAGCGCGATGAAATCGGCAAGCAGGCCGGCATCGGGAGCGGCGCCTGCCGCACGCGCATCGGCTATGCCCGAAAGCGTCGCCAGCGCGGACGAGACGATCCACCGGGTGCCTTCGGCAACGGAATCGGCAGCACGTTGCGCCTTGGCCCGCGCCGTCATCAGTGTCGAATCATAGCCCTGGACACATAGCAGGACGAAGATCCCCACGATCGCGAAGACGAGGAAGGCGCTGGCCGCGACGATGCCCGTAGCGGCATCGGGCCGGAACGCCAGCTTGTTCAATGGGCGGGATGCCGAAGTTCCGGAGGCAGCGCCGATCTCGCTCATGCATCGGCCGCGCGCGGCGCGAGCAGCGACTGCGCCGCAGCGTGCAGCACCGCATCGCGCACGGGCTTCGAAAAGAACAGCGTCCTCAGGGGAAGATTGCCGGTGTCGATGGCCGCCTTGCCCGAAACGAGGATCACCGGGATCGGCGGCCAGCGGTGGCGGATGAAATGCGCGAGTTTCAACCCGTCCATGCTGCCCGGCATGTCCACATCGGATATCACCAGCGCGATATCGGAATGGCGTTCGAGCAGCTTTGCGGCCTCGTCGGCATTGCCTGCCTCGAGTACCGCATAGTTCCAATCCTCGATCAGCCCGGCCATGCCGAGCCGAATGAGCGGATCATCCTCGACCAACAGCACTTTCATAGTCGCCCCTGGGTCCGGAAACTCAACGTGGCATTGCCACCCCGGTTCCCCCTGCATCCCGAGCTACGTATTCGAACGCCCCCCGCGGGACTGCGCCCGGCTGTCGCCTTCCCTTCCCGGGGCGTCCCAGTTATGGTCCGCGCCGCATTGCGTTCGACCCATCCCAAGGTGATTGCCCGTGTCCGATATCCGTTTGCCGCGCGCGGCCGAAGCCGCCACCCACAAGGCCAGCAAGCACTTGGGCAAGATGCCGACCTGGAACCTGGATGATCTCTATCCGGGCAATGAGTCCAACGCGCTGAAGCTCGACCTCGCCAAGGCGATCGCCGAGGCCGCAAGCTTCGAGAAGGAATACCAGGGCAAGCTCGGCGACCTCGCGGCCGCAGGCGGTCTCCTCGCGGCCGTGACCCGCTACGAGGCGCTGAGCGACCTGACCGGCAGGATCGGCTCCTATGCCTTCCTGCAATATGTGCGGAACACCCAGGACTCCGACAAGGTGAAGTTCCTCGGCGATACCAGCCAGGCACTCACCGACCTCTCGACCAAGCTGATCTTCTTCGGACTCGAACTGAACCTGATCGACGAGGCGGTGCTGGAGGCGGCCTTCGGCAAGGACCCTGCCCTCGCCCGTTATCGCCCGTGGTTCGCCGAATTGCGGAAGGCCAAGCCCTACCAGCTCGACCAGAAGACGGAATCGCTGTTCCACGAGAAGAGCGTGACCGGCGCTTCCGCATGGAACCGGCTGTTCGACGAGACCATGGCGGCGCTCGAATTCGAGGCGGATGGCGAGACGCTGAACCTCGAAGGCATCCTCAACCTGCTGCAGGACCGCGACGAGACGAAGCGCGAGGCCGCCTTCCACGGGGTATCGAAGACGCTCACCGACAATGCGCGGCTCTTCACACACATCACCAATGTGCTGGCCAAGGACAAGGAAATCTCCGACCGCTGGCATGGCTTCGCCGATATCGCCGACAGCCGGCACCTCGAAAACTCGGTCGAACGCGAGGTGGTGGATGCGCTGCAGAGCGCCGTGCGCGCCGCCTATCCGCGGCTGAGCCACAAGTACTATGCGATGAAGGCGCGCTGGTTCGGCAAGGACAAGCTCAACGCCTGGGACCGCAACGCCCCGCTGCCGACCGCCGACGAGCGGCTTTATGACTGGAACGCGGCCAGGGATACCGTGCTCGAGGCCTATGGGCGGTTTTCCCCGAAGCTGGTGGAGATCGCCACGCCCTTCTTCGAGAAGGGCTGGATCGACGCGCCGACCAAACCCGGCAAGTCCCCCGGCGCCTTCGCGCATCCCACCGTGCCGAGCGCGCATCCGTACCTGATGCTCAACTACATGGGAAAGCCGCGCGACGTGATGACGCTCGCCCATGAACTCGGCCATGGCGTGCACCAGGTGCTGGCCGGCCGGCAGGGCGCACTGATGGCACCGACGCCGCTGACCTTGGCCGAGACCGCCTCGGTTTTTGGCGAGATGCTGACCTTCCGTTCGCTGCTCGACAAGACCACGGACAAGCAGCAGCGCTTTGCCATGCTGGCCAGCAAGGTGGAGGACATGCTGAACACCGTGGTGCGCCAGATCGCGTTCTACACCTTCGAGCGTGAAGTGCACACGAAGCGCCGCGAGGGCGAACTCACCACAGAGGACCTGAACCGCATCTGGCTCGAAGTTTCAGCCGAAAGCCTCGGACCCGCGATCACGCTGAACGAGGGCTATGAGATCTTCTGGTCCTACATTCCGCACTTCATCCACTCGCCTTTCTATGTGTACGCCTATGCCTTCGGGGATTGTCTTGTGAACTCCCTCTACGCACAGTATGAAAAGGCGCAAACCGGCTTCGCGGAGCGCTATCTGGAGCTGCTCTCCGCCGGGGGAAGCAAGCATCATTCCGAACTGCTCGCGCCGTTCGGGCTCGATGCGCGTGACCCGCAATTCTGGTCGCTGGGCCTGTCGATGATCGAGCGCCTGATAGGCGAACTCGAGGCGAACGCGCCGAGCTGAAGATTTACCGCCGACCCGGCGCCCGAGGCGCCGGCACCTGAACCGAGGAAGAATTGCCGATGGCCGACAACACCAACCATGCCGAGACCCACGAATCTGCGATGGATTACGGGCAGCACGAGGCAACCTGGACTCTGTTTGTCGGGCTGGTGAAGTGGGGCATCGTCTCGGTCACGTTCATCGTGCTCGCGCTCTATGCGTTCATCGAAGGTCACAATGCGTGGATCGGCACGTTCCTGCTGCTGCTCTCCGTCGTCGTGCCGATCGCCGGCGCGGTGATGGGCAAGCAGTCCAAGGCCTGATCCGGCCCATCCTGCGGACCGTCCCGACCGGGGCGGGCCGGTCCTTTTGACGCCAAGGGAGGGGCAGATGAAGGTTGCGGTTCTGAAGGAACGTGCCGGTGGCGAAGGCCGCGTGGCACTTTCGCCTGAGACGGCGACGAAGCTGATATCGCTCGGTGCGACAGTGGCTGTCGAACAGGGTGCGGGCTTCGGCGCGCGCTTTACCGATGCCGACTACCAGAAGGCAGGCGCCGAACTTGGCGATGCCGCCAGCACCGTGGCCGGCGCGGACGTGCTGCTCGCGGTGAGGCGGCCGGATGCCGCGCTGCTCGCTGGGCTTGCGCCCGGCGCGCTGGTGATCGGCACAATGGATCCCTATGGCAACGAGGGCGACATCGTCGCGCTCGCCAATGCCGGCGTGTCCGCTTTTGCGATGGAGTTCATGCCGCGCATTACCCGCGCCCAGGTTATGGACGTGCTGTCGAGCCAGGCGAATCTCGCCGGCTACCAGGCGGTCATCGACGGGGCGGCGCAGTTTGACCGTGCACTGCCGATGATGATGACTGCGGCCGGCACGATCCGCCCCGCCAAGGTGTTCGTGATGGGTGCGGGTGTCGCCGGGCTGCAGGCCATCGCGACGGCCAAGCGCCTCGGGGCGATGGTTTCGGCCAATGACGTGCGGCCCGCCGCGAAGGAGCAGGTCGAATCGCTCGGCGGCAAGTTCATCGCCGTCGAGGACGACGAGTTCCGCCAGGCGGAGACCTCGGGCGGCTATGCCAAGCCGATGTCGGCCGAGTATCAGGCCAAGCAGGCGGCGCTTACCGCCCAGCATATCGCCAAGCAGGATATCGTCATCACCACCGCACTGATCCCCGGCCGCAAGGCACCGATCCTGGTGACGGCGGCGATGGTCGAGAGCATGGCGCCGGGTTCGGTGATCGTCGATCTCGCGGCAGAACGCGGCGGCAATTGCGAACTGACCAAGGCTGGCGAAGTGGTGGACTACAACGGCGTCAAGATCGTCGGTTTCACCAATGTCGCGGGCCGCATCGCCACATCGGCGAGCCAGCTCTACGCGCGCAACCTGTCCGCCTTCCTCGAGACGCTGATCGACAAGAAGGC
>CAYPYV010000194.1:0-5946 GCA_964414845.1 uncultured Devosia sp. | reverse complement strand
TGCGCAATGTGCAGGTTCGCCCGCCCAAGTCCGGTTCCCTCGACGATCTTCAGGGCAAGCTCGACCGCGTGGTCATCGACGCGCCCTGCACCGGTACCGGTACCTGGCGCCGCCAGCCCACCGCCAAGTGGAAGCTCACGCCGGCGCAGCTCGCCACCCGCGTCTCCGAGCAGCACGCGCTGCTCGAGCGGGCCATGTCGTTCCTCAGGCCCGGCGGCACCATCGCCTACATCACCTGCTCGGTGCTGCCCGAGGAGAATGCCGGCCAGGTCGCGGGCTTCCTCGCCGCCCATCCCGAGTTCGAGGCCGTGCCCGCCAATACACTCTGGATGGCGCATTTTGCGGGCACGAAGCTCCGCGCCCGCTTTTCGCCCGAAGGCGGCGTCGCGGTCACCCCCGCCACCACCGGCAGCGACGGCTTCTACATCGCGCAGCTGCGCCGCAAGGGCTAGGGCCATTTCAGGAAAAGTTGCACGACTTCTCCGGTTCGAAAGCGCGACCAAACAAAGACCTGGGTCATTTCAGCGTTTCAGGTGAAATGATCTGGGATCATTGCCTGAGCCTTGCCGCAGCATTAATTCGCACGGCCAAGCCCACGCCGCATGAACCCGCGCCGGGGCTCGCGCGTTCAAGGGCCATCATGAGCACACACGCACCTGCCCCATCAGAACCGTACCGTCGCCCACATCGCTCGTGGCCGCTCCTGGCTGTGTTCCTCGCCGTCGTCCTCGGCGTGGGCTTCGCCATCGGCTTCACCAATATGCCGGGCGATTGGTACGCGAACCTGAACAAGCCGCCCTTCAACCCGCCCAACTGGCTGTTCGGTCCGGTATGGACGCTGCTTTACATTCTCATCGCCATTACCGGCTGGCGCACATTCACCGGCGAACGGCAGAGCCTCGGCATGAAGCTCTGGTTCGCCCAGATGGGCCTCAACTGGCTCTGGACGCCACTCTGGTTCGGCGCGCAACTGGTCTGGCCGGCTTTCGCCGTCATCACGCTGCTCGATATCGCCATCATCTGGTTTATCGCCGAACGGTGGAATCGCGATCGCGCCTCGGCCGTGATGTTCCTGCCTTATGCCGCCTGGGTCAGCTTCGCGGCCCTCCTCAACTTTTCCATCGGCCTCCTGAACTGATCGCGTCCGAGACGGGCGGCACGCCGCCGCCTGTCATCCGGCTGTCACATCTCTGTCGTCACACTGTCATGCGCTTCGGCGAAGAGCGCCGCAAACGGGGCACGTGACCAATGAGCAAGACTTTCGTGGATTTTTCGCTCCTCGCGCAGGCCAGCGACGAACTGCGCAGCTACAAGGCCGGCGACAAGATCTTCGCCGAAGGCGATGCTGGCCATGAGCTCTTCGTGGTCAAGTCGGGCAGCGTTGCGGTCCGTCATGGCAACCGCACTCTGAATGTCATGCACGAAGGCGACATATTCGGCGAAATGGCGCTGATAGATTCCGCCCCGCGCAGCGCCGATGCCGTCGCCGAGACGGATTGCACCCTCGTGCCGCTGGGCGAGAAGCAATTCCTCTTCATGGCCAGCGAGGCGCCGTTCTTTGCGCTCAGCGTGATGCGGGTACTGGCATCGCGCCTGCGCGCCGCGAACCAGGCGCTTCCGGGCGACTGATCCCCAGAGCGCCTTCAGGAAGAGTCGTGGGACTTTTCCCGTTCGAAAGCGCGACAGACCAACGATCTGGATCATTTCGGCGTGTCACCCAGAGCGTGAAATGATCTCGTCTCGCCAACACCATTTCCAGTTTTCCGGTTTACCGCGATGCAGCTTGTCGATGAACTGGTCGCCGGACTGACGCGGCCGGAAATCCTGTTCGGGCATTTCACCTACGCCCTGCTGATCACCTCCATGCTGATGCGGCGCATGGTGGCCCTGCGCCTCCTGGCCGTTGCGTCCGGCGTCACCAAGATCATCTACCGTGCCGTCTTCGTCTTCGATCCGGTCAGCGTGCTGTGGGAGACGGTTTTCGTCCTCGTCAATATCGTGCAGCTGCTGCTCATCTGGTACTACGAGCACCACCACAGCTTCCGCGCTGACCATCAGCACTTCGTCGATTCCATTCCCGCCGGCGTTGATCGCAGCGCCATCAAGCGGCTGCTCGATCTCTCTGATCTCGAGACGGTCGCGCCGGATACGATCCTCACGCGCGAGGGCGAGAAAGTCTCCCGCCTCACCTACATCGCCGATGGCATCGTCAAGATCGAGAAGGGCGATCGCGTCGTCGCCATCTGTGGCCCGGGTGACTATATCGGCGAGCTTAGCTTTCTCACCGGCAATCCCGCGTCTGCAACAGTAACTGCGGTAAAGCCGACCCGCGTCCTGGTGTTCGAGCAGGCCAGGCTGACCGCCGCCATCGAGAACGACGCCCAGCTCCGCCGGACCCTCGAATCCGCGCTCAACCGCAATCTCGCCGGCAAGCTTACGCGGACTGGGGAGCCGCAGCCGATGGGGACGTGAGCGCGGCCTTCTCCCGCTTCCGCGCCCAGCGGATCATTGGCGCCTCGATCAGCCGCCATGACAGCCAGCCGAGCAAGACGCTGATCGCGAATATCGTTCCTGCCACCAGCAGGAACTCGCCGCCATCGCGTATCCGGCCATAGCTGAACCC
Organism: uncultured Devosia sp.; assembly: GCA_964414845.1. Lineage (GTDB taxonomy): Bacteria > Pseudomonadota > Alphaproteobacteria > Rhizobiales > Devosiaceae > Devosia_A. Next base: position 3,323 of record CAYPYV010000194.1, on the reverse strand, counting down.
CGGCACCCACCAGAGCCGAACGAGTTCGATGACGATGTTGTGCCAGATATAGATGCCGAATGAGATGGTGGCGATAAAGCGCACCGGCGGGTTGTCGAGCAACCGCCCGAGCCATTGCGATGATGGGATCACCACCAGGAAGGCGGCTACGGAAAGCTGGAACCACGGGAAGCTGTAGGGAATGCCGAGCCAGCCGAAGCCGCTCGCGTCGCCCTTGAGCCAGAGGTGACGGTTGAGAACGTAGATGGCGAACGCAGCAACACCTAGCGCGGCAATGTCGAACGCCCAGTGCCGCACAGCGCTCAGCCGCACCTGGATGCCGGCAGCCAGGGCTCCAAAGGCAAACATGGCGAACAGCGCGAACGGGTTGTAGCGCGGCATCCAGTACTTGGCGCCGCCGACCATGCCGTAGTCCCAGCCGCGCCGGATCGAGTCGATCGGGTAGTATTTCAGCATCAGCCAATGGAGGCCGAGCGTCAGGGCGATCGCGCCGACGAACAGTACCCGCCCGAGCCATCCGCCTGCGAACCGCGGACCAGCGAAAATGGCAATGAAGACGATGGGCAGCAGCACATAGGCCGTGATCTCGAAACAGATCGACCAAAGCGGTCCGTTGATCTCCACGGGAAAGAATGTCACCCAATGCCAGTCCGCTACCAGCAGCAGCCCTGCGGTGAAGCGGAGCAGCAACTCGCCATTGAGCGCGATACCAAACACGGTGATCGAGAGCACGAAGCTCACGACAAGGGCCAGCCAGTATCCGGGCAGAATCCGGGCCGCGCGGCGCAGTGCGTAGATACGGAGGGAGGGCATCGGCTCGCCCCTGTCGTAGGCCTGCCAGAAGGGCCGTGCGAGCAGGAAGCCGGAAAGCACGAAGAACATCGCCACGCCGAACGTGCCCATATGCGCGAATATGCGCACCCCGTTGAGCACCGGCCCGAAATCCATGCCGCCATCCAGTCGCTGCGTCAGGTGGTGGAGCAGCACCGTCATGCACGCCGCCGCTCGCACGAAGTCGGCGCCATCAAGGCGGTTCTCGGTCATTCGTCCCCTCCATGCCGCCACGATGGGTCTTGCTGCCCCGGCCTTGCAATCGATTTCATCCCTGCCGTGCGCAGGGGAGCTTCGTCAACCCCCGTGAAACCCGATCAACAGCTCGGGCCCCCACCTTGTTATGCTACGCACCGCTAGGCTAGGCACAGGTCGAGCTATATCGGCCGCGGCAGAAATCTGGCCGGTCCGCTGGAGTGGCCCAAGGGGGCCGACTTGAGGAGGCGCACCTGTTCGACCAATTCCTGCATGACCTGACCGAGCCCAACCACATGGTCGGGCACATCAACTATTTCCTTCTGATCATCTCCATGCTGATGCGGCGGATGTTCTGGCTCCGCGTCTTTGCCATTGCCTCGGGGTCAGTCGAGGTCGTCTACCGCTCGTTTTTCGTGGTCGATCCGGTAAGCGTCGTTTGGGAGGCGCTCTTCGTACTCGTCAATATTGTGCAGTTGATCATCCTCTGGATCGACGAACACCATCACCGCTTCGATGCGGACGAGAAGCATTTCGTCGATTCCATGCCGGCCAGCGTCGAGCGGCAGGCGCTTAAGCGCCTGCTTGCCATCGCCGAACGACGCAGCTTTGCGCCCGGTGACCGTCTCATCGGCGAGGGCGAGGAGGTCAGCCACGTACTGTACCTTTGCTCCGGCATCGCGCAGATCGAGGCCAATGGCAGGGTCATCGCCGTCTGCCGTCCTGGCGATTATCTGGGGGAAATGAGCTACCTCACTGGCGCGCCCGCCTCTGCCACCGTCGTTGCCGCCGAGCCGATGCGCGTTCTCGCCTTCGAGCAGAAGCGCCTGCACGAGGCGGTGGATCGCGACGCCTCCATCCACCAGGCCATGGAGGCGGGGCTCAACCGCAATCTCGTCGGCAAGCTGGTCCGCGCCAACCAGGCCCGCGCCAACCCCGAGCCGCGCCCGGCCTGATCTGGCCGATCACGATCCGGGGGCGGCGCACGGCATGCGTTGACGCCCTCGGTGTCGCGTCGCACTCTTCCGGTCCCGATGTTGCATGCCGGATGTGTGCCCTGTGCTGGACGACTTCATTCGTGAGTGGCTCGATCCCTCGCAACTGCTGACCCATCTGCCCTACGCGCTGCTCGTCCTCTCGATGATGATGAGCGACATGGTGTGGCTCCGCTCCATCGCCATCGCCGCCGGCCTCGTCCGCATCATCAATCGCGGCTGGATCAACATGGATCATGTCGTGGTGCCTTGGGAGGTGCTGTTCGTCGCCGTCAACGTCGCGCAGCTCCTCATCATCTGGTACTACCGCAAGCGGCACAAATTCACCGAGCAGGAACAACGGCTTGCCGAACGCATGCCCGAGCGGGTCGAGCGCCAGACCATCCGGCGCATCCTCAAGTTGGGCGAGGCCCGGGATGCCCAGCCCGGCCACGTCTTTACAACCGCCGATACTGCGGTCACCGAGCTGGTCTTCGTCACCGACGGCATCGTGCAGATCGAGCGCGACGACAAGATCCTCGCCGTCTGTGGGCCGGGCGAGTTCGTCGGCGAGATGAGCTTCCTGAGTGGCGCGCCGGCCAGCGCCGATGCCCGCGCGGCCCGCCCCGTACGCTATGTCGCGTTCAACCAGGCGAAGCTCCTCGCGGCCATGAATGCCGATCCTGGCATCCGGCATGCCATGGATGCCATCCTCAACCGCAATCTCGTGGATAAGCTGGCAAAATCGAATGCCCGCCATGCGGTGACGGGCTGAGCCGCCGCTTGCGGAATCCGCGGGCGCGCTTTATTCCCCCGTCATGACAGCTCCCGCACCCTCCGCCCCCGCCCAGTCCATCCTGATCATCGACTTCGGTTCGCAGGTCACGCAGCTGATTGCGCGGCGCCTGCGCGAGACTGGGGTCTATTGCGAAATCCATCCCTACCAGTCGGCAGCCGAGGCCTTTGCCCGCCTCGGACCGCAGGGTGTCATCTTCTCGGGCGGCCCGGATTCCGTCACCCGCGAGGGCAGCCCCCGCGCCCCGCAGGCGGTGTTCGATGCGGGCGTGCCCATCCTCGCCATCTGCTATGGCCAGCAGACCCTCGCCACACAGCTGGGCGGACGCGTCGAAGGCGGCCACGCCGCCGAGTTCGGCCGCGCCGATGTCGAAATCCGCGAGGCCTCGCCCTTGTTCGAGGGCTTCTGGGAAGTCGGTGGCCGCTATCCCGTATGGATGAGCCATGGCGATCGCGTCACCCAGCTGCCTGAGGGCTTCAAGGTCGTCGGCACGTCCGAGAACGCGCCCTTCGCCATCGCGGTGAACG
>CAYPYV010000193.1:0-5977 GCA_964414845.1 uncultured Devosia sp. | reverse complement strand
TAGGTGTTGAGCACCGAGGGGATGTCGTTCTTGGCGTGGCCGGCGGCGAACAGCATGCCCGGAACGGCGAGGATGCGGCGCACCCCCTGCTCCCGCAACCGGTCAAGCCCGTGGTGAATCACCGGGTTGGCAAATTCGAGATACCCATACTCCACCGGCACTCCTGCCATGCGTTCTCGCAGGCGATCCGCCAGAACGGCGAACTCGCCCACGGCGCGCTGGTTGCGGCTGCCATGGCCGCACAGCATGACGCCGGTGCCTTCGGGCAGTTTCAGGGTGGTGGTCACGGCACGCCTCGTTGCTTGGTGGGGCGGATGACGAACAGCACATCTGTCCGCTGCCGCTCCGAAGAGGCAGAGTTCCCAAAGGCTTATCCAGCAGCTCCGGGTTTGGTCCCCGATTTGGGTCGACCGCACCGAACGTGAATTCCAGTCCCTAGGGGAACGCTGCAACAGCCGGAGCTTGTAAGGCCGCGAGGGCAAGGGGGTCAAACGATTCCGACCACACCTGCTCGGCAGCTCAGAATGCTTCTCAAATTCACTCGCAAAGTCAGGGACTTGTCACACATTGTGCTTACGTCTATGCCCTCGGAATGGCTCAGGGCACTTCAGATATCACCGTCCGCATCGCGTATGGCAGCCTTGCCGTCGGCATTGTCGTGCTGGCACTCAAGGGCTTCGCCGCATGGGCGACGGGCTCCATTGCGCTCTATTCTGATGCGCTCGAAAGCGTGGTGAACGTCGTCACCGCGGTGGTCGCCCTCGTCGCCGTGCGCCTCGCCGCACGCCCCGCAAGCGCCACCCTGCCCTATGGCTATCACAAGGCAGAGTATTTCTCGGCGGTGTTCATCGGCATCTTCATCGCGGTCGCGGCGATCATGATCTTTCGCGAGGCTTGGCTCGGCTTCATCACTCCACACGATTTCAGGCTCGATCCGCTGGGCCTTGGCGTCAGTGTTGCCGCCACAGGCATCAACGCGATCTGGGCGGTGTGGCTGACGCGTGTGGGACGTGAGGCGCGTTCACCCGCTCTCGAAGCGGATGGCAAACACCTCTGGACCGATGTCGTCTCCACCTTTGGCGTTCTCGCTGGGGTCCTGCTCGCGGCGGCCAGCGGTTACCACCAGCTCGATGCCATCCTGGCGGCGCTGGTGGGCGTCACCATCCTCTGGTCCGGCTGGCAGGTGATCCGTTCGAGCGTCATCGGGCTCATGGACGTGGCGGTCGACCCGGATATGCTGAAGCAGATCAAGGAAATCATCTCGATCAATGCCAAGGGCGCCATCGAGGCACACGATATCCGCACGCGGCAGGCAGGAAAGATGACCTTTATCGATTTCCACCTCGTCGTACCCGGCGCGATGAGCGTCGAGGCCGCGCACAGGATCTGCGACGCGATCGAGGCCAAGCTGCGCGAATCCGTCGGTGGCGCGCAGATCACCATCCATGTCGAGCCCGAGGAAAAGGCAAAGCACTCCGGCATCGTCGTCGTCTGAGGGCCCCAGATGGCGGCGGCTTGCCAAATCGCCATCCCCGGGAGCAGGCTTCGTCCATGCGCATGATCCTCATACTCCTCACCGCCTTTTGCCTGACTGTTCCCGCTGCGGCGGAGGACTGGCTGGTTTATGGCAATGAGCGTTTCGGCTACCGGATCGACCTGCCCCCCGGTCTCGAGTGGGGCCGCGAGGCCGACAATGGCGACGGCATCAGCCTGCGCGCTGGTGCCACGCGAATTGCCATCTATGGCGCCTATGATGTCGGAGCGGATTTCGAAGCCATGGCCCGGTCGGCGCGCGACAGCCTCACCGCCGAGGGTTGGGGCTTGTCCTACGAGGCGGTGACGCCGAACTGGGCCAGCTTCTCGGGCACGATGGGCGCCCGCATCCTCTACAAGCGGCTGACCCGGCTCTGCGAGGCGACGGCCTATGCCGGGTTCGACCTCGTCTATTCGCGCCAGGACCGGGCGAAGGTCGAACCCGCGATCGACCGGATGGTGCGCTCGCTCCGCCCCGATCCGGCCTGCTGAGGCCGCCTCAGTCGACAAAGAGCGACGTCGGGGCAAAGCGCGTGACGTCGATCAGCCCCTTGTCGGAAATCCTGAGTTCGGGGATCACAACCAAAGCCAGGAGCGAATGCTGCATGAAGGCGTTGTTGAGCGTGCAGCCGCAGGCACGCATCGCCTCCACCAGCGCCTCGGCCTTTTTCGCGACGATTTCAGCGCGCTCGTCGCTCATCAGGCCTGCGATCGGCAGTTCCACCAGAGCCAGCACCTGGCCTTCCGACACAACAATCGCGCCGCCACCCACTTCGCCAAGCCGGTTCGCTGCAAGCGCCATGTCATCGCGATTGGTGCCGACGACGATCATCTGGTGGCTGTCATGCGCAACGGTCGAGGCCACCGCGCAAGGCCGGTCGTAGCCAAAGCCCGATACGAGCGCATTCACCACCGCGCCCGTACCGCGATGACGCTCGACCAGCGCGATCTGGCAGACATCCTGCGCTGTATCGGGCTCGACGGCGCCGTCGCGCACCGGCAGGCTGCGTTCAAGGGCGCGGGTTCCCGCCTGATTCTCGATGACGCCGATGACGCGGGCATTGACAGCATTCTTTCCGGCCGGCGCCGAGATGACGAAATCCCCGGCGGCAAGCGATCTGCCCAGCCTGACCGTCCCCTTGGATGAGGCAGGATAGGCATATTCCGGCAGCTCGGCGACCATGGTCCCATTCTCTGCCAGCACCCTGCCCTGCCCGACGACCACTTCGATCGGGAGCGATACGAGATCGCTCGTGAGGATCAGGTCGGCGCGGCGTCCCGGTGCGATCGAGCCCAATTCACGTTCGAGCCCGAAATGCGTGGCGGTGTTCACCGTCGCCATCTGGATGGCGGTGATCGGACTGAGGCCGCAGGCGATGGCGTGGCGCAGGGCGCGGTCGACATGGCCCTCATTGACCAGCGTACCCGAATGGCTGTCGTCGGTGCAGATGACGAAGTTGCGGCTATCGAGGCCAAGCTCTGTGATCGCCTTGACCTGGGGCGCAATGTCGAACCATGCCGAACCTAGGCGCAGCATGGCACGCATCCCCTGCCGCACACGCGCAACGGCATCCTCCAGTCGCGTGCCCTCATGGTCGTCTGCCGGCCCCCCGGCGAGATAGCCCAGGAACGGCCGGCCGAGATCGGGGCTGGCATAGTGGCCGCCCACGGTCTTGCGTGCGCGCTGGGTAGCGGCAATTTCGGCGAGCATCTTTGTGTCGCCTGCGGCAACCCCGGGGAAGTTCATCATCTCCCCGAGCCCGATGATCCCCGGCCAGGTCAGCATCTCGGCAACGTCTTCAGGACTGATCTCGGCGCCCGGCGTCTCGAGGCCGGGTGCGGATGGAACACAGCTCGGCGCCTGCACATAGACCGACACCGGCATTGCGATGGCTTCGTCATGCATGAGCCGCACGCCCGTGACACCCAGCACATTGGCGATCTCGTGCGGATCGACGAACATCGCCGTCGTACCATGGGGAATGACGGCGCGGCAGAACTCCGTCACCGTCACCATGCCGCTTTCGACATGCATATGCGCGTCACAAAGGCCCGGCAGCATGTACCGACCGTGGGCGTCGATCACCTGCGTGTCCGGCCCGATGGCATAGGAGAGGTCGGGCGCTATCGCCGCGAAGCGACCGGCGGAAACGGCGATGTCGTGTCCGGCGAGGATCTCGCCCGAATGAACATTCACCCATCGGCCGCTGCGGACCACCATGTCGGCGGGCCGACGCCCCATGGCGACGTCAATGAGGATCGGGGCGGTTTCGGACCAGGGTCGGATTGGCAAGGCAAACTCCAGGGACGCGCGGGACATTCCCCAGCCAATTCCGAGGCGGACAGGCGCGTCAAGCCGATTACCGACAGGTCACGACTGGATCAATGTCGCCGAAGGTTTCAGGGGCATGCCGGCACAAGATTCTTGGCGCCGTTCTGGGCGCACTGCTTCTGACAACGCTGCCGGCTCAAGCGGCCAATTTTGTGAAGAATTCTGGCTTCAAAGCAGGCATCGATCCTTGGTGGAAGACGCCGATGTCGCTGAAGATGACGATCATTGACGGGGCGCTCTGCATGAACGTCCCGGGCGGTTCGGCAGAGATATGGGACGTGATCGTCGGGCAGAACGACATCCCGCTGAAATCCGGCGTGAAGTATCGGTTCAGCTTCAAGGCGCAGGCGAAGCCCAACGCCACGATCAGAGGATTGGTGCAGATCCCGATGCCGCCCTGGACGCCTTATGCAAGCATCGATCAGGAACTGACGGTGGAACAACAAACCTACTCCGTGGATTTCACTCCAACAGAGGGCCGGAAGAATGCACAGGTGGCCTTTCAGTTCGGCGGCAGCGCAGAGCCGTGGATACTCTGCCTGGATGATGTCGCGGTGACGAATCTCAATTGAAAAGCCGGCCGGGACGTCTGTCCTCAGCCGGCTTGGGACCCACGAGGGTCAGCTCTTCAAGGGCTCACGCTCGAAAGCTCAGAGCGCGGCGAGGCAGACCTTGGTTGTGCCCCGGGCAACAAAGCCCAGTTGGGTCGCGGCTGCCTTGGACAGATCGATGATGCGGCCATGGGAATATGGCCCGCGATCGTTGATCGTCACCTTTACGGACTTGCCTGTCCGTTGATCGACCACTTTCACCACTGTGCCCAGCGGCAGCGACTTGTGCGCTGCCGTAAGGGCATTCTGGTTGAACCTCTGGCCAGAGGCGGTCTTCTTGCCGTGGAAACCTGGTCCGTACCAGGACGCCCCACCGCATTGCGTGCCACCCGCCCAAGCGGTTCCGGTAGCCGAGAGGATGAGTCCCGCCACCAGCGCGGCACCAACACTGTACTTGATCAATCCACGATACTCACTGCAGTTGACAACGGCCGACCTGATAGAAAGCTGGGTGGGCCGAATTGTGAACTCCAGATGAACATGCAGATTCGCTGCGGTTCTGTTGCGGATGGGCCACAGTAGACCATGCTTTGGATTGATTGCGACTCTATCGGCAAATCAACAACTTGATCCGGAATCTGGTCCTGCGCAGGGATGATCGCGAAAGGACCGACCCCACGCGAAAAAAGTGCGCCCGCAAGTGGAAAACCCGCTCTCAGCCTTGTGATCGCACAGGAATGTGGCAGCGGTCACATTCTGATTTTTGACCAATTGATAAAATTTCAGACCCGCGCTAGCGTGCTCCTTGGAATGGTTCCAAAGGAGGGCGCGGATGGGCGTACAGGGGCTCAAGGACGGGATCGCGGCTGGACGGCTGGCGCCCGGGCAATATGCCGAGAATTTCTCTGATCTGCATGCACCGCTGGGACGGCACGAGGCCTTGGTAGAGGCAGACCGCTGCTATTTCTGCTATGACGCGCCCTGCATGAATGCCTGCCCCACCGAGATCGACATTCCGCTGTTCATTCGCGAGATTTCGACCGGCAATGCGTTGGGTGCGGCCGAGACCATCTTCAAGCAGAACATCCTGGGCGGCATGTGCGCCCGCGTCTGCCCCACCGAACAGCTTTGCGAAGAGGCCTGCGTTCGCATGGAGGCCGAGGGCAAGCCGGTGCAGATCGGCCTGTTGCAGCGCTACGCGACAGATGAGGCAATGGCCGAGGAGAAGCAGTTCTTCACCCGCGCCGCCTCGACGGGCAAGCGCGTCGCGGTTGTCGGCGCCGGCCCGGCCGGCCTCGCCTGCGCGCATCGCCTCGCGCTCCACGGCCACGATGTCGTCGTCTATGACGGCAAGCCCAAGGCAGGCGGCCTCAACGAATATGGCATCGCCTCCTACAAGACGCCCGGCGGCTTCGCGCAGAAGGAAGTCGAGTACATCACCGCGATCGGAGGCATCACAATCGTCAACGAAAAGCTGCTCGGCCAGGATTTCTCGCTTGCCGAACTGCTCGACGGTTTCGATGCCGTTTTCCTCGGCATGGGGCTGGGCGGCGTGAACGCC
>CAYPYV010000192.1:0-5983 GCA_964414845.1 uncultured Devosia sp. | reverse complement strand
TTTGCTGCGCGGTAAGCGCCAGTTCCATTGCCTTGAAGCAGCGCGCCTGCGGCATGGCCGTCTCCGTCCGGTTCTGGATGTCCTCGATCAGCTGCCGGCCGTAGGGCAGGGCGACGTCGGTACAATCGATATGGCGCGTGCCGTGTTTGTCGACGAGGAAGAGATGGTCCTTTCCCGGCCTGCCGGCGATGTCGATGTATTTGCGAAGCTCGATATAGCCCTCGGTGCCGAGGATGGTCAGGCGTCCGTCGCCCCAGGTGCCGAGGCCATCCGGCGTGTACCAGTCGACGCGGACATAGCCCGTAGTGGTAGGCGTCCGCAGATGCATGTCACCGATATCCTGTAGGCCAGGCTTGCCTGAATTCGCGCGGTTGCCGACCGTGGCAGAAAGCACTTCGGCATCGAGGCTGTTCGAGAAGAACAGGAACTGCTCGCATTGGTGCGAGCCGATATCGCAGAGGATGCCACCATAGCGCTTACGGTCGAAGAACCAATCCGGGCGCTGGTTGTTGCGGATCTGGTGAGGTCCGAGGCCAAGGGTGTGGACGACCTGCCCGATAGCGCCTGCGGCGACGAGTTCGCCCGCCTTGACGGTAGAGCGCGTCTCGAAGTGCTCGGAATAGCAGATCGAGTAGATGCGACCGGTCTCGGCCTGTACGGCCTTCAGTTCGGCGAGTTGCGAGAAGCTGGTCATACCCGGCTTGTCACTCATCACATCCTTGCCGTGCCGCATGGCAGCGATCGAGACTTCCGACCGCTCGTCGAGGATCGAGGCGGTAAGGATGAGCTGGATGGAGGGATCTTCGAGGATAGCGCGACGATCCGCAACGCGCTTCGCCTGAGGATACTTCTGTCCGAAGGGTTCGGCGAGGACATCCTCCGGCGCATGGAAGGCAACGAACTCTGCGCCCTCGCGCAGCAGGCAGTCGACCTGGCCGTAGATATGGGAGTGGTTGAGGCCGATGGCCGCGAACTTGATGGGCATTAGGGGTGACCTGAACGTGTGGTGCTGCCGTCCCCATGCTCCCGCAAGCTCTGCATGAGGACGGACAAGGGGGCGCCGCATATGGCTTTTGCTGCGCTCAACGCTTCATTCCCGTCGTGGCAATGCCTTCGATGAGGAGGCGCTGGAAGATCAGGAAGAACAGGAAGATCGGCACGATGCTGAGCACGCTCATGGCAAACAAGCCGCCGAAATCACTTTCGCCCGTCGAGTCCGTGAACGTCCGCAGACCGAGCATGACGGTATATTGCTGCATGTCGTTCAGGTAGATGAGCGGTGCGAAGAAGTCGTCCCAAGTCCAGATGAAGGTGAATATGGCGGCCGTGGCCAGCACCGGCATGGAAAGGGGAAGCATGATCTTCCAGTAGATGCGCCACCACGAGCAGCCGTCCATCATGGCGGCCTCATCAAGCTCCTTTGGAATGCCGCGGAAGAACTGCACCATCAGGAATATGAAGAAGCCGTCCACTGCAAGGAATTTTGGCGCAACCAGTGGCAGGATGGTGTCCACCCATCCCATCGACCGGAACAGGACATATTGCGGGATGAGCGTGACCTGACCTGGCAGCATGAGTGTCATCAACATCATGGCAAACCAGAACTTCCGGCCGCGGAACTCAACCCGGGCGAAGGCAAAGGCGGCCAGCGAACAGGCGATCAGGTTGCCGATGACCGAGAGGATCGAGATCAGGAACGAGTTGATGAAGAATACGCTGAAGCTGATCTGCAGCCCGTTCCAACCTCGGAAGTAGGCATCCAGGCTCCAGCTTGACGGCCAGATGCTCGTTCCGCCGAAAATCTCGTTCTCTGGCCGAAAGGATGCCGAGAGTAACCAGAGCAGCGGGTAGAGCATCAGGATCGACGCGCCGATCAGCAGCGCATGCGCCGAAACCGAGCCGACACGGCGGCGAAGGCGGCGGCTGGCGCTGTCCTCGGTGACCACGGTGAGGCGCGGGGCATCAATCGTCATAATGCACCCAGTATTTCGAGGTGAGGAACGAGAACGCAGTGAAGAGCGCGACAAGCAGCAGGAGGAACCAGGCCAAGGCTGACGCATAGCCCATGCGGAAGAACTCGAAGGCTTCCTGGTAGAGATACAGCGTATAGAACAGCGTCGAGTTGATTGGGTTACCGGTGCCGCCTGAGATGATGAAGGCGGGCGTGAAGCTCTTGAACGCTTCAATGGTCTGAATGATCGCGTTGAAGAATACCACAGGCGTTAGCAGTGGCAGCGTGATCTTCCAGAACATGCGCGTCTTGCTGGCGCCATCCAGACTTGCCGCCTCGTACATGTCCTGCGGGATCTGCCTGAGGCCGGCGAGGAAGATGATCATCGGCGAACCGAACTGCCAGATGGACAGCACAATGAGCGTCCACAGCGAGTAGCGTGGATTGGAAATCCAGCTTGGCCCCTGTATGCCGAAAATCGCGAGGAAATCGTTGACCAGACCGTCACCGGCAAAGAGTTGCCGCCACAGGATGGCAATCGCAACGGATGCTCCAAGAAGCGACGGCAGGTAGAAGAGCGCCCGATAGAGCGGCAAGCCACGCATGCCCCGATTGAGCAGCAGAGCCACGCCTAGGGCGAAGGCGAGCTTGAGCGGTACCGAGAAGATGACAAAGAACAGGGTCACTCGCATCGAAGCGAGGAACTTGGGATCATTGGTGAACATGCGGACATAGTTGTCCGCCCCCACCCATTCTGGCGCCGTCAGCAGGTCAAAATTGGTGAAGCTGAGGTAGAAGGACGTGATGATCGGGCCAATAGTCAGCCCGAAGAAGCCGATGAACCACGGCAGCAAGAAGAGGTAGCCGGGGGCATTGGCTTGCCAAGCCCGCGACCACCAGGATGAAGAGACCGCACGGTCCATGCTGCCAGTTCCGGTCGACATTTCCCGTGCGGTCCTGTTCATCAGCCGGCGCGGCTGAGGATGTCGTTTGCGCCCGAGAACAGCGCGTTGCCAGCATCCTCCGGAGTGCGGGCGCCGAAGCCGACTTCCTGGCTGATCCCACGGAACAGCGAAGAGTCGATTTCACCGGCCTTTGCAGGCGGAGACGGCGGGAGAGCGCCGAGCAGGGAGCCCAGGTTCGCAACGAAGTTGAGGGCAACCTGGCTCTGCGCGTCGAGCGTGGGAGCAAGGGCCTCGCGTACGGAGACGGAGCAGGGAATGCCGCGCTCCACGCCGAGCACCTTGGCCGCTTCCGGATCGGACACGAAGAAGTTGATCAGCTTCGCTGCTTCTTCCTTCTGTGTCGAACTGCCACCAACCGAGAAGAACATGGACGGCTTGCGGTAGTGACCGCCGGGGGCGTCGGTCGCGATGCGCGGGAAGTTGGAGATGGTGATCTTGTCCTTGTTGATGGCCTGGAAAGCCACCAGCTGGTTGGAGTTGGACGGAATGATCGCCGCTTTCCCAAGGGTCAGCATCGTGGTTTCGAGCGGACCTGTGTCGAGTGCCTGGTCCTCGGCGGATACGCAGACGCCGGCGGCGCGGAGCTCGGCCCACAGCGTGAACCAATCCACAGCATCCTGGGCTTCCCAGGCAAGCTTGCCGTCGGCTGTGTAGAGTGCCTTGCCGCGCTGACGCAGCCAGTTTTCGAACATCGGCTCAGAGCCGGAACCGTCGGCGATAAGCTTCTTGCCCACACCCTTCGATGCGAATGCCTCGGCCATGGCGGGCAGGTCGCCATAGGTGGTGTTCGGGCCGGGCAGTTCGAGACCGGCCTTCTCGAAGTCGGCGGTGTTGATCATCAGCGCAACCGAGTTGGCGCCGAGCGAAATGCCGTAGAGTTTGCCGTCAACCTTGCCGCCGTCGAGCTGATCCTTGTCGAAATCGGTCAGCTTCAGCGCGCCCCCGACGAACTCGTCGAGCGGGGCGATAGCATTCCGCTTCGCGTATTCGACGATGTAGCGGTAGTCCATCTGGATGATGTCGGGTGCGTTGCCGCCAGCGGTCTGGGTAGCCAACTTCGGCCAGTAGTCACCCCAGGCGAGGAACTCACCCTGCACGGCAGGCCCGCCGGCCTTGGCGTAAAGGTCTGTCACGCCATAGGTGCGGTCGGCGCGGGCCTGACTGCCCCAGAAGATCAGGCGCAGCGCCTCTGCCGCGAAAGCGGGCGAAATGCCGGCCGCAGCCGCGAGTGCGGTCGAACCCAACAGAAACTGGCGACGATCGATACGAAACGTCATGCGTATTCCTCCCATTGATCCTCTGCCCGGACTGCCGGGCCACTTGGTGCAGCACTCTTTGTGGTGCTAAATAACCAATTGGTTACAAGCATGGGCTCCAACGCTCCGCCTGTCAACCCGTCAATTTTCTCAACATGAACAGCGATTCTCGCCCCGCGCTCCCGTACAGATTGTGGCGGCCAGACGCCCGCAAGGGCCCGGACCACAACGGATTATAGGCCCGGTATGAGGGGGTGGGGATAAAAGCGGGCCGGAAGCCCGGGATGGCGTTCAGCGCTTTGTGAGGTAGCTGAGCACCATCTGCACGGCCTGTGCCTCGCGGTCCTGAATCAGCGCGAACTGGCTGAGGTCCTTGCCGAACACGACCGACAACGTCTTCATGTTGGAAACATAGAAATAGCAGAGCGAAATAATCGAGATGTAGAGCTGCATCTCATCGACATCGGTGCGGAAAAGCCCGAGTTCGTGGCCCTTTTTCACAATGTCGCGCAACTCGCCAACAATGGGCGAACGGATCTGGTCGAGGTTCTCAATCTGACTGACGAAGCGGGCATTCTGCAGGTTTTCCACCGAGAGCAGCCGCGGAAACCAAGGGTTGGCGAGAAAGTGCCGGAAGGTGAACCGGATAACGCGATCGACCGCCTCTATGGGGTCGTACTGGCTGATGCGCAGCTCACGTTCACCTCTGCGTATCTCCTGATAGGCGTCAAGAAGAACCGCCTTGTATAGCGCCTCCTTGTTGCCGAAATAGTGGTAGAGCAGCCGTTTGTTTGCTTTCGCGCGATCGGCAATATTGTCCACGCGCGCCCCGTTGAAGCCCTCTTCGCAGAATTCATCGCGCGCGGCCTTGAGGATGGCTGCCTTGGTGCGCTCAGCATCGCGCGGACGGGGTAGACCTTCGGCTGAGCGCGGCCCCTGCGCCGAGCGACGTGTGCGCTTCGGTTCGCTGGCCTCGATCTTTGTCTCAACCTGGCTTTTCGCCATGTCTGCCAACGCCTTCCCTAGAGCCGCAGCCGCCTTACCCGCCCGCTCCACACCATGAAGCTGAACGCAATCTGAACCGCTGTCCAGCGCCGTGGCTGCCGCTCCGCGCTTGACGGCTCATCCTAGCCGCGTATATGCAAGTAACCAAACAGTTACAAAGGGTATCGGGAGGAGAGGAAAATGGTCGATCGCCGCATCGGCATCATCATGCACGGGGTGACGGGCCGCATGGGTTACAACCAGCACCTCGTCCGCTCGATACTTGCGATCCGCGCCGATGGCGGGGTGGTGCTTGCCAATGGCGATCGCCTCGTGCCCGACATTATCGTCGTCGGCCGCGACCGCGACAAGATCTCTCGCCTTGCCGCGCAGCATGGCATTGAGCGCTGGTCGACGGACCTCGACGCGGCGCTGGCGAACCCGGACGATACGCTGTTCTTCGATGCCGGCACGACGCAGATGCGCGCCGAACTGCTGGGTAGGGCGATCGATGCTGGCAAGCATGTGTATTGCGAGAAGCCGATTTCCGACGACCTGGAAAGCGCCGTGGCGCTGGCCAAGAAGGCCAAGGCGTCGGGCATCAAGCACGGCGTGGTGCAGGACAAGCTGTTCCTGCCCGGCCTCCAGAAGCTCAAGATGCTGCGCGAGAGTGGCTTTTTCGGCCAGATGCTCTCGGTGCGTGGCGAGTTCGGCTACTGGGTGTTCGAGGGCGACTGGCAGAAGGCGCAGCGCCCGAGCTGGAACTATCGCAAGGCCGATGGCGGCGGCATCATCCTCGATATGCTCTGCCACTGGCGCTACGTGCT
>CAYPYV010000191.1:0-6004 GCA_964414845.1 uncultured Devosia sp. | reverse complement strand
AGGGCCCCGCTGCCAGCGCGTCTTCTTCCTGGCGGGAGCAATCCCTCCATGACGAAGCTCGTGGGCAGTCCGATGCGTCGGGTGCTTGTGCGCTAGTCAGGCCAAAAATCCTGGTCGGCCGGCGGGACTCCGCCGCCGGTTCGGCACAGCCGAACGAAAAGCCCCAGTGGGGCTTTGCGAGGCAAGGAGGCCATGAGAGCTATGCTCGAATGGCAAGCCTCATACATACCTGCGGACTAACCGCGTCGGGGCAAACGCCTCGCCGGCCCGCTTCTCATCCTTGGGTGACCGGAGGCCCACGGGTCGACCGGCGCCTCGACTTGCCCGGTGCCTGCCATTGGCCGCGTCGCCGCTTGGTGATAGGCAGCTTCTATCCGCCGGTGGAACCCAAGATGCCCGATTTTCTCCCCGACATTGCCCGCCTCCTCGCCTTTGCGGGCGCAACCGTCATTCTCGCCATTACTCCGGGGCCGGACATGGCGCTGCAACTGAGCCGCGCCATCAACCATGGGCGGGCGCATGGGCTCGCTGCGGGTTTCGGGGCCATGTCGGGCATATTCGTCCATACTGCGCTCGTCGCCTTTGGTATCTCGGCGCTGATCGTCATCTCGCCGCCGGCCTTCCTGGCCCTCAAGATCGCGGGGGCCGTCTACCTGCTCTGGCTCGCCTTCCAGGCCGTGGTGCATGGCGGCGGCCTCAGGATCGCAGAGGCGGGACTCAGGCAGCCGACGCTCGTCCAGAGCTTTCTGTCAGGGCTCGGCATCAACCTGCTCAATCCCAAGGTCGTGCTGTTCTTCATGACCTTCCTGCCGCAATTCGTCGATGCGGGCGATCCGGCGACGCCGGTCAAGCTCTTCGTCTTCGGCTTTGAGTTCGTGGTGATCTCCATCCCGCTGATGGTGGCCACCGTCTTCGCCGCCGATTGGCTCGTGGCTGCGTTCAGGCGGTCGAAATGGGTGGAGAGGGCGCTGAACTGGGGCTTTGCGGCGGTGTTCACCGCCTTTGCCGCCACCATCCTCACCGCGCAGGCACGGCACTAGGTTTCTGCTATCATCTCGCGGTTCGCCATGCTCACGGCGTTCAGCGCCCAAAGCCGTCCTCGGGACGGTTTTGCCCAAGGGGGACGCCTTTGAACTATTCTCACGCCTTCCACGCCGGAAACTTCGCCGACGTGATGAAGCACATCATCGTCACGCGGCTCGTCGAGTACCTCAAGAAGAAGGATGGCGCCTTCCGGGTCATCGATACCCATGCCGGCATCGGCCGCTACGATCTCACCGGCGAGATCGCTTCGCGCTCGCCGGAGTTTGCCGACGGCATCGGACGCCTGCTCACGGCCGAGCTGCCGCAGAAGGCCAAGCCCCTGGTCCAGCCCTATCTCGACGTCATCAAGGCGCTGAACCCGGATAATTTGCTCAAATACTATCCCGGTTCGCCGCTGCTCGTGCGGCAGCTTTTCCGTCCGCAGGACCGGCTCTCTGCCCTTGAACTCCACCCCGAGTATGCGAAGCGTCTCTCGGCGCTTTTCGAAGGCGACGTACAGGTGCGGGTCATTCATCTCGACGGGTGGCTGGCGCTCAACGCGCATGTGCCGCCCAAGGAGAAGCGGGGGCTGGTCCTGGTCGATCCGCCCTTCGAGGAAAAGGGCGAGTTTGACCGCATCGTCGATGGGTTGCTGAAGGCGCACAGGAAGTTTCCCGGCGGGGTCTATGCGCTCTGGTATCCGCTCAAGGATACCCGCGCCGTGCATGACTTCACCTCTGCCCTGCGCGATTGCGGCATCCCGAAGATCCTGAGGGCCGAGGTGTCGGTCAGGCCCGCCTCCAATCCGCCGAAGCTGCATGGCACCGGCATGATCATCGTCAACCCGCCCTTCACGCTCGAGGCGGAGCTGCGCATCCTGCTGCCGGCGCTGGCTTTGCTCTTGGGCGATCCCGGGCTTGGCCGGCACAAGCTCGAATGGCTCAGGGGGGAAGAGCCAGTCAGATCCTGAAGACGAAGAACTGCATGGTTTCGTCCTCGGTTGGCGCGTGGCGTCGGTAGAGAGCAAGCGCGGCATGATTGTCGGTTTCGGTGCCGAGCCAGGCCTCCTCGCAGCCCAGCTCGCGCCCCCAGGCGAAGAGTTCGGCCAGCATGGCCGTGGCAATTCCCTGCCGCAGCCAGTCATCGGCCGTGCCAACCTCGTCGACATAGAGTTCTGCGGGCTTGTCCGGGTGAAAGTGGACGACCCCGGCGCACTGGCCGACAACCATGTCCCCGTCAAAGGCGAGTACCAGGATATGGCCCGGCTGGCGCAGATAGCGGGAGAGCCATTCGGGCCTGATCGGTTCGTCGAACACGCCGGGTGCAACATGCGTGAGCATCGCTTCGTCGGACGCCTGAATGCGCCGGACCAGTATGGTCATGTTTCCCTCCTGCCGGGCCCGATTGGCCCCACATACCCGGTTGCGCGGAGATTGCGGGGCCATCCGACCCGGATTAGGTGTAGGCTCCCGACGCGTCGACGATCAATATTGTCGCCATCAAGGATTTCCATTCGTGTCTGTCCGTTCGAGCCTTGCGCTTTTCAGGGTGCCCTATTTCGCGCCGACCATGGCGGCCATGCTGCTCAATGTCCTGTCCGAGGCGGTAGGCGGCAGCTACCTCTCGCTGCTCGCGGTGCAGCGCGTCGGCATGAGCGCGCTGGAACTCGGGCTGTTCCTCACGTTCAGCTCGCTGGCCGGCATAGGTGTCTCGACGCTGCTTGGTCACCTGCATGACCGGAAGCCCGCCCGCTGGCCCTTGCTGCTCACGCTCGTCGCCAAGATCATTGGCTTCGCCCTTGCTGCGATTGTCGAGGCGCCGTGGATGTTGTTCGCCATCGGGGTGACGCTGTTTGCCCTGGGCAATGCCAGCTTCGCGCTGCTCTTCGCGATCGCCAAGGGGCAGCTCGACCATGCCGATGCGGCAACCTCGGCGCGCGGCATGGCGGCCATGCGGCTCCTCACCTCGCTCGGCTGGGCCATCGGTCCGGCGCTCGGCGCCATGTTCGTCGCCTTCGGCGCTTTTCCCGGCGTCTATGCTGGTGCGGCCGCGCTCGGGCTCATCGCGCTGGTAACGGTGCTGGCGACCGGACTCACGGTGATGCCGGGTGTTGCCGAGGTCCGTCCGCGGCTCGAATGGGCCATTGTCCGGCAGGCGGCACCGGCTGCGTTGGCCCTCACCATGTTCCATACCGCGATGTTCATGGCGTCGACGGCGATGGCCATGGTGGTAGTCGGGGGTCTCGGCACCGAAACCGATGTCGGGCTCCTGCTCAGCCTTTGTGCCGGCATCGAGGTGGTGGTGATGGCGCTCTTCGTTGTCCGCCCGATGAAGCGGGTGAGCCACGGATTGCTGATCGCCGGTTTCCTCATCTTCGCCGCCTATTTCGCCGTGCCTCTGGTATTGCCGACCCTCGCCGCCTTCTACTTCGCGCAGGTGCTGCGCGCCGTTGCCATTGCCATCATCTCGATCGTCGGCATGGCCTATGTGCAGGACTTGCTGCCCGGGCGGCCGGGCGCCGCTGCGGCGCTGTTCAGCAATACCATGAGCGGCGGCCTGCTGCTTTCCGGCCTTGGTACGGGGTTCTGGGCCGGTGCCTTCGGCTTCTGGTCGGTCTTCGGCCTCGCCGTTGCCTTGAGCCTCATCGGGGCGGCCGCCATCGCCTTCGGCCGCCACCGCTCTCAGGCGGTTCCAAGTGCGGTGAGCAGCGGGGCGAGCGCTGCGCCATAGCGCTTGGCAAGCCCGATTGAGCGGTCGGAGACCGGCGCACGCACCTGGTCGATCGAGACGGTGTGGACCGGCCGCGCCGTCTCGTAGAAGCGCAGGCAGGCGGCATCGAACGGGAGCCCAACCAGCGCAAGCAGGCGACGAGTTTCCGCCTCCTGGTTCGCCACGAGGCCCTCATAGGCGACATCGTTGATGTGGCCGGGCAGTACCCGGTGCCAGTGGCGCATCAGCCGGCGATAGAGCATGTGATACTGACCGAGATCGGCAGGATCATAGGCATAGCTCAGCTGGCTGCCGAAATAGTTCTTCCAGATGGACAGGGCATTGTCGGCCGGATCGCGGGTAACATGCAGAATGGTGGCCCGTGGCAGCATGAGGCGGATCATGCCGACCAGCAGGAAGTTGCCGGGTAGCTTGTCGACCACGCGGCGCTTCTCCGACAATTGCCTGAGCCGCGCGACATAGGCCGCCCCCATGCGGGCAAAATCGCCGGGCGAAAGCCTGGAGAGCATTTCGCCATAGCTGCCCGCACCGAGCCGCTCTGCCTCGATCCCCACGATCTGGCGGAGATATGGCAATTCGCCGCCCCCATGCACTTCCTTGTGGCTCGCGAGGATCTGTTCGATGAGCGTCGTACCCGAGCGCGGCATGCCGAGTACGAAGATCGGGCTATCGTCGTCGACGCCCACGCCATCAAGTCCTTCGTAGAGGCGCGGCGTGAACGTTGCCTTGATGTCGGCGAAGCTTCGCTCGGTCCCCTTCCGATCATGCCGGATCGTCTGGCGGGCGATGTGGTTGGCCTCCTCCAGATGAAGTGCAGCGCCGGCGAAGTCGCCCTCGCTTTCAGTCCGCCGCGCAAGCGCATAGCCAAGGTGCATCCGAAGCTCCGGTTCCGTCGCAGCGCGGTGGGCAGCGGCGAGGTCCGCGGCGGCGACGCTGTCGGCTTCGATGCGGAGCAGGGCCCGACGCCATTGCAGGTTGTCGGGCTCGATGGCGAGAGCGGCACGATATGCCCTCACCGCCTCGCCGCGACGGCCATAGGCCTCTTCTGTCTTGCCGAGCGCGCCCAGCGCGGGCGCATGCTGCGGCGCAATCGCCAATGCCGACTGGTAGGCCGCGAGCGCGTCGGAGTGCCGGCCGAGCTGATCGCGGACCCTGCCGAGCATTACCCAGGCGTCAAGCGCCCCGGGAGCAAGCCGTACAGCTTCGACGAGTGCAATTTCCGCATTCCGCCAGTCGCTGACTTCATCGTGGAGCCGCGCAAGGGCGAACCAGGCGACTGGCAGATCCGGCCGGATCTGCAGTGCCGCTCGCAGCTTTTCTCCCGCAAGCGCGGGACGGCGCAGGCGCAGATAGGCCTGCCCGAGATCGGCCAATAGACCAGCGAGCGGACCGCCATCCGTATCCAACAACGCTTCGGCGGCTTCGAGATGAGCCACTGCATCTCGGAGACGCCCGGGAAGTCGGGAGAGTATGACGCCATAAAGATGGCGAAGCCGTCCGTCGCCACCATCTGATGGCAGCATCGGCCGGAGCAGGAGCTCCGCCTCCGCTGCCTTACCGGCTTCGAGGAGCCTCAGCGCTTCGTTCCACAGGGGAACAGGCCCGGACTCCGGGCGACGGTAAAGGCGAGAGAGATCGTTCATCAGTCCGGCAAATGGCTGTACGCAGCCGAAGCCGAGGCATGCCGCGAGCGGTCACGCGCCGGGTGCGGCGAGCGTTGAAAATCGGAATCATCTGTCAAAGTCCGGTTGGAGACCGGATAATATCACTCAACGACATAGACACTTGGTCATCAAGTGAATTGTGCGTCACAATTGCAGCCATGCAGCAGACGCGGGTCTGGCGGAGCCTAACGGAGGCGGGCGGCAAGCTCGGGTAGCTGCGAGAGATCAGCGATCCGGAAGAAGCGCGTGCTTTCAATCGCGTCGTCGTGCCGGTCGAGCGCCCAAACATGCTCCGAGGGCACATGCACGGCATAGGCACCAGCGGCGAGCGGCGGCAGCACGTCCGAGGTCATCGAATTGCCGATCATCATTGCCGCTTCTGGTGCTGTGCCATGCTTTCCAAAAAGCCGGCGATAGGTGGCTTCGTCCTTCTCGGACACGATCTCCACCGCCTCGAAGCGGTCTCGGAGGCCGGAGAGGGCGAGCTTGCGCTCCTGGTCGAACAGGTCTCCCTTGGTGATGAGGATCAGCCGATAGCGTCCTGCGAGGCTGTCGAGTGTCGCCTCGACATGGGGCAGCGGCTCGAT
>CAYPYV010000190.1:0-6024 GCA_964414845.1 uncultured Devosia sp. | reverse complement strand
CCGAGGGCGCGTTCAACACCGCCTTCGTGCCGATGTTCTCGGGCGCGCTCGAAACCCAGGGCATCGACGGGGCGAAGGAACTCGCCTCCCGCATCATGAGCTGGCTCTTCGCAGCCATCCTTGTCGTCACCATCCTCGTCGAAATCTTCGCCGAGCCGATCATGACGGTCTTCGTGCCCGGCTTTGTCGACGATCCGGAAAAATTCGCGCTCACCGTCTTTCTCACCCGGATCATGTTTCCCTATCTCGCCTGCATGTCGCTGATGGCGGCCTATGCGGCGATCCTCAATTCGCTCGGGCGCTTCTTCGCCGCGGCCTTCGCGCCGATCCTGCTCAATCTCGTCAACATCGCCGCCCTCATCCCGCTGGCCATACTGACGCTCGAGGCCAAGGAGACCGCCTTCTGGGTGGCCATCGCCACCCTGCTCGGGGGCATCGCGCAATTGCTGCTGGTCTATCTGGCCATCCGCCGCGCCGGCGTCCTTCCGAAGATTCGCTGGCCCCGGCTCGATCCGGAAGTCCGCCGTTTCTGGCTGCTTGCCGTGCCCGCCATCGCCGCGGGCGGCATCACGCAGATCAACATCTTCGTGGGCACAGTCATCGCCTCGGGCGCCGACGAGGTCATGTCGATCATCTATAATGCCGATCGGCTCTACCAATTGCCGCTCGGCATCATCGGCATCGCCATCGGCACGGTGCTCCTGCCCGAACTCAGCCGGCACCTCAGCGCCGGCCGCAATGAAGAGGCCCGCACGAGCCAGAGCCAGTCGCTGCTCCTCTCCATGCTTCTGTCCATGCCCGCGGCCGGGGCACTCATCGCCCTTGCCCTGCCGGTGGTCCGCGTGCTCTTCGAGCGCGGCGCCTTCGGGCCGCAGGATTCCGTGCATGTCTCCGAAGCCTTGATTGCCTTCGCCGTCGGCATTCCCGCCTTCGTCCTCATCCGCGTGCTGCAGCCGGGCTTCTTCTCCCGCAAGGATACCAAGACACCCACGATATTCGCCGGCATCTCGCTCCTCGTGAATATCGCGGGCTCGCTCCTGATGTTCGAGGCGCTCCGCCACACCGGCATCGCGCTCGCCACCTCGATCTCGGCCTGGGTGAACGTGCTGCTGCTCGGCTGGTTTCTCGCCCGCCGCGGTCACTTCACCATCAACGCCTCCGAATGGCGGCAGCAGGGGCTCATTGCCGTCGCCACGCTGGTGATGGGCCTCGTGCTCTGGCTCGGCGTCGTCTGGCTCGGGCCGGTCTTTGCGCCGCGCTACAATTTCGCGCTCCAGGCGCTGGCCCTGTTCGGGCTCTGCGTCATGGGCGCGGTGCTCTATTTCGCCATCATCCATCTGACTGGCGTGCAGAAGCTCGGCGGCCTCATCCGCCGCCTGCGCCGGCGCTGAAGCGCTTCCAGGAAAGGTTGCACGGCTTTCCCGGTTCGAAAGCGCGACCAGACAAGTTGCATCCTATCGGCGTATTGGCCGATCCGATCCGATCCGGAGCCTGAGCCGGCGGGGAGAGGCTTGCCCTTTCCCCCGGCTTTGCGCGATAAGCCCCCTGCCTCAAGAGGGGATTGCGATATGGCCTTCGTTCCGCGCGTGTTTTCCGGCATCAAGCCGTCCGGCGACCTGCATCTCGGCAATTATCTCGGCGCCATCCGGCGCTTCGTGCCGCTGCAGCAAACCCATGAGACGATCTATTGCGTCGTCGATATGCACGCCATCACCGTCTGGCAGGAACCCGAGGATCTGCGCCGCTGGACCTACGAGATCGCCGCCGCCTATATCGCGGCCGGACTCGATCCGAAAAAGTCCATCATCTTCAACCAGTCGCAGGTCGTCGAGCATGCCGAGCTCGGCTGGATCTTCAACTGCGTGGCCCGCGTCGGCTGGATGGCCCGCATGACGCAGTTCAAGGACAAGGCCGGTGGCGAAGGCGGCGAGAATTCCGAGGCGGTGTCGCTCGGGCTCTTCGCCTACCCATCGCTGATGGCGGCCGATATCCTGCTCTACAAGGCCACTGGCGTGCCGGTGGGCGACGACCAGCGCCAGCATCTCGAGCTGACCCGCGATATCGCGAAGAAGTTCAATCATGATTTCCGCAAGCAGATCGAGAGCCTGGGCTTCGAGGAGGATTACTTCCCCTTGACCGACACGCTGTCGACGGGCCCCGCGACCCGCGTGATGTCGCTCAAGGACGGCAAGAAGAAGATGTCGAAGTCGGACGCCTCCGACATGTCGACCATCTACATGATGGACGATGCCGACACGATTTCGAAGAAGATCAAGCGCGCCACCACCGACCCCGAAATGCTGCCCAGCGAGGCCAAGGGCCTCGAAGGCCGCCCGGAAGCCGAAAACCTCGTCGCCATCTATGCCTCGCTTTCCGACAAGTCGGTGGAAGAGGTGCTGGGCGAGTTCGGTGGTTCCGGCTGGGGCCGGTTCAAGCCCGCCCTCGCCGATCTCGCCGTTGCCGTGCTTTCGCCCATAGCCACCGAGATGCGCCGCCTCGTGGCCGACCGCGGGGAGATGGACCGCATCCTCCGCGACGGCGCCGATCGCGCCCGCGCCATCGCCGCCCCGCATATGGACGAAATCCGCCGGATCGTCGGCTTCGTCCGCTGAACCTCGCGCCCTGTCGGCGATACTGGACGCCCCGCGCTTTGTCGCAGACAATGGCGCGGGTCGTTCCCTTTGGGGGTTGAGGCAATGAGTGAAGCGCTGGCCGACTACCGCCGGAAGTTCCTCGTCGTGCTCGATGGCAGCAAGGACGCCATCCGCGCCGCCATCTTTGCCGGCTATCGCGTCCGCCGCACCGGCGGCACGCTCAAGCTGCTGACCGTTATCGAGACACAGGATTTCGGCCAGTTCCTCGGCGTCGAGGATGTGATGCGCGCCGAAGCCCGCGAAGCCGCCGAGCAAGTGCTCGATGCCGCACGCGTCCGGCTCGCCGATCTCGGCGATATCCGCATCGAGACCGCCATCCGCGAAGGGCACCTGCGCGAGGCGGTGGAGGCGGCCATAGCCGATGATCCCGCCATCGGCATCCTTGTGCTTGCCGCGCCCACCGCGAAGGAGGGGCCGGGGACACTGATCAGCGATTTCGTCGCCCGCAGCGGCGCCGGCACCTTGCCAGTCATCGTCACCATCGTGCCCGGCTCGCTCACCGAAGATCAGATCATCGCGGCGACTTGACTTCGAAGACGGTCGACGCAGGCAATGAGTGTCTCCGCCGGAGACATTCAAGTCGAGAAGGCTCGAATCGCTGCGGCACGCGGCGCGGCCAGCCATTGAATTCAACCCTCGGGATGGTCGCGACGCCCTGCCACTTGCGAGCCGGGCCCGAAAGGCATACTTAGAACCAATCTAAGGCGAGCATCACACTCATGTTTATCCAGACCGAGGGTACTCCCAACCCTGCGACCCTGAAATTCCTGCCCGGCCGTGACGTGCTGACGGGTGAGCCGCGCGATTTCCGCACGCCGGAATCGGCGGGCATTTCGCCGCTGGCGAGCGCCCTGTTCGAGGTACCGGGCGTCGAGGGCGTATTCCTGGGCTCCGACTTCATCTCCGTCACCAAGGACGACGCCGAGTGGAGCCATATCAAGCCGGCCATTCTCGGCGTGATCATGGAGCATTTCCTCTCCGGCAAGCCGGTTATCGCCGAGGGCACTGCCGAGGTGGATACCGGCGACGAGTTCTTCGAGGAATCCGACAGCGAGACGGTCGAGGTCATCAAGGAGCTGCTGGCGACCCGCGTGCGTCCGGCGGTGGCCATGGATGGCGGCGACATCACCTTCAAGGGCTTCCGCGAAGGTACGGTGTACCTGCACATGCAGGGCGCCTGTTCGGGCTGTCCGTCTTCGACCGCAACGCTGAAGAGCGGCATCGAGAACCTGCTGCGCCATTTCGTGCCCGGCGTCGAAGCCGTTCAGCAGGTGTAATCTGCCGTTCATCGCTATGGCGCCTTTGGGCCCTCCGGGCATGACGCACGGGGGTCCGTGTGACTTTTCTCAGGGTTGTTAAGGGTGTATGGAGCCGGCATGAGCGACGAGACCCAGGCTGAGGCCCGCCCGAAAAAGCTGTTCATCAAGACCTACGGGTGCCAGATGAACGTCTATGACAGCGACCGCATGGCGGACGCGCTGGCGCCGCATGGTTACGAGCCCGTGCAGGCGGCCGAGGATGCCGACCTCGTCGTGCTCAATACCTGCCACATCCGCGAGAAGGCCTCCGAAAAGGTCTTCTCCGAGCTCGGGCGTTTGAAGGAAATGCGCGATCTCCGCCGCGCCGAAGGCTCCGATCTGATGATCGGCGTCGCCGGCTGCGTCGCGCAGGCCGAGGGCGAGGAAATCGTCCGCCGGCAGCCCGCAGTGAACCTGGTCTTCGGGCCCCAGAGCTATCACCGCCTGCCCGAACTCCTCACCCGCGCCCACAATGGCAGCCAGGTCGTCGAGACCGAGTTCCCCGCCGAGGACAAGTTCGCCCACCTGCCGGCGCCGAAGAAGGAAGTCACCGTTTCGCGCGGGCTCACCGCCTTCCTCACCGTGCAGGAGGGCTGCGACAAGTTCTGCTCCTTCTGCGTCGTGCCCTATACCCGTGGCGCCGAGACCAGCCGGCCGCTCGAACAGGTGCTGTCGGAAGCGCGCACCCTCGCCGATGCGGGCGTGCGCGAGCTCACCCTGCTTGGCCAGAACGTCAACGCCTATCACGGGCTCGACAACGCGGGCCGCACCGTGGGCCTGGGCGAACTCTGCTACCGCCTCGCCGAAATCCCCGGCATCGCCCGCATCCGCTACACCACCTCGCATCCGCTCGACATGACCGACGAGCTGATTGCCGCCCATCGCGATCTCGATGCGCTCATGCCCTACCTGCACCTGCCGGTGCAGTCGGGCTCCGACCGCATCCTCAAGGCCATGAACCGCCGGCACACCGCCGCCGAGTACCTGGCCGTCATCGAGCGCATCAAGGCGGCCCGGCCCGACATGGCGCTCTCGGGCGATTTCATCGTCGGCTTCCCCGGCGAGACGGACGAGGATTTCGAGCAAACCCTCGAAATCGCACGCGTCACCGGTTATGCCTCCGCCTTCACCTTCAAATACTCCATCCGCCCCGGCACGCCGGGCGCCACACTGGACAATCAGGTGGCCGAAGAGGTGAAGGTCGAGCGCCTTGCGCGGCTCAACGCGCAGATCATGGCGCAGACCCGTGCCTTTGCCGAAAGCTGCGTGGGCCGCGTGCTCCCGGTGCTCATCGAGAAGCCCGGCCGCAATCCCGGCCAGGTCGGCGGCCGCTCGCCCTACCTCCAGGCCGTGCACATGGAAGGCCCCACGCGCCTCATCGGCCAGATCATCCCGGTCGAGATCGTGGCCGTCGGAAATAATTCCTTGGCTGGCAAGATTGTCACAGACGCGGAACGGAAATCTGTTAGCGTACTTGAGTCCGTAGCCAATGCGGTTCCTGCCTGAGGGGCCGCAGCAAGGAGCCCCAGAGATTTGAGCAGGTACGTGTCCCCGACGACCGACAACGCCTTTTCCTCCCAGCTTGAACTCGCCTTCGAAGACAATCGCCTCGCTGCCCAGCTCTATGGCGACTTCGACCAGAACCTCGCCCTCATCGAGCAGCGTCTCAGCGTGCAGGCCACCCCGCGCGGCAATCACGTCATGCTGCGTGGCGCGGCGAGCGCCGTCGACCAGGGTCGGCGCGTGCTCGAATCGCTCTACGCCCTTCTCGAAGAGGGCCAGCAGATCGAGATCGCCAATGTCGATGCGATGATCCGCATGGTCGAGACGGAGGACAGCCAGCTCGTGCTGCCCACGCTCGAAAAGAAGGGCAAGGTCCGCATGGCGCAGATCGCCACGCGCAAGGCAACCATCGTCGCCCGCACCCCTGCGCAGGATGCCTATATGCGCGCCATGGATCGCGCCGAACTGGTCTTCGGTGTCGGCCCGGCCGGTACCGGCAAGACCTATCTGGCTGTCGCGCACGCCGCGAGCCTGCTCGAACGCGGCGACATCAACCGCATCATCCTCTC
>CAYPYV010000189.1:4597-6059 GCA_964414845.1 uncultured Devosia sp. | reverse complement strand
CCGGCCTACTACATCGTCGCGCCGGCCGAGGCCTCCTCAAACCTGGCGAGGTATGACGGGGTTAAGTACGGACTGAGAGTCACGGGTAAGGATATCACCGATCTCTACGAGCGGACGCGTGCCGCAGGCTTTGGTCGAGAGGTGAAGCGCCGGATCATGATAGGCACTTACGTCCTGTCTGCCGGCTATTACGATGCCTACTATGTAAAGGCGCAGAAGGTCAGGACCCTGATCAAGCGCGACTTTGAGCTCGCTTTCAACGATGGCGTCGACGCCATCCTGACACCCGCGACTCCGTCGGCGGCCTTCGGTATCGGAGACGAAACGCTGGCGGCGGATCCGGTCAAGATGTACCTCAATGACGTGTTCACTGTGACCGTGAACATGGCAGGCCTGCCCGGAATTGCAGTGCCGGCCGGCAAGGATTCTCGCGGCCTGCCGCTCGGTCTTCAACTGATCGGTCGTCCTTTCGATGAGGAAACCCTGTTCGCTGCAGGTCGGGTCATTGAGCGAAGCGCTGGCATCCGGTTCGAGCCCGACGTCTGGTGGCGCTAACCACCCGCTAACGATTGGGCTTGAACCGCGCTCGGTTCGGCCCTATTTGCCCGCCATGCGCAAACTGAAACTTGTTGCTCTGACCGCGTCGGCTTCGACACGGAATGGGAGATTTGGCTCGATGGCCGATATTTTCACATCGCTCGACTGGTCGCAGCCGCCAAAGGATATGTCCAAGCCATTACAGGCATTGTGGTGGATAAAGAAGGGCGAGTTCCGTGTTGGTCCAGAGTGGGAAGCCGCTCACGTTATTGTCCAGGCTATGGAAGGCGTTGCCGAGTTTGACTGGGTGCATGCACTTCTGCATTGGATCGAAGCCGACATGGGGAATGCCGACTATTGGTATCGTCGTGCCGGCAAGCGCCGCGCCACGCCATCGGTTTCAGCGGAATGGGAGCACATTGCTCGAGCGCTGAGCGGTGTAACCCAGCACTAGAGCGCAAAGACGCCTTCGATTGGCACGTGATCACTCGGCTTGTCCCATCCACGGACTTCTCGGTGGACTCGCACGTCGGTAAGGCGATCGGCCGCTTGTGGCGACAGTAGCAGATGATCAATCCGAATGCCGTTGTCCTTTCTCCAAGCGCCATCCTGGAAATCCCAGAATGTGTAGCGGACTTCTTCGGTAACCGACCTTAGGGCGTCAGTGAGGCCTAGTGCCTTGAGCTGACGAAAGCGCTCCAGACTCTCAGGGCGGTACAGCGCGTCTCCCCACCAGTTTTCTGGATGCCTGGCGTCAATTGGTGCGGGGATGATGTTGAAGTCCCCCAAGAGTACAAAGGGCTCCTCGAGTCGGAGGCGCTCCTCGACGAACGCGTTCAGCCGGTCCATCCACCTGAGTTTGTAGGGGAATTTCTCTGTATCGACGGGGTTGCCGTTCGGCAGATAGATGCAGCAAACGCGCACG
>CAYPYV010000189.1:0-4587 GCA_964414845.1 uncultured Devosia sp. | reverse complement strand
TTCTGCGAGGGAGAACACGCCCTCGATCAGGCGAGATTGTTCGTCAGAGTCATCGCCCGGCAATCCGCGATGAACTTCATCGAACTGCAGCTTGGAAAGGATGGCGACGCCATTCCAGCTCTTCTGCCCGTGGGTGTGGATATTGTAGCCGAGAGCTTCGATAGCTTCCCTTGGGAAGGCTTCGTCGACTGTCTTGATTTCCTGCAGGCAAACGATGTCGGGCGACTCCTGCTTGAGCCACGCCTCGAGGTGAGCCTGACGCGCCTTGATTCCATTGATATTCCAACTGGCAATGCGCATCAGGGCCTCCGTGGCGCTTCTGGATCAGCCGCCGTACACGGCTTCGAGAATTTCCTCACGGAACGGACCATTGCAGCCTTCGAACGTCGTGTTGGTGCACACCACAATCGTCGTCCTGGTCACTGGGTCTACGACCCAGTTGTGACCCCAAGCGCCACCCCAATCGATTGTGCCCACTGGGCACGGGTTCTTTGCCGCTGCCGGGTCAGCCAGGTAAGCGCCTATGAAGCTGAACCGCTTGCCGGCATCGCTTGCTCGCCGCGGCAGAGTGCCGATCTGGTTGGCAAGCGCAGTCGCGACGATCTCGCGAGTGAGCAGGCCCTGCCGTCCGTTGTAGACTTCGAGCATCTTCATTATGTCGTCGGCAGTTCCTGCCATGCCCGAACCGCCGTTCTGCGGCGAGGCGGGCTTGAAGATCCGGCCCGGGGAGAAAGCTGTCCCGTTACCCTGGTCGTCGACGACGACATAGGGGTCCGTCATGCGAACCGGCGGCCGCCCATCACCGTAGGCCGGTCCGATGCGACCAGGATCGGTGACATAGAAATGCGCGTCAGCCATCCCTAACGGCCCCGTAACGTACTTTACCAGCGCATCCTCGACATTGGAGCCGTTGATTGCAGCGAGGACCCCGCCAAGTACGTCGATGCTCGTGCCATATGCCCATCCGGTTCCCGGAGCGAACTGCAGCGGAACGTTGGCAATGGCGCGGAGAGTGTCTTCCAGGGTTGTCAGGGGGCCCGAAAGCCCGGCGGTCGCGTTCGGCGGCAGACGATCATAGGCAAGCCCGGAAGTGTGGCTGAGCAGGTGGCGGATTCGTATGTCTGCCGCAGTGCCGTCGGGGTTGCTTGGTGTGAACCATGGCAAGTAGCGGGTGACCTTGTCGTCGAGGCCGAGAAGTCCGAGGTCGACAAGCTTCAGAACCGCGGTCGCGACGATGGGCTTGGTCACCGACGCAAGCCGGAAGATGGCATCGCGCGCGATGGGAGCGTTCGCTTCCCGATCGGCCAAGCCAGCAGCGCGCGCATAAACTTCCTGGCCGTCGCGGTTGATCAGCACCACACAACCGACGATCTTATGCACCAGCGCCGCATCGATCGCGGCGTCTACGCGTTCAGCCAAGCCCATGACTCTCTCCCGTTATCTTGGAAAGGGTAGGGCGTAAGTGCCGAATTTTCAATCAGTTTGCGACGGCGAAGCTGGTGCCGCAACCACAGCCGGCGACAGCGTTGGGGTTGCGAATCTGGAAGCTCTGACCAATCAGATCATCGACATAGTCGATCTCGGCGCCGCCCATGAACTCGAGGCTAAGAGAGTCGATGAGCACTGTGGCCTTGTCCTTGCTAAGGACCAGATCGTCTTCGCCTGGGCTTTCCTTCACGAGCTTGTACTCGTACTGGAAACCAGAGCAGCCACCACCCGCTACGGCGATGCGAAGGACAGTGCCTTCGCCTTTCTGAACGAGGATTTTTCCGATGCGGGCAGCTGCCCGGTCGGTCAGGAGTATGGCGGCATTGTGGGTGGTCATTTCTCGCGCCTCGCTTCGTCAGGACAGGCATTATACCACATAGTATCGTCGCGGGACGATGAAAAGGTCAGGACCCCAGATGCCAGATCGCGCACCCTATGCGTCTGACCCAAGCGCCAGTCTCGGCCGGCTCCATCCGACTGGTGCCAGCCCAACACGCTCGGAATTTCAACGTGATAGGGATCGGATCATTCATTCGACCGCGTTTCGTCGCTTGCAGCACAAGACGCAGGTGTTCCTGCACCACGAGGGCCAGCACTACCGCACGCGGCTGACCCACACGCTGGAAGTCAGCCAGATGGCGCGTTCGATTGCCCGGTCGCTTCGGCTTGACGAGGACCTCGCGGAAGCCGTCGCGCTAGCCCATGACCTCGGGCATACGCCGTTCGGCCATGCCGGTGAACGGATTCTGAACGAGCGGATGGAGCCCTGGGGGGGCTTTGATCACAACATGCAGGCCATGCGCGTCGTCATGCGGCTCGAAAGCCGCTATGCCGAGCATGACGGACTCAACCTGACCTGGGAAACACTCGAAGGCATCTTGAAGCACAATGGCCCGTTGGTGGACGCAGCGGGCCACCCAACCGGCCGTTACGCGGACGATGGTCTACCCTCGGGTCTCGACGAATTCACAGCTGTGATCGACCTTCGGCTCAACTCGCACGCCAGCCTTGAGGCGCAGACCGCAGCTATTGCTGACGACATCGCCTACAATGCCCATGACATCGACGATGCGTTGCGAGCCGGGCTGCTCAAGGTGACCGACCTCGCCGATGTGCCAATGGTCGGCGGTATCGTTCGAGAGGTGCTAGACCGCTGGCCGGGCCTGGCGCCGAACCGCCAGGCCCATGAGGTGCAGCGGCGATTGATCACCAGTGCGGTGGAGGACGTCATCGGCGAGGCCGGACGACGGATCGCGGCGAAGGGGATCGCAACGGCCGAGGACGTGCGCATGGCCGGAGAGACCCTGATCGGCTTTTCCGCTGGCTTCGCCGAAGCAGAACTTGGGCTCAAGGCCTTCCTGTTCCGCGAGGTGTACCGCTCTGAAGAAGTGATGCGGCCAGTTCGGGCGAGCCAGGTGATTGTCGCGGGACTGTTCGACCGCTTTCTCGCCGATGGCGCAATGCCAAACCGGTGGGGCGACGCATGGCGGGAGGCGCCGAGCGAAACGGTGCGGGCTATGCTGGTGAAGGACTTCATCGCCGGGATGACCGACCCTTACGCCATTGACCAATATGCCCGCTTGTTTGACGGGCAGCGGCCTTTGGGGTAGGGGCGACGTTTCCTCGACCACATGAGAAGATCATGGACGTTTTTGCGCTGTTCCACGACCGTATCGGTTCTGCACTCAAGTCGATGTTCCCGGACATCGCCGACGAGCTGCTGGCCCGCTTCGTGGTGGAGCCGCCACGAGACCCATCGCATGGTGACCTTTCGACCAATGCCGCGATGCTCGTAGCCAAGCCGCTCGGCAAGAATCCGAGAGAGGTTGCGCAGGCACTGGCCGAGCACTTCAAGAGTGACGCCGACGTCGCGAGCGTCGAGCCGGCCGGGCCCGGCTTCCTCAACTTCCGGCTCACGGCGCCAATCTGGCATCAGGTGCTGGCCTCGGTACAGGCCCTGGGGGCGGATTTCGGCAAGTCCAATGTCGGCAGGGGCGAGCGGGTCAATGTCGAGTATGTCTCGGCGAACCCGACCGGGCCGATGCATGTGGGCCATACCCGCGGGGCCGTGTTCGGCGATGCGCTCGCTTCGCTGATGGCCTATTCCGGCTATGAGGTTACCCGCGAGTACTACATCAATGATGCCGGCAGCCAGATCGATACGCTGGCAGGCTCGACCTTCCTGCGCTATCGCGAGGCCCTGGGCGAGACAATCGAGATCCCTTCGGGCTTCTATCCCGGTGAATACCTGATCCCGGTGGGCGAAGCGCTGAAGGCCGAATTTGGCGACAAGCTGCTCGCCATGCCGGAAGACGAGCGCACCGCTATCGTCAAGGAGCGGGTGCTTGCCGCCATGATGGACCTGATCCGCGCCGACCTCGCGCAGCTCAACATCCACCATGATGTGTTCTTCTCCGAGCGGCAATTGCACGGGAAGGACGGCGACATCGACAAGACCCTCGGCTGGCTGCGCGCGGAGGGCATGGTCTATGAGGGCCGGCTCGAGCCCCCGAAGGGCAAGACCCCCGACGACTGGGAAGACCGCGAACAGACGCTGTTCCGCGCGACAGACTATGGCGATGATGTCGATCGTCCGCTGGTCAAATCGAACGGCAGCTATACCTATTTTGCGGCCGATATCGCCTACCACCGTAACAAATATCTCCGTGGCTTCAAGCACATGGTGAATGTGCTGGGGGCTGACCATTCAGGCTATGTGAAGCGGCTGCAGGCAGCGGTGAAGGCGGTGTCACACGGCGAAGCCGATATCGACGTGCGGATTTGCCAGTTGGTCCGGCTCATGAAGAACGGCGAGCCGTTCAAGATGAGCAAGCGGTCTGGTGACCTGGTGACCTTGGCGGACGTGGTTGACGAGGTTGGCTCGGATGCCACGCGCTTCATGCTGCTGTACCGGCGCAATGATGCATCGATGGACTTCGACTTCGCCGTGGTGAAGGAGCAGACCCGCGACAACCCGGTCTTCTACGTGCAGTACGCGCATGCCCGGACGGCCTCGCTGTTCCGCAAGGCAGCGAACGAGGTGCCCGCAATGGTGCCTGCCGCCGGCGAAGCTGTTGATCTTTCGCCGCTTTCTTCGGC
>CAYPYV010000188.1:0-6062 GCA_964414845.1 uncultured Devosia sp. | reverse complement strand
TTCGAAGACATCGAGATCGGCGTGCCCTACCCGCTGGGCAGCCATGTATTCACCGCCGAGGCGATCAAGCGCTTTGCCGCGCAGTTTGACCCGCAATACTTCCACCTGGACGAAGAGGCGGCGCGGCACAGCCATTTCGGCGGGCTCATCGCCTCCGGCTGGCACACCGTGGTGATAGGGCACAGGCTGATGGTCGACGCACTGGATGCCGAGGCAGAGCGGCTGCGCGACCAAGGGTCGGAAGCGGGCGTTTCGGGTCCGTCGCCCGGAGTCAACACGATGGCATTCAAGACGCCGGTGCGGCCAGGTGACGAGGTGACCTACACGCTGGTGGTGACGTCGAAGCGGCCATCGCAATCGCTGCCGGGCTGGGGCCTGCTGATCAACCGGCTCGAGGGCGTCAACCAGCTCGGACAGCCTGTCTACCATGCAGAAGTAGCCGCCTTTTCGAAGCTGCGCGACTTCCGCATGCCGCTGCACCTGAAAATCGCCGCGGCACTGAGCCCGTTGACCCGGATCGGCATTTTGAAGAGATTGCGGGCGAACCGGAGTTGAATCGCCGATGCGGAAGCTCGCCCCCCTGCTGCTGATTGCCCTGACTGCGCTGCCGGTGCAGGCACAGACCCTGACCGGCGTAGGAGTCGAGGGCAATTGGGGCTGCCGCGCCAATATCGATGGCACCAAGGCCGGGCTTCTGACGATCTATGCCGGCTCCTACGGCTATGCATCGGCGAATTTCGCCAGCGTGGCATCTGGCAGCGGTACGGTCGAGATGGCCCCGAACGGCGTCACCTTTCTTGATGGCAACCTGCTGGCGGGCGCCGGCATCTTGGGCGGCACGCTGGGCTTTGACGATCAGGGCCGCGATACGCTGACGCTCTTCACGTCGGAAAAACCAGTACTTACCTGCACGCCACGCTGAGGCGTTGCGTTGAACTGATGCCGCCTCAGTTCGGCCTCCTTCCCCACGCGGGGAGGGGACCCGACCAAGAGGCAGCCACACCCCCAGAACGACCAATGGACGCCCGGCTCACGCCACGAGCGGCAGGCGCACAAGCTGTCGCAGACCACCTTCCGGGCGGTTGGAGATCTCGATGGAGCCGCCAAAGCGTTCGATGATCTCGCGCGCGATGGCGAGGCCGAGGCCGGCGCCCCTCACGGTTTGCGCGCGTGCCGGATCGGCCCGGAAAAACGGCTCGAACACGCGGGGGATCAGTTCCTTCGGGATGCCGGGGCCGTTATCGTCGATGACCAGCAGCGCCTCGTCACCAGTGCCGCTGAGAGTAACCCGCGCGCCGCCGCCATGTGTCGCGGCATTGGTAATGAGGTTGCGCAGCGCACGCCTGAGGGCAAGCGGACCGGCGCGAACCGCAGCAGGCTCGA
The DNA here is from genome assembly GCA_964414845.1 of uncultured Devosia sp. Lineage (GTDB taxonomy): Bacteria > Pseudomonadota > Alphaproteobacteria > Rhizobiales > Devosiaceae > Devosia_A. Next base: position 4,679 of record CAYPYV010000188.1, on the reverse strand, counting down.
CGGACGCGACCGAGACTGGCAATTTTGCCGCCTGCAGGTCATGCGCCGTTTCGTACACCAAAACGTCGAGTGCGAGGCGCTCGCGATCCTCGCCAGCGCCCTCCTCCTTCACGAGCCGAATGGCGCTGTCGGCAATGGCTTCCAACTCATCGAGATCCGAAAGCCAGGCGGCGCGATCTTCATCCGGCAGGAATTCGGCGCGGAGCCGCATGCGGGTCATGGGAGTGCGCAGGTCGTGACCCGCCGCCGCGACGAGACGCATGCGGCTTTCCATAGTGCCCTTCAGCCGATCGGAAAGCGCGTTGAGAGTGAGAGCCATCCGCCGCAGATCGGGGCTGCCCTTGACCGGCATATGCGGCAGCACGCCATCGGGCCCGATGGAAGCGACGGCGCTTTCCACCATGGTCAGCGGCTTGGTGATGCGGCGTGCGACGAGGAATGCGACGCCGGCAACCCCGAGCAGCATGATGCCGAGCCAGGCCCAGAGCGCCGTCCACATGGGCGGTGGCAATGGCGGGGCCTGCAACTGCTGGAGGCGGAACACCATCCATCTGCCATCGCTGGCAGGCAAGACCGCCACCGAGTCCCCTGGCGCCCGCTCGATGACCTCGGCCACGGCATCGACCCCGTCACGCCGCAGATTTGCATTGAGATCGTCGGTGAGGTCGGGCTGGGGCGTGCCCTCGGGCTTGGCCACGGCGAATTCCATGCGATCAGGCCGCGGTTGCGGTGGCTTGCCATTCAGCCGGTCCAGCTCCATCGCGATCGAATGCGAAAGGGGGAACAGCATGCGGCGCGGCTCGCTCTGGTTGATGAGCCCGAGCGTGACAACGGTCGCGATGACGACCACAGCAACCATCGAGGTGATGAAGATCAGGGCCAGCTTGAGCTGCGTGCTGTGCATCAGCCCGCTCCGCGATCCACCCGCACGGCCAGTTGGTAGCCGCCATTGCGCACTGTCTTGAACAGGATCTCGCCCGTATGGTCGCCGAGCTTGCGACGGATACGGCTCATCAGCACATCGATGGAGCGATCGACCGGCCCGGCTTCGCGGCCCTGGGTCAGCTCGAGCAACTGGTCGCGCGAGAGCACGCGGCCCGGCCTGTCGAGGAATGTCTTGAGGAGCTCGAACTCCGCCCCCGTCAGCACCACGTCGCTGCCATCGGGCGCGGTGACGCTACGCGAACCGAGATCGGCGAGAAAGCCGGCGAAGTGATAGACGGTATCGAGGCTGGTGGCCTGGGTCGCGCTGGCCGAACGGCGCAACACGGCGCGCATGCGGGCGAGCAGTTCACGCGGGTTGAAGGGCTTGCCGATGTAGTCGTCGGCGCCAATCTCGAGCCCGATGATGCGATCCACCTCCTCGCGCAGCGCAGTCACGAGGATCACCGGCAGATGCGGCGAGCGGGCGCGCAGCTCGCGGCACATGTCGAGGCCGGAGCCATCGGGCAGCAGCACGTCGAGAATGACGATATCCAGCTTCTCGGTCGCGACGGCGGCCTGGCACTCGCGGCGAGACCCCGCGGTGGTGACGCGGAAGCCCTGCTCGCCGAGATAGCGGGCAAGGAGTTGGCTGATCTGCTTGTCGTCATCGACGACCAGCGCATGGGGAGTGGTGTTGGCAGTGCTCATGGGTCGAGTGATTCCCTTTCGGCCCGAAAGGCGCAAGAGCACCGCCCAACTCATTTGCCACCCAAGTTTGCTGGCAGGCCTGCCAGCAAACTTCGGACATGAAGCGGTCAGTGCCCGTCGAAATCGACGAGCTTGAACACCTCGATCCCAACGGCCGAGAGCTTGTCCGCGCCGCCGAGGTCGTAGAGATCGATGACGAAACCGGCTCGCGAGATCTCGGCGCCCGTGCGCCGAATCAGCGACACGGCCGCGAGGGCGGTGCCGCCCGTGGCGATGAGATCGTCGACGAGGAGAACCTTGTCGCCTGCCCCGATCACATCGGCATGAATCTCGATCGTGTCGACGCCATATTCGAGCGCGTAGTTCTGCCCGATGGTTTCGCCCGGCAGCTTGCCCTTCTTGCGCACGGGAATGAAACCCACGCCGAGCGCGATGGCGACGCCCGCGCCGAAGATGAAGCCACGCGCCTCAATGCCGGCCACATGGGTGATGCCAAGCCCGCGATGGGCGGCGGCAATCTCCTCGACGCTTTGCCGAAAGCCCTCCGGGTGCTCGATGAGCGTAGTGATGTCACGGAACATGATCCCCTTCTTGGGATAGTCAGGGATGGAGCGGATCAGCGATTTGAGTTCGAGCATGGCACTGCCGGAAGAAGAATAGGACCGGCAAGTGGTAGCCAATTCCATGCGGGGACGCCAGCGCGCGGGAGAACTCCCCCGGCGCTCAGCGGCGCGCGGCCATGCGGTCGACAACCTGCCGGGCAGCCTGTCCGGCACGCCATGCGCCCTCGAGCGCCGCATCGCGCGCAGCGGCCCGAACGCGCGGGCTGAGCACGAGCGGGGCCACGGCGATACCTGCCTGCACCAGCGGATGTCCGGCAAAGGTTCGAGCAAGTGCCGCAGCGGCTATGGCACGACCGATAATGCTCATCGAAACCTCCCCCCCAAGTCAGGCATCAACGCCAAGGTCGCGAAGGAATGGCAAAGAAAAAGGGCGCCAGAATGGCGCCCCAATTCGTTGCCGCGATGACTTCCGGATCAGTGCTCGATCTTCGACCAGACCCGACGCTTGACCGCATAGAGCAGACCGGCAAACAGCACGAGGAACAGCAGCACCTGCAGGCCGGCTTCCTTGCGGGCCACCAGATGCGGCTCGGCCATCCACATCATGAACGCCGCCACGTCGCGGGCGTACTGGTCGACCGTCTGCGGAACGGTGGAGCCATCCTCGGCCGCGGCATAGGCGATGGCACCGTCGGTCAGCGGCGGCGGCATGCCGATGGCATGGCCAGGGAAGTACTCATTGAAGTACTTGCCTTCCGGCAGAACGAACGGCGTACCGTCGGAGTTCTTGATATCCGCCGGAACCTCTTCCTCGTAGCCGACGAGCAGCGCGTGGATATAGTCCGGACCACCCTCGGCATAGGCCGTGCCGGGGATATAGTTGAGGATCCACCACGGGAATGTCTGCGGCGTCCCACGCGCCTTCGCCAAAACGGAGAAGTCCGGCGGCACGATGCCGAAGGACGTAATCAGGTCAGCGTCCGCCTGTCCCGTGCCGGGCCAGCGATCGGCAGGCACGCCCGGGCGCTTGCCGCCCTCCGCGTCCGGATCGACGACCTCATACTCCGCCGCAAGTGCCTTGACCTGCGCCTCGGAGAACCCGGGGCCGCCCGGCTCGGAGAGATTGCGGAATGCGAGCAGGTTCGCCGAGTGGCAGGAAGCACAGCCTTCGCGGAAGACCTGGAAGCCGCGCTGCAACTGGTTCTGGTCGTAGGTGCCGAACAGGCCGGCAAACGTCCATGACTGACGTTCGACCGGAACGGCTTCTGCCGCCACCGACGGTGTTGCCCCGAAAAGCGCGCACATGGCCAGTGCGCCCAGGATGACTTTGGTCTTTTTCATTGCATTGCCCCCGGGGTTCTTACTCGGCCGCAGCCGGTGCGAGCACCGGTTCGGATATCGACGTCGGCAGCGGCTTGGTCCGCTCGAACCGTCCGAGGAGCGGCAGGACGACCAGGAAGTAGGCGAAGTAGTACACGGTGCAGAGCTTGGAGAAATCGGCAACCGCGATACCCAGCACCTTGCCGTCGGCGGCAGAGGCGCCGAGATAGGCCAGCATGATGAAGTTCAGGACGAAGAGCCAGTAGAACCACTTGAAGATGGGCCGGAACGAGCCGGAACGCACCTTCGAAGTATCGAGCCACGGCACGAAGAACAGCACCACGATCGAGCCGGCGAAGAAGATAACGCCGAGGAGCTTGGAGTCGACGAACAGCAGGTTGAAGTCGATGGCGCGCAGGATGGCGTAGAACGGCAGGAAGTACCATTCCGGCACGATATGTGCGGGCGTCACCTGGCTGTTTGCCATGATGTAGTTGTCGGCATGGCCGAGGATGTCGGGCAGGAAGAACACGAACCAGGCGAAGGGGATGCAGAACACCACGATCGCGAAGAGGTCCTTCAGCGTATAATAGGGATGGAAGGGAACCGTATCGCGGCTCGACTTCACCTCGACACCGATCGGGTTGTTATTGCCCGGCACGTGCAACGCCCAGATATGGAGCGCCACGACGGCGGCAATGACGAACGGCAGCAGATAGTGCAGTGAGAAGAAGCGGTTGAGCGTCGCGTTGTCCACGCTGAATCCGCCGCGCAGCAGGTGCAGGATCGGCTCGCCGACCAGCGGCACGGCGCCGACGATCTCGGTGATCACGGTCGCAGCCCAATAGCTCATCTGGCCCCAGGGAAGCACGTAGCCCATGAAGGCGGTGGTGACCATCAGCACGTAGATCAGCACGCCGAGGATCCACAGAACCTCTCGCGGCTGCTTGTATGAGCCGAAATAGAGGCCACGGAACATGTGGATATAGACCGCGGCGAAGAACATCGAAGCGCCAACGGCGTGGGTCGCCTGGATGATGCGGCCACCATTCACGTCACGACGGATATGCTCCACCGAGTTGAAGGCGAGGTCGACCTGCGGCGTGTAGTGCATCGCGAGGATGATGCCGGTGACGATCTGCACCACGAGCATGAAGGCGAGGA
>CAYPYV010000187.1:0-6078 GCA_964414845.1 uncultured Devosia sp. | reverse complement strand
ATGCCGGTTTCGGTGATTTCGGCGAACATCGGGTGGCGCTCGAGGACCCCGCGCTCACGCATGGCGAGGACTGCCGGCGAAAGGGGAAGACCGGTGACCGTGACGACCGACTCGGGCGGGAGACCCGCCCGCACACGCGAATCGACCCGGGCGACGGCCGCCCTGCCCTCGACTTCGCCGAACCTGCCTTCGCGAAACTCGGGCGGTCGGCGGGTAACCCAGGTGGTGGTGGTAACGCGCGAGATTTCGTCCAGCAGCTGAATGGCGGATATGCCGCCGCCGACGATGACGACGTGGCGGCCCAGGAAAGCCTCGGCCGTCTGATAGTCGCGCGTGTGGAGTTGCTGACCGCTAAACCGGTCGCGACCGGGATAATCGGGGACAAAGGGGCGTTCCCAGGTGCCGGTGGCGTTGATGATGCCGCGAGCGGACCAGGCGATGCCATCGGTTTCGATGCGGAAGTGCTCGCCGCGTCGCTCGACTTTTCGAACGGTGACCGGTCGGCGGACATCGAGGCCGAACTGCTGCTCGAAGGCCGCAAAATAGCGCGGGACAGCATCGGCAGCGCGGACCGAGCCCTCGGACGTGTCGACCGTATCCGAGAATGCAAGGCCCGGCAGGTCGTGCACGCGGTTGACCGTGGAGAGAGTAAGCGACGGCCAGCGATGCTGCCAGGCGCCGCCGGGCGCGGGATAGCGATCGAGCACGGTGAAGTCACGGCGGGGCTGCAGCCCAAGGTCGCGCAGGTGCCATGCTGCGGAGAGGCCCGCCTGACCGGCGCCGATGACCAGAATGGGCGTCTTAAGTGCGATCCGAACAGCGGCCCCGGACGCCGATGCAGCGTCGGCGCTCACCCGCCGCGCGCCTGCGCCCGACCGATGGGATAATAGGCGAGCCCGGCATCGGCCATGAGATCGGGGTCATAAAGGTTGCGACCATCGAAGACCGCCTTTCGGCGCAGGCGGGTCGCCATGGCGCCAAGGTCGGGCGCGCGGAACACCTTCCACTCGGTGACGATGGCGAGGGCATCGGCACCCGCGAGGGCCTCTTCCGGAGTGGCGACAAACTGCAGCCGGGCCAAATCGGCGGGACGATCGGCGAGATCGATGGCGAGGACGCGCTTCGCCTCGTCGGTTGCCACGGGATCGAAGGCGGTAATGCTGGCCCCTGCCGCGAGGAGTTCAGAAATCAAGACGCGGCTCGGTGCATCGCGCATGTCGTCGGTATTGGGCTTGAAGGCCAGGCCCCATATGCCGATGGTGACGCCCGTGAGATTGTTGCCCAGCACGCGGGTGATCTTTTCGATGAGCACCCGCTTCTGGCCGTTGTTGACGGCCTCGACCGCGGCCAGAACCTTCAGATCGCGCCCGGTTTCGGCGGCGGTACGCTGCAGGGCCTGGACGTCCTTGGGGAAGCAGCTGCCGCCATAGCCGGTGCCGGCATAGAGGAAGCTGTATCCGATCCGGCTGTCGGAGCCGATGCCGCGGCGCACGAACTCGATATCCGCGCCGAGCACCTCCGCGAGGTTGGCAAGTTCGTTCATGAAGGAGATGCGGGTCGCCAGCATGGCATTGGCGGCATATTTGGTGAGTTCGGCGGAGCGCACATCCATCACCAGCGTCCGGTCGTGGTTGAGGTTGAGCGGCGCATAAAGGGCGCGCATCAACCGCAGGGCTCGCTGGCCGGCGGAACTTTGCTGATCGACACCGATAACGATGCGATCGGGCCGGTTGAAGTCGGCGACGGCGGCCCCTTCCTTGAGGAACTCGGGGTTGGAGACCACGGCGAAATCTGGCTGGCCGAGGCGCTGCCGCTCGGCCGGATCGGCGGAAAACCCGCGTTTCACCAGTTCCTCGGTGATGACGGCGGCGACGCGGTCGCCGGTGCCGACAGGAACGGTGGACTTGTCGATGACGACCTTGAAGCCCTGCATGTGGCGGCCGAAATCGCGCGCGACGGCGAGGACGTAGCGCAGATCAGCCGAGCCGTTCTCGTCGGGCGGGGTGCCGACGGCGACGAAGAGCATATCGCCAGCGGCAACGCCGGCAGCCGTGTCCGAGGTGAAATGCAGGCGCCCGGCGGCACGGTTGGCGCGCACCATGCCTTCGAGCCCCGGCTCGTAGATTGGAATCTCTCCGGCATCGAGCCGCGCGACTTTCGCCGTATCGATGTCAACACAGGTAACGATATTGCCGGTTTCGGCAAGGCAGGCGCCGGTGACGAGGCCGACATAGCCCGTTCCGAAAACAGAAATACGCATCGACAAAGCTCCAGGACGGGTGGGCGCGCCGGAAGATAGGGGGCGCTGGCGGCACTCGCAAGCGCGGCAAGATCGCCACACAACCGAAGTTTACGACGCCCTATGCACAGCGCGGGCCCAGGCGGGGAGTGGCAAAAACAGCATCGTCGCCATTGGTCTAGCAAAGCCGGGGTTGGGCGATCGGTGGTATTGTCACAAATTTGCGCCTTGCCTTTCGCGCAGAAGCAAGTTTCAGTCGGCGACAAGGGGCCGTTACCAATTTGAGTTCATACTGAGTTGGTTCGTTTGACTGGGGACAATTTTGGATCGGGTATCGCGCGGCACCGATATCGATAGCCTCGATTTCATTGATGAGAGCCCTGCTCCGGTAGGCGAAGCGCCACGCGATACGCGGATCGTGCTGCATGCCCTGCCGGTGGTTCGGGACATCAGCGGCTTGCCATTGACCACGATCGGCGGAATGCCGGTCGCACCGGGGATGAGCGCAGTCAGGTCGCGCGACCTGAAGCTGAAGCGTGCGCTCGACATTGCGCTTTGCGGGCTGGCGCTCGTGGCGCTCGCGGTACCGCTTCTGATCCTTGCACTGCTGGTGCGCTTCACGAGCCGGGGTCCGGTGCTGTTCCGGCAGGCGCGCGTCGGCAAGGGCGGCAAAACCTTCACCATGCTGAAGTTCCGCACGGTGAGGCTCGAGGCGACCGACCTTAGCGGCCTCGCGCAGGTTGGCAATGGCGACACGCGGCTGACGCCAGTCGGCGGATTCATGCGGGCCACGAGCCTCGACGAGCTGCCGCAGCTGATCAACATCATCCGTGGCGACATGTCGATCATCGGACCGCGGCCGATGGTGCCCGGCCAGCAGGCCAACGGGCGGGACTACCGCGAGGTGGTGCCCTATTATGACTTTCGCAGCACCATGACGCCGGGGCTCTCGGGCTGGGCGCAGGCCAATGGGCTCAGGGGGCCGACCGACGACAAGGATGCGGCGGTGGCGCGAATCGAGCATGATTGTGCGTATATTCAAAACTTCAGCCTGAAGCTGGACATCGCCATCATCATCAGGACGCTCAAGTGCCAGTTCCTGACTGGCAGTGGGCTATGAAGGCAGGGTGGCGGACGTTCCCGCCAATATGCCGTCGGAAGGGCGGAACGACATGAGCGCCCTCGCCGATTACCTGCCCAAGACCCAACACTAGCGATGACAGGCAACGAACCAGGACGCCGGGACGCGGCCTTCGCGGCGCCCCTGAGCTATGCTCGACAATTCATTACGGGCGCATCAGGTGAAGCCTTCAGCCAGTTCGTGACCATCGTCACTCAACTGGTCATGATTCCTGCGCTTCTGTTGATCTGGGGGCCAGACCGGCTAGGTATCTGGCTCATCATATCAGCAGTCCCGACATATCTCACACTTGGCGACCTCGGACTTACCTCCATTTTCGGTAACGAAATCACGGCGCGACGGCTGGCCGGAGATAGTCATGGCGTCGAGGTGGCGATCCATTCATCGTGGTACACGACACGCATCATAACGCTGAGCGCATTGGCCCTAAGCTTCGTACTGACACTGACGGCGCCTGCTTTTCTGCCCGCCGTTTCAGGGATCAGCCCGACGGACGGGCAACTGGCATTGCTGCTGCTTTGCCTCTGCGTCTGCGTAACCCTTGCACAGGGCACCGTGGCAGCAGGGATGCGGGTGATGGGGCTGTCGGGCGCCATGTCGGGTGCGCTCGCAGCAGCGCGGCTTGCCGAGAGTGTTGTTCTGCTGGCCGTGGCGATCCTCTCCCAGAGCATGGCACTGGCTGCTTTCGCAATGCTGCTGTCACGGACGGTGGTGCTCTTGTCGACTCGGGCGATCTTCCTCAAGCGAAACGCGGCGTTTCGTCCGCACACTCACCTCGCCAACCGCAAGTTGATCTGGCGCCTGATGCCCGCGTCCGCGGGTTATTTCTCCTTCACATTCGGCCATGCCGCGCTTATCCAGTTGCCTATCATCATCATCGGCAACCTGCTGTCTCCGTCGGCCGTGGTGGTGTTTACAGCGGCAAGGACGCTCTCGCGCATGGGCCGCACGCTGGTTTCCATCGTGAATCATGCGATAGACCCCATTTTTACACAGCTGGCAGGGGCACGAGCACCGAGCCTGCAGCAGACCGCAAAACTGCATCGGCGCGGGGTATTCTGGTTCAGTGCGCTGTTCTTCGCTGTGGCAGCACTGGTTGGCCCCGGCTTTCTCGCCTGGTGGACACATGGCGTGACGGTGGGTCACGAAACCGTCTTTCTGGTGATGCTGGCAGCAGCGGCCTTGGAGGTCGTGTGGTTTACCCTGCAGGTGCCCTACATCGCCACTAATCAGCACTATGTTTTCGGCTGGGTGTTCTTCGCCCTGACGATAACGTCCGCAACAGCCCTGTTCTTTGTGCTGCCAAGCTTCGGGCTGATGGGGGCAGCCTTTAGCATTCTGGCCTGCCACCTCGCCTTCGTGACGTATACGCTGGTGCGGATTCGAACACATCCGATCCGGCTGGAGCCGACCAAGCTGTGAACATCCTCTATATAGCGCCCAAGTCCGGCACGGCGCTCCATCGCGCAGAGGCTATTCAGCGGCTGGGGCATACGCTGATTCATCTCGTGCAGCAGCCTGACTGGCTACAGACGGACATTGGGACACGCTACATCTTTCAAACTAGTGCCCTAGGCCTGCAGCGGGCACTCAAGAATTACCTTTCCGAGGCAATCGCCAATCAACGGTTCGACCTGATCTGGGTCGATCAAGGGGCGTTTTACGGGCACGAGGTTGTATCGTTTCTGAAGGGCTTCGGCGTACCGGTCGTCTGCTACCTGCTCGACGACCCGTTTGCCGAAGGAGTGCGCTGGCGGCGGTTCATCAAGTTTCGCGCTGCGGCTCGCCTCTATGATCTGGTAATCGTGCCCCGTGTCTGCAACCTTGCCGAACTGAAAGGCATTGGCGTGAAGCGCACGTTCCTGCAGATCTTCACGGCGGATGAGGTATATCACGCTCCGCCCGTAGTGTCGGACAAGGATCGACAACGCCTGTCGAGCGAAGTGTGCATGATCGGCTCGTATTTTCCCGAGCGAGGTGAATTCGCCCTAGACCTCATACGCCTCGGCGTGCCGCTTTCGATCTGGGGGCCCAACTGGCACAAGTTTCCGAAAGCAAGCCTGCTCGGAGAGCACCTCAGGGGCGGAAATCTCGACGAAAACACCGACTATGCCAAAGGCATTGCGCTATCGAAGCTGGCCCTTTGCCTGCCTTCACGTCAAAATCGCGACCAGATGACGTCGCGGTCGAGTGAGATTCCAGCCGTGGGCGGGTTGCTTGTTGCGGAACGCTCGCTCCAGCACCAGGAGATGTATAGGGACGGTGACGAGGCCGTTTTCTTCGATGACGCTGCTTCCTGTGCAGCAATCTGCAAGGCCCTCCTCGCGGACCCGGAGCGTCGCGAGCGAATTCGACTGGGCGGAATGGCTCGCGTTCGCCGCTCGGGGTACTATAACGAGCCGGCAATCGCACGGATTATTGATTTGGCGCTGGAAAGCTGATGCCTTTGCGTATCCTCTTTGTTGGTGCCGAGACATATTCGCAGATCGGTGGATTGCAGCAATTCAACCAGCGTTTGCTGCGGGCGCTGGGGTCGGAAACTGACTATTCGGTTTCAGCACTGATCATGCGGGACAGCGCGGAAACGTTCCCTCGCGATATCAATGTCCGCTTCGAGAGCATCGAGAAGCGACCGCGCATGGTGATGGAAGTGATGCGACGGGCGAACCGATGAGGATCTCGGAGCGTGTCGACAACG
>CAYPYV010000186.1:0-6105 GCA_964414845.1 uncultured Devosia sp. | reverse complement strand
GGCGGCACGCACCTGGCTGGCCTCCGTGCGGCACTGACGCGGCAGATCACCTCCTATGCCGAGCAGTCGGGCATCGCCAAGCGCGAGAAGGTCACCGTTACCGGTGACGATACCCGCGAAGGGCTGACCTGCGTGCTCTCGGTCAAGGTGCCGGATCCGAAATTCTCCTCGCAGACCAAGGACAAGCTCGTCTCGTCCGAAGTGCGGCCCGTGGTCGAGAACGGCGTGAACGACAAGCTCGCGCAGTGGCTCGAGGAGCACCCGGCCGAGGCCAAGACTCTCGTCGCCAAGGTGGCCGAAGCCGCCGCGGCGCGCGAGGCGGCGCGCAAGGCGCGCGAACTCACCCGCCGCAAGACGGCGCTCGACGTCAACTATCTCGCCGGCAAGCTCAAGGATTGTTCCGAGCGCGATCCCGCCAAGTCGGAGCTCTTCATCGTCGAGGGCGATTCCGCCGGTGGCTCCGCCACCCAGGGGCGCGATCGCGGCAACCAGGCCGTGCTGCCGCTCCGCGGCAAGATCCTCAATGTCGAGCGCGCCCGCTTCGACCGCATGCTGGGCTCCGACCAGATCGGCAACCTGGTGATGGCCCTTGGCACCTCCATCGGCCGCGAGGAATTCAACGCCGACAAGCTGCGCTACCACAAGATCATCATCATGACGGACGCCGACGTCGACGGCGCCCATATCCGTACGCTGCTGCTCACCTTCTTCTATCGCCAGATGAAGGAGCTGATCGATCGTGGCCACGTCTATATCGCCCAGCCGCCGCTCTATAAGGTGAAGCGCGGCTCGTCCGAACAATACTTGAAGGATGAGCGCTCGCTCGAAGATTACCTCATGTCCACCGGCACCGAGGACGCGCTGCTGACGACGCGCAACGGCCTCACCCATGGCGGCGAGGACCTTCTGTCGATCGTCCGCCAGTGCCGCGACATCGTCCACATCATTGCCGGGCTCAACACCCGATACGATCGCACGATCGTCGAGCAGGCGGCGATCGTGGGCGGGCTCGATCCCGATGTCTGGCTCGACGATACCCGCGCCACCGAAGTGCTCGCGCGTGTCACGTCACGGCTCGACCGCGTCGCCGACGAGTTCGAGCGCGGCTGGCGGGGCCATGTCGACGGGCAGGGCGGCTTCGTGCTGGAGCGCACCGTGCGCGGCGTCACCGAGACCCATGCCCTCGATTCACAGATGCTGGTCAGCGGCGATGCCCGCAAGATCCGCGCCGCCGTCGAACGCGCTGCCGAACTGTTCGAAGGCGTTGCGAAGCTCACCCGCAAGGATCAGACGCAGGAAATCCACGGCCCGTCCTCGCTGTTCAACATTGTCACCGCCCAGGGGCGGAAGGGCGTGTCGCTGCAGCGCTACAAGGGTCTTGGCGAAATGAACCCCGAGCAGCTGTGGGAAACCACTCTCGATCCGAATGCCCGCACGCTGCTGCAGGTTCAGATCAAGGACAGCGACGATCACGACAAGCTCTTCTCCGAGCTGATGGGCGATCTTGTCGAACCCCGCCGCGACTTTATCCAGGACAACGCGCTCAACGTGGCAAATCTCGACGTTTAGGGCGGCCGCTTGGCGCTTCGGGCGATCGGACCTATATCGGTCGCCCAAAGGTCAGAGGTCGAGATGGTTGCCCTCCAGCGCGTTCCAGTCATCCGGGCGGAGATTGTCCGCGATCCAACCGTGATGAGCGGCGATCCGGTCATTCGCGGCACCCGCGTCCTCGCGGAAACTGTCGTAGCCTATATTCGCGCCGGATACAGTTCCAAGCAAATCTTCGAGGATTTTCCAACTTTGCCCGTCGACGGCATCGATGCGGTCATTGCCTGGGCCGATGCGACGCTTGGGCCCAATTGGAGGACCACCTCGTCGCGGCCAAACCTGGGCCCGTGAGCTTCAAGCTGCTGATTGACGAGTGCCTGCATCCGGGTCTGGTGGCCATCGCCAAGGACCGGGGCATCGTCGCCGAATTCGGCCCGCATATCGGCAAGAGCGGCTGGCAGGACCACAACCTGGTTCCCTTTGCAATCGAGAACGACTACATCATCGTCACCAACAATCGCCGGGATTTCCTCAAGCTCTATATCCAGCACGACCTGCATGGCGGCCTGATCATCTTGGTGCCGCGCGCCGACCGCGCGACAATGGACAGGCTCTTCTCCGCCGCCCTGGATACACTCGCTGCTATGAACGACGACGTGGTGAACCGCGTCATCAAAGTGCTCGCCGACGGCATAGTTCACGTCCGTCCCTGGAGCGCATCCGAACAGGTCATCGGCCATATAGCCAACCCCGCATGGTTGTGAGTTCGCCCTAGCCTTGCAGCAACTGTACCCGGGCTTCGTCTTCGCTCGGCATGCGGCCGCCCGGCGTCAGCCGGTCCACGGTGCTCGGGATTGCTGTCGCGAGCCGCTGCAGCAGTTCCGCGCGCGAAAGCCCGGTGCGCTGCGACAGCTCGTCGAGCGTTTCTGCGCCCACCGCGCTTTCCACCTGGTCGGCGCTCAGCCCCTCGGTCGGCACGCCCGGCGTCACCCAGGAATCGGCGACCGCGCCATGGCCTGAGGATTTGAACCTGTCCATCAGTTCGCCGAGCCCGCCGGTGAGCGTGGTGTTGCCGTCCGCGCCTGCGCCCCCGAACAAACCTCCGAGGCCCGAGAGCACGCCGCCCAGCCCCTCCTGGCCACTGTCGCCGGCGCGTTTGGCCGCGCCACCCAGCGCATCGGCAATCTTGTCGCGGTTCTGGTAACCTGCCACCGCGAGCAGGCCCAACAGGGCGATCATCGAAGGCATGCCTTTGGCCATGGTCGTCTCCTCAGCGTTTCCGCCGGCCGGGCGTCGAGGCCCAGCCGCGCCGGCGCCATTGCCAGCGACTGGGAAACGGCGCGGAGACGTGATGGTTGCTACGCTTTCGGCCGCCACCTGAGGAGCCGCATGGCATTGAGCGTCACCAGCACCGTGGCGCCCGTATCGGCGAGGATGGCTGGCCAGAGCCCTGTCACCCCGATCACCGTCGTGACGAGGAAGAACGCCTTGAGCCCGAGCGCGATGGCGATGTTCTGCATGATGTTGGCCCGCGCATCGCGGGAGAGGCGCATCATGTCGGCGATGTCGCGCACCCGCCCATGCAGCACCGCGGCATCGGCGGTCTCGAGTGCCACGTCCGTGCCGCCCCCCATGGCGATGCCGATATCGGCAGCCGCCAGGGCAGGGGCGTCATTGATGCCGTCGCCGACTTTGGCCACCTTGCGCCCCGTTGCCTGCCATTCGGCGACGATGCGCTGCTTGTCCTCGGGCAGGAGTTCCGCCCGCACCTCTATCCCGAGTTCACGGCCGATCGCCTCGGCAGTCGGGCGGTTGTCCCCCGTCAGCATCACCACTTCTGCGCCTGCCGCCTTGAGCGCCGCAATGCCGGCCCAAGCATCGTCCCGCGGCTCGTCCCGCATGGCGATGGCGCCTGCCACGTCGCGGTTCCTGAGCAGCACCGACACACTCTTTCCCTCGGCACTGAGCCCGCCGAGCCTGTCGGTGAACGCATCTGGCAGCCTCAGCTTTTCCGCTGCTGCCCTGGCGGAGCCGAAGAACAGCTGCGCCCCCTCTACCCGCCCCGAAACGCCCTTGCCGCCAACCGCGCGGCCGGCCTCCGCCGGCGGAAGCGCGATGCCTCGCGCCGCCGCCTCGGCCAGTATCGCCCGCGCCAACGGATGGTTCGATCCTCCCTCGAGCGCCCCCGCAAGCCGCAGGATATCCGCCTCCTCGCCCTGAAGCGCGATCACGTCTGTCACCTTGGGGCGGCCCTCGGTCAGCGTGCCGGTCTTGTCGAGTGCTACCGCGTCAATCCGGCCGAGCCCCTCGAGCACCGCGCCGCCCTTCATCAACAGCCCGCGCCGCGCGCCGGCGGACAGTGCCGCCGCGATGGCCGCCGGGGTCGAGATCACCAGCGCACAGGGGCAGCCGATCAGGATCACCGCCAACCCCTTGTACACCCATTCGCTCCACACCCCGCCCATCACCAGTGGTGGGATCACGGCGACCAGCCCTCCCACAACCAGTACTGCCGGGGTATAGACGCGCGAAAACCGTTCGATCAGCCGCTCCGTCGGCGCCTTGGCCTCCTGCGCCTCGGCGACCAGCCGAACGATCCGCGCGATCGTATTGTCCTTTGCGGCAGCGGTCACCGAAACCCGCAGCAACCCGCTCTGGTTGATCGTTCCCGCATAGACCGGATCGCCTTCCCCTTTCGGCTTCGGCACAGATTCCCCGGTCACCGGCGCCTCATCCACGGCGCTCTCGCCCGAAAGCACCATGCCATCCGCCGCGAGCCGGTCGCCGGGTCGTATCAGGATCACCTGCCCGACCTGGAGAGTTGCTGCCGGCACTTCCCGCGTACCGCCTGCTGTTTCCAGCTGCGCCGTGGCCGGAACCAGCCGCGCCAGCGCCGAAATGCTGGCGCGCGCACGGCCTGCGGCAATGCCCTCGAGCAATTCGCCCACGAGGAACAGCACAACGACAACCGCCGCTTCCTCGCTCGCGCCGATCACCACTGCGCCGATCGCCGCGATTGTCATCAGCGTCTCGATGGTAAAGGGCATGCCGTTTCGTGCGCCCATCACCGCACGCCTCGCGATCGGGGCCAGTCCCACCAGCATGGCGAGCGTAAACAGCAACTGTTGTTGCCCGGGCAGCGCCAGACCCAGCACAAAGGCAATTCCGAATGCCGCCGCCGCGCCGAGCGTCAGCTGCACGCGCCCCTGCTGCCGCCACGGCCTGGCCGAACGCGGCGCGTCCGGTCCCTCTTGCCCCGGCTCTTGGGCCCGCAGATGCGCTTCCGTCTCCGGCGGCATGTCTGCCGGTGCCGGCGCGATTTCAGCCCGATAGCCGACATCGCTCACGCGTTTCGCTATTTCATCGAGGTCGGTGCTCGCGTCATGGGTGACCACCAGGGTTTCGGCCATCACCGACACCGAAACCGCCTCGACGCCTGCCACCTGCCGCGTCGCAGCATCCACCTTCTGCGCGCAGGCGGCGCAATCCATGCCGCTGACGCGGAAGCGGGTGGTGAGAGTGTCGGACGCTGTGGCAATCATGGCGCGCTCCTTTTCGGCCCGCCCGCCGGGCGCGAGGTCGCATCGGCAGGCAGCAAATCAGCAGGACGCCTCCTCGCTACACCCTCTAGTCGCTAGAGAGGCAAGGCCCAATTCGCCGCAACTGGCTCCGCTTCCGCCCCCTTGCGCCGACGCCCCATCGGCACCAATCTCTATAGCTGCTGGAGCTTCAGGAGTTGCGCATGGATTTCTCCATCGGCGATCTGTCTTCGCGCACCGGCGTCAAGGTGCCCACCATCCGCTATTACGAGCAGATCGGTCTCCTCGCCGCGCCGCCCCGCAGCGCCGGCGGTCAGCGCCGCTACGGCCGGAGCGAAGTCGAACGGCTGAATTTCATCCGCCACGCCCGCGACCTCGGCTTCGAAATCGACGCCATCCGCGATCTTCTTGCCATGTCGGCCGAGCCGCAGGCGTCATGTCATGAGGTGGATTCGATTGCGCGCGCGCATCTGGGCGCCGTCACCCGCCGCATCGCCCAGCTCGAGGCGCTCAGGGGCGAACTCTCCCGCATGATCGCCGAGTGCGGCCATGGCCGCATCTGCGATTGCCGCATCATCGAGGTGTTGGCCGATCACGGCGAATGCGCCACCGATCATGCCGGTGCGCACCAGCCCGCGCTTGCCGCGCTCTAGTCAGCCGGGGAGCCGTCGGGTCCCCCCGAACCTCATCCGCCGCCGAATATGCCTTCGAGCAGGTCGGTCAGCGTGCGCTGCGGCCGCTGCTGGCCCTGCTGCTCTGTCGGGGCATTCACGATCGGCTGGTCCATCGGCTGCAGCGTTGAGTCCGTCGTCGCGTCGCCTGCCAGCCCCGGCAGCTCTGCCACCGGAATGCCCTCATGCGCCTTGGCCATGAACTGGCTCCAGACCTCAACCGGGACATTGCCGCCTGTGAGTTTCGTGCCCACGTCGTCATCATTGCCGAGCCACACGCCCGTCACCATGCGCGACGTATAGCCGATGAACCACGCGTCGCGCGCCTTCTGGCTGGTGCCGGTCTT
>CAYPYV010000185.1:1361-6231 GCA_964414845.1 uncultured Devosia sp. | reverse complement strand
TCGAGCTGCAACGAGAACTTCAAGCTTGCCGGGCACAAGGGGCCGCTCTGGTGCGGCCGCTGCCCGAAATGCCACTTCGTCTTCCTGATCTTCGCGCCGGTGATGACGAAGGCGCGCCTCACTGGCATCTTTGGACAGGATCTGCTGGCCGACGCTGGCCACGAACGCTCGTTCCGGGAACTGACCGGCCTTGCCGGCCAGAAGCCATGGGAATGCGTCGGTGAAATCGAGGAGGCGGCGGCCTGCCTCTGGCGGATTGCGAAAATGGAGGAGTGGCAAGACGAGGTAATCGTCCGGCTGCTCATGCATGACCTGCTCGCCCAATATGGCGCACCGCGCCTCGAGGCTGCCTGGGCAGCGCTGATGGACGACAGCCTAGAACACCTTATTCCCGCCCCGCTTGAAGCAAAGGTGGCTTCCCATGCGCACTGACAAGCCCGTGCTGCTCTATGGCGCCGGCCGCGAGGCCCGCTCGACCCGAGCCTTCCTAAAGGCGCGCGTACCGGACCTGAAGGTCTATGTGACCGTCGATAGTGGCGCTGCGGATATCGATGAGGCGGAAATCATCGCGCCCGCCGACCTGCCCGACGCAATTGCGGCGGGCCGGATCGGTACAATCGTCAAGAGCCCCGGGGTATCGCGCTATCGTCCGATCTTCGCGATCGCCCGCGAGGCAGGCGTGCAGGTGACATCGAACCTGAACCTGTGGGGCGAGACCTATCGGGATGGCCGCACGGTGATAGCCATTACCGGCACCAAGGGAAAATCGACCACGGCGACGCTGGTCCACCTGATGCTGGTCGAATCCGGCATCGACGCGGGGCTGGCGGGCAATGTGGGCTTGGCCCCGCTCGAGATCGCCGACCGGCACAAGCTGGTGGTGTTCGAGCTTTCGAGCTACCAGACGGCGGACATGGCCTTCACGCCGGATTTCGCGGCGATCACCAATCTTTCGCCGGAGCATACCGACTGGCACCGGACCGTGGAGCGTTACTATCAGGACAAGCTGAACCTGATAGACCGCGATACGCCCTTCCCGGTGGCGTTGGGCGTGGGCGCGGCGGACCATCCGCTGGTGCTTGAGGCGGTGCGCGACAGGAAGCGGCTGATTGCGCCGCTTGCGCCGTTCCTCGCCGACCGTGTGGCCTCGGCAGTGAAACGCTCGAAGCTCAAGGGGGAGCATAACCTCAACAACGCTCGGCTCGCCGCGCAACTCGCGCTCAGGGCCGGCGCCGATATCGAAGGCGTGGTCCGCGGCATTCAGCGCTTCGAGCCCCTTCCCCATCGGCTCGAGGAACACCAGTTCGGTGGCGTGACGGTGGTGAACGACTCGATTTCGACCACACCCGAGGCGACCAAGGCGGCGCTCGCCGCCTATGAGGGCAGCCGTATCGCGCTCATCGCCGGCGGCCACGAGCGGCAGCAGGATTACTCGGAGCTTGCGAGCCTGCTCTCGATCCGCGGCGTGACAGTGCTGGTCTGCCTGCCGGTGACCGGTGATCGCCTCGCGACGCTGGCCTACGCCGCTGCGCCCCAGGTTGAAGTGCTGGAAGCCGGAACGCTGTCCGACGCCATCTCGGCCCTCGGGGCAAGGCGCGACCGCTTCGACACGGTGATCCTGTCGCCGGGCGCGCCGAGCTATGGGCAGCTCGAAGCGCCGGGCAAGGCGTTCCGGAATTTCGAGGAGCGCGGCACGGCGTTCGTGAGGCTCGCGGCGGCAGAGTTCGGGGCAGGAGCATGATCACCTATGCCTATCTCGCGGTAGCGATCATCGCCGAGGTGATCGCCACGACGGCGCTGCGTGCCGCGCATGGGTTCACCGTGCTCGTACCGTCACTGATATCGGTGGCTGGCTATGTGGTGGCGTTCTATTTCCTTTCGCTGACGCTGAAGACCATGCCGGTCGGTGTCGCCTATGCCCTGTGGTCAGGCATCGGCATCGTCATTGTGTCCCTTGCCAGTTTGCTGATCTACAAGCAGGTGCTCGACATGCCGGCCATTGTTGGCATGGGGCTGATCATAGCCGGCGTGATCGTCATCAACCTGTTTTCGAAATCGACGGTGCACTGAGCCTCAGGCGCCGGTGCCGTTGATCTCACGCAGGTCGACACCTGCGAGGCTCATCTCGGCCGCGATTGTGCGCACCAGCTGCTCATCCTGGATCTGTGCCCTCAGCACCGGCACGATACCGTACTTGCGGATACGCGGGCTTTCGAGCGCCTGCGCGAGATAGCGATCCAGCACTTCGGGTTGTGCCAGGCGCCGCCCGGCAATGGCAGCAAGCACGGCCCCGAGTTCGGAGTCGGCAGTAGCGGCCAGCTGAGCCTGGCGCAGCAGCGCGACATTGTCGCTTCGCCGCAGCGCGTCGACCGCAAGCGCTGCCCTGTACCATGGCGGCACCGTCGGACTATTGGCAACGGCCGCCTGGGCCAGTGCCACCCCTTCGCTCGACGATCCGGATAGAACCAGCCTGCGCCCGAGCAGGGCCTGAGCATCGAGATCGGCCGGGTTGAGCTGCAGCGCGTTGCGATAGGCGTCGATGGCCTTGTCCTTCTGGCCAAGAAAGTCGGACGCATAACCAATGCCGAGCCATACCGCCGAGGACGTGCTGCCGGCGCTGCGGGCCTTGGCAAGTGCCGAGGTCACCAAAGCCCGAGATTCAATGGGGAATTCGCCGGGGGGTTGCTTTTGCGATTCCTCGACGAGCCGGAGTGCAGCATTCGCCACAATCGCATACCCGGAAGCGGGCGTCTGCTGCAGCTCAGCCAGCAGGCATATACGGGCCCGCCCTACCTTTTCGCTACCGCCCGTGGCGATGAACTCGCTCGTGAGGAGGCGACACACATAGGCGTCGCCACTCCGATACGCCTCAGGATGGTCCGCGATCCAGTCGAGCCCCGGCTTGTGCAGCGGCCCGAGAGTGGCGCCGAGCTGCTCGGCCAGCCGTCGGGAAATGTAGTCGATACGCTCGGACAGCGCCTCGATGGGAACGACGACACTGTGCGACCACGCGACCGCATCGGTTCCGGTGCGCCGCAATGTGGCGGTGACCAGCACCCGGCCGCCCTCCGGGCGGACCAGTCCCGAAAGCTGAAAGGCACCGGGAGTTTCCTCGTCGCCGGTCTTGAGGCGTGCATCGATCGTCTCGAACAGCTGCAGGTCGGTGACGAGTTCCACTGCGAGGCCGGGCACCGAGACATAGTCGCCGCCCCACGAGGGCACCGGCACGAACTCGCCGATCTCGATGACCGGTTGGGGCAGGATGGCGCTAGGGGCGAGCCGCAACCAGCCAAGCTGCAGGGCGCCCCAGAGTCCGACAAGGACGACGAGAATAACGGTCGGCGCCAGCGCCAGTGCCAACAGCCATCCCTCGATGGTCCGATTCGGTGTCGGCGAAGCGGCTGCGGCCGGTTCGGCGGGCACCGGTTCGGCTTGAGGCGCCAGCTCGAGCCCGGCTCCCGATTCGCCTTCGCCTTCCGATGCCGGAGAAGCCATCGCAGGATCGGTGCGCAGAAGTTCGGGCACGTATCGCCCAGTCGGAAGGCGGATTTCGACACCATGCGGCGACGGCCCCTGGACGTAGAACGCCTCGAGCATGCCTCGCAGCCTGCGTGCCTGCACCCGCACTATGGGATCGGTCTGGGGATCGAAATTCTGAGGCCTGCCAAACACATCGACGGCAACGGCATAGGCCTTGATGGACGCTTCATCGCCGCGCAGCTTGGCTTCGACGATATAGCGCAGAAACCGAGCAACCTGTGGTGAACGGGCGAAAGCCGGCGACACGAGCACACGCTCGAGTTCCTGTTCTACGGCCGCTCTGTCCAGCCCGGTTTCGCTCAACGCCTTCCTGACGCTCCCTGCATTCGTTTAACATGTAAAACGGATGCGTGTAACAGCCAGTAACAGGCATTTGCTTCAGTTTTCGCAGTAAGTCGACCATATCCGGGTCATCGACGCGACGGCAGCCGAACTACGGATGGCGGAGCATTGGTTCAGGAGGTGGCGGCCTCCAGAACCTTCTTCTTTCTAGAACACCACGCCTCCCGCGCCCCTTCTTTGCGGCAGAAGGACGACAATGGCTCTTTCTCAACCTGCCCGGCCTTTCCTGGCCGTGGTGGATGACGATGCGCTTTCGGCGCGACAGACGATCAGGATGCTGATTGCGCATGGAGCGCCGTCGGTGTCCTGGGTGGAACCGGTGAACGAAGACGGCTCCCGCGTGGCGGGGCTCTGGTCGGCGCCCGACAGCGAGCGGCCGGCCATGGTTGTAGTCGATCTGAAGCGCAGCAATGCAACGGCGGACTGCATTGCTGCGCTCAGGGCCACCGAAGTCGGCCGGCGCCTCCTGGTCGTCGGGCTGGCGGCGGAAGGCGACATGGAGCAACGGCGGCAGATTGAAGCCGCCGGAGCAGACGCCGTGTTCGAGCGGCACGCCGATGTCAGCGCCTTTCGGCGCGAGGCAGCGGCGATGGTGAGTTTCTGGGTGCGCCAGCAGCGCCTCAGCGCAGTTGGTACTTGATCCTGCGTCCACAGGGTCTCGTACCTTGGGTGGGAAGTGTGCTTGCCAGCGTCACAGCTCGCATTCCCAAAGCACACTTCCCCCCGCCTCCGGTCACCGGAGCGTGAATGAGCTTTCGCGGCGACCTTCTCCCTGAGGTCTTGTCGCGAAGGGACCGGCGCCCCATCTGCCGGTCAAGACTGACGGTCCTATCCCCTCCCGGGACCGTTGGTTGAAGTGGATGCCGGAAGCGCCCGCTGTGGCTGCGTCGGTATCCCACTGCGCGGGCCCGACACCACGGGCGCCGCGTTACGACACGGGCGCGGCCTTGGCGTTTCCCTCCAGCCAGGACCGCGCCCTGTGTTTTTC
>CAYPYV010000185.1:0-1261 GCA_964414845.1 uncultured Devosia sp. | reverse complement strand
TCCGGGTTGATGAGCGGGCAATGCTGCATGGAGAGGCAGCCACAGCCGATACAGCCGGTGAGCTCGTCGCGGAGCCGGCTCATCAGCGTGATGCGCGCCTCGAGCTGGCGATGCCAGCCTTCCGAGAGCTTCTGCCAGTCGGCGAGTGCCGGCGGCCGGTCATGCGGCAGGGTGGCGAGCGCCGCCCCGATTTCGGCGAGCGGGATGCCGAGCTCCTGTCCGACACGGATGATCGAGAGGCGCCTCAGCACGTCGCGCTCGTAGCGCCGCTGATTTCCGCCCGTGCGAGAGGAGCGGATAAGGCCCTTCTTCTCGTAGAAATGCAGCGCCGACACGGCGAGACCGGAGCGCTGCGCAATTTCACCTACAGTGAATTCCCGTGCCATTTTCCGCTTTACCTCAAGTTAGCTTGAGGTTGTACCTAGCATCCGACACCGCCCGGGACGAGTCTCCTGGTGGAAGCTTTCGAGGATGAATATGAGCAAATCACCGCCCGGCTGGGGCGCCCTGTTTTCCGATGGGCGGGCACTGACCAGCTTCGTGCTGGTGGGCGGCGTCGGGCTGCAGGCGATCGAAGGATTCATAGGCGGCACGCTGTTCCCTTCAGTAGTGGCCGAAATCGGCGGGCTCGAGATGTTCTCGTGGCAGGCGACGCTGTTCATCGTCGCCTCGATCATCGCCTCGGTGTTTGCCGCGATGCGCCCCGGGGGCCTCGGCCCCCGCACGATCTACCTGATCGCGGCGGTGACCTTCGCCATCGGCAGCCTCGTCTGCGGGCTCGCGCCCGACATGCCGGTGATGCTGGCCGGGCGCGCCGTGCAGGGCTTCGGCGCCGGGCTCCTGACCGCGATGGGCTATCTGATGGTGCGGCTCGTCTATCCGCAGCCGCTCTGGCCGCGCGCCTTTGCGCTGATCTCGTCGGTATGGGGCGTCGCGACGCTGATCGGCCCGGCGATCGGCGGCGTCTTTGCGAGTTTCCACGCCTGGCGACCGGCATTCATCCTGATCGCGCCGCTGGCGCTGCTGCTGGGAGTGCTGGCGCTCCGTTCCATTCCGAAGGCGACGGACGAGAATCCGGCGCAACAGACTCCAATCCTCCAGATCCTGCTGCTGGTCGGCGCGGTACTCGCCGTCTCGGTGGCCTCAATCCTGACGGGAAGTGCGACGCTGCCTGCACTGCTCGTTGGGCTCGCGGTGCTGGCGATCATTGCGCTGGGCGTGATCGACCAGCACCGCGAACGTGGATATTGCCGAAGGTCTT
>CAYPYV010000184.1:0-6291 GCA_964414845.1 uncultured Devosia sp. | reverse complement strand
CGGCGCCCCGGCGCGCACGGCCCAGGTGGCCGAGCCCACGGTGGTCTGGAACAGGCCCGCGTAGGCGTCGGGCCGCCACAGGCCGAAGTAGAAGGCGCCGTCCTGGCCGCCCCAGTAGGTCTGCGAAGTCCAGTAGCCGAGCTGCAGGTCTTCGAACAGGCCCTGGTCGCCGCTGCAGTCGGTGCAGCCGGTGAGCGCGCTGATCTGCCCGTACAGCCCCAGCCCTTCGGCGATGGTGGGCAGCCGCCAGCCGCCGCCCGCCAGCGTGAGGCCGGCCACGTAGGCGTTGGCGTCGGCCCAGTTCGTCCAGGTGGTGCCGGGCCGCAGTTCCCAGTCGAGGCCCGAGGCGGTGTCGTACACCACGCCGTTGCCGCGGTCGATGATGGCCGCCTGGGCCGGGCCGGCCAGCAACGCGCCGGCCACGAGGGCGGCCTGCAGGCCGCGGGTGACGAGAGACAGGGGGTGCATGGGGACGACTCCTTCGCTGTGGAACCCGTGGTGGACGGGTTGTAGCGAGGGGGGCGTTATGGGGGCGTTAGCGGCTCAGGAAGCACCGGCCGCTCTCGAGGGAGCGTCAGGCCGCCAAGATTAGTGTTTCGCCACTCTCTCCAACGATGCGTTCAGAGAGGTGCGCAGGGATGGTAATGTATTGTTGGCAATGCAGCATTACCTCATGACCAGCGGCGTGCGCATCAGCCAATCCGTCCTCGCGATACTCAAGCGATGCCAGATGTTCCTCCACCTCAAATGCCCTCGCCCCCGCCAGCTTCCTGGCCGCAAAGAACAGGTCCACTGCCTTCGGCGACCAACAGTAACGATAAGGCGAGATCGGCATTACTCGCATGACATGTAAGGGCGTCGCCGCGTAAGCCTCTGCCGTGAATCGCCGAGAGGTCAGAAGAAGCGACTGACTTCTGTATGCAATGCCGAAACGCGACCGGAACCACTCGTCGGCGAAATTGTGAAACTCAATTGAACTATCCTTCGGCCGTCGATCGCGACGCGCCTCGTGAACGGCAGGATGGTGCGGGTCATAGCGATCCGAAACCCCGCGAAAGAAGGACAGCGTCTCGAAAGTATGCATCTCATCCCTTTACCGTCTCTTCTGGCGTTTCGCGTTACCAGACGGCAATGCATTTGCTGGCTTCGGGTTCGGCGCGCGCTTGTCAGTTAGTTCGCGCAGAAGCGAGATACCCTCATCGAAGAGCCGAGTTGCCCGCGCAATTGTCGCTTCGCTCGCTTCAATGCTGATCGACATCGCGTCTCGTGCAGCGTGAGGTTCGTCGTCGGGTGAGAATCGAGAAAATATATCCAATCCCGGGAGCAGCGCAACAGCTGCGATCTTCTGTTGTACAGGCTTTATTGACTCTGTCTTGAGTGGCGCCCGCATCAAGACTTCGAGTTCATCCAGCGACAGATCACACTGGGGCCTTTGCGCGAACGAAAATGGCATTGCGGCGTCTCGACCCAACTTCGAGAGCAGCCCGCTTCCGAAATGATGTGCATCGAAGCCTGGCGACGTTGAACAAAAGGCGCCGTACCATACGAGCGCACTCGGAAAGAACTCAATCAATCGAGCGAGCACCTTCCCGTGGGCAAACGAGCCAGGCAGTATCTTGTTGCAGAAGTAGGCCACGGCCACACTATCTGCTTCGGCACCGCGAGTCGAGCGCTGAACCTCCTCAACCAACTTCAGGAACGCACCCATCCGCGAGTCAAACGGGCCCTCAAGTTCTCTAGCAATATCCTTTAGGCCTGAATAGCAGTCAAGAATCGCTAACTGAATGACACTAGATGCATCGGAAAGCTGAAAGTGGCGCGAGAGAGCAGACCACAGTTGCGAGTCAATGGCTCGATCGACCGACGACACGAAACGCTCGCCAGCCGCCGCGTCAATCATCCTTACCGCCCTCAGGGATTCGGGGGAAACGACGAGTCCCGTCAGACGCCGAAGTCGAGCCCATCGATCAGTCGCGATATCCGCGTCGAAACCCGGATACAGCGAGGCGGTCCGAGCGAGCGCGTAACCAAGGGAACGTCTGCAAGCCGAGTACGACGGAACGAGAGTAGCGTCCACACTACTCAGCGCAGCGAGTGCCGTTTCTCCGACGCACGCGCCAAGCCGAGCCAACTGACTTCGATTGCCGATATCGCCCCTCTCGGGAGCAATAGTGGGTTGTGCCGCATCAAACCATTCCGCAAGATCCTGTCCCAACACATGAACGTACGCCGTTATTGGCGATCGACCCGAATGGTACGTGGCGACGGAGGCAAAGAACTCATCCATCTCGGATTCAGCTGGTACAACCACGAACGGCAACTGCGCTTTACTGCGCGTCGATCGAAAAACTAGGTGAGCGCGAGCGGGAACAACGAACGTTGTAGAGAACAAGTCGGCCGAAGACTCCCTCGGTACCGCTTGCTGGGCATGCCCAACGATTTCAGGCAGAGTTTCGCGGCTAGCTTCGAGCATCATGTCGTTCAGAACAAGTCCTTCAGCCGCGGAACAGGCCGCGGCGGTTCAAGCGTGGCCAAAGCCGCCTCGAGATAGCCAGGCAGGTGTCCGCTGTAGTAAATGTGCGCGCTGGTCTTACCACGAAGCAACCCTGTGTAGATCAAGCGCTTCTGAGTAGCCCCCATCCGATACAGAGTGTCTGCGCCGCCAATGTGCACAGCACGGAACTCCCACCCCTTGGCGCCGTGGAGTGTGTCCACCCATAGAGCCTCCGTAGCCCCGGCCACAGGGTTTGCCAGAACAAAGGCCTGAAACTCGTTAGCTTGCTCCCTCTTGGGGAAAAGTACACCGATCCGCTCGTCAGGGTAAAGATCCACCTGCGGCGCGACATTAGATGCTATGGCGCGCAGCTGCTCCTCGAAGGAGGCACAGCTAACGGGCGTGACTGACGACGGACGCGCTCCCTCCGCGTACAGACATTCACCCTGCACCCGCGGATATATGGCCGCATCTGACAGTATGGCGTCGGCGACCTTACAGAGCTTCAGGCCGCTACGGTAGTGAAACCTCAACGTAACTACGTTGTCGTCGACCAAGCGCTCCGGCAGGCCTGGCGTATGGGTTATTCTATAGATGCTCTGCCGCGAATCCGCAGCCAAGACTAGATTCTTGGTCAGCCGGCGAAAAACCAGCAGCTCTGTATCAGTGTAGTCCTGAGCCTCATCAACAAGTAACGCGCCACAGTATTCTTGAGTAATGCCGCGGGACTCGATAAGCGACATAACCTTGCCAGCCAGCATGCTTCGATCTGTCTCGAAGTTCTTTGTTAGCTCGTAGGGGACCCCGTACTCGTCCAGCAGGTTCCTGAAGAACGTCATCTGTGTGACAACTGAAGAGGGATCAATGCCGTAGTGCTGACATCCTTGTTCGATGAACCTGCGCAAGCTGCCCGTGAAAACGACAATCTTGAAATCCGACAGCTTCCTGTAGGTTAACCACTTGGCACGCAGTAGAAGAATGTTTGTCTTTCCTGAACCAGCCGGCCCTCGAAGGAGAAAGCTGGCGGTTTCGGGTATTCCTTCCACGGCTTTTGCCTGGTCGGCATCGAGATCATCGCCGCTCACCCAAAATGCAGAAGACATCTCCGTTGCTCCCGACTTCACTTACGATAGGAGTGATTCCACCGCATCAAGCAATGCTTGCTGACAGTTCGAAAAAGCGGACTCAACGGTAAACATTTCGGTCCAGGCCGCCTCCACCACCGATGCTTCCCCAGATAGGGCTGCGAATCTGACCTCTGTTGCCTCACTGGCCACTGGCGAGACCTTTACAGAAACAGTCACCACCCACGGGAACGGGAAATCCTTGTTGACGTCTTCTTCAAACTCAAAACGCGATCGGTACTCATGCTCAGACACAACCGTTTCAACGGCCTTAAACTTCGGGAATATGGACGAGTCAAGTAAGTACGTGCGGAGTTCGCCAAAGAGCCCCGAATTGAGTTGCCATAGATCCTGCTCACGAGAGCTCGCACTCACGGCTGAAACGGTCTTAGCAGCGGCCAATCGTGCTTCTTCCTTCAACGCTTGCTTCAGTCGAATACTTCTCTCGCGCTCTGCGATGCCGTTTGCAACTGGTGGTCCATTGAAGCGGTCCCAAGTCACGAACTGAAGGCGTGAGCGCCAATCCTTCAGTAGACACGCTTGCGCCAACTGAGTTAGCCACGGCGCTATCCCGTCTTGCGGGATCACTGGGGTCTTGTCTCGGACGCAATCATAGAGCCGTGCCCGAGGCTGATCTTCACCATGAAAGAGAGGCTTTCCCGCGAGCAAGTCGTGAAGCGTCGCACCCAACTGATAGAAGGTGATGGCACGCCAAGCCGCGTCCTCGCCGCCCTCCTCAGTTCTCCATACAAACTCCGGGGGACTGTACCTAAGGGTGGCTACGAACTCAGCGCCCGACAGTCGGCCACCATCGTCATCAGGGAAACGATATACAACTCCCAGATCTAATAGAGTCAAACTGGTGAAGTCTTCGTTCACGACGATGTTTGCTGGCTTTATATCTCGATGAAATAGCTCCAGTTCTTCCTCAAGAAACCGCGCCGCGCTCGCAAGTTGCGCAAGTAGATGCGGGACTTGCTCCCTAGGAACCTTCCCCACCAGCTTGTCCAGTGAAGTGCCGGGTACAAGTTCCATTGCGAGATAGAGCGTCTGGTGCTCGGGACAAGGCCCGCCGCCGTAAACCTCTACCAGGTGCGGATGATGTTTTGCGCCCGCAAGGCCGAGCTGCAGCTCGAGGCGCTCCTTGGCCTCTGTGAGCCCATTCTTTCTCAGCGAGTCAGGGAAGAAGAGCTTTATGGCGGCCCGCCGCCCGCTCTCTTGTCTTGCAGAGTAGACGATTCCGTCCGCACCCTTGCCTAGTACGTGTTCAAGCGTCCAGCCGTCAACTGTCGTTCCGGCAAGGTGATTGACATCTGCCACCGCTCGCCTCCCAGCGAATGCCTGTTCGATAACCACGCCGTATAGATCAAGAATGTGCCAGCATCTTGGGTGAAAGGCGCGGGTGCGCACCAGCGCACAAGCCGCTGCCATTCTGGCACTATCGCGCAGCCGAATCGACGTACTTAGCGGTTGCCCGGGTATCGCCAGGCATCCTGTGCGGCTCGTCTGGCGCGCATAACTTGACCTGCATCAGTGGCACGTCTGCTCCTCTCGGGCCGGGGCACTATCCGCCTGTGGTGCGTCCAAAATGGACTCGAGCCACTCCCCGCCTTAGCGCGATGCCAGCGCAATACTGCAACCGGTCGCCGTCACTTCAAGGTACGCGAACTGCGCGCCGCGACGCCTCCCTCCGTCCACAGTTGCAGTAGGCCAGTTGACTTTCGACGCCACTCCGACGGTTCCCTCCTAACGGTCTCCACAAGCGCACCCTTCTCAGCCGCTCGGACGTAGAGGAACACCTGACGCTCAGTCCGAGAACAGCCAGGTTGCGGGGGCGTTCCTGATATCCAAGACTGCTTCGAGGAAGCCGTCGTACTCGAACTCGCTCGCTTCGGAGTCTGCACGACCGAAAGAGACCACGTGCTACGAAGTGCGCGCTTCCGGTTGAGCATCGCGCCGCACATCGGCGGGGCCTATGGGAGTACGCGCGAGGCCTATGCCGTTGACACTTCGACCTCGACACGGCTGCAGAAGGCCATACCCTCTTCGACAACTGCGAGACCGGCGTGGCCCGGAAACAGTCACTCCCGTGGAGCGACGGGCCATACGCAAAGAACTGAAGCTGATGCTGCAAGATCCGGCCAACGACAATGGACGTTGCGACTGCGATCGTGCTTTGCCTAGCGAATCCAGACCGCGTCCGTAGTTCATCGGGGCGCGCGCCGAACGACTACTCGGCCGCTCCCACGGCTGGGCTGATCAGTGTATGGACCAGCGGTGGAACTCAACTGCCCCAGCACCTGCCTTGAATCGCGACTGCATCAACAACTAACCGCATTGGGTCCCGATCGAGCGCCTCCGACTCTGCTTCTCACATCGTGGATGCCGTCTCCTCAGTCAGACAGCAACCCGGCCAGCTGAGCAACAAGCGCATACGTCACCTGGGTGCCATTTGACCGTCGGTTAACCGCCCGCCACGCTCCTCCGCCCTCACCACCACCCCCGCCGGCTCAAACCGCCCACCGAACT
Source organism: uncultured Devosia sp. (assembly GCA_964414845.1). Lineage (GTDB taxonomy): Bacteria > Pseudomonadota > Alphaproteobacteria > Rhizobiales > Devosiaceae > Devosia_A. Next base: position 144 of record CAYPYV010000184.1, on the reverse strand, counting down.
TCCCCGCCAGCTCCCGCGCCCGCGTCACGAACGCCTCCGCCCCCATCGCGTCGATGAACTGCAACGCCCCGCCGTGGCACGGCGCGAAGCCCCAGCCGAAGATGCTGCCGACGTTGCCGTCGGTCACCGAGCGCAGCACGCCTT
>CAYPYV010000183.1:2182-6301 GCA_964414845.1 uncultured Devosia sp. | reverse complement strand
CCGGCTTGACCTCCGGTGTGCACACGGGCAATTTGCCCGCCGAATGTTTCCCCTGCAGGTCCGGTGCCGGTACGAGCCGACTTGAACGGCGGGGATGGTTTTTGAACGGAGACGGGTATGGACAAGATCCCGATGACGATCCAGGGGCACAAGGCGCTGACGGAAGAGTTCCGTCGCCGCACCGCCGAGGACCGTCCGGCCATCATTGCCGCCATCGCCGAAGCGCGCGCCCATGGCGACCTCAGCGAGAACGCCGAATATTCCGCCGCCAAGGAGCAGCAGAGCCTGAACGAGGGCCGCATCAAGGAACTCGAGACCCTGCTTGCGCTCGCAGAGATCATCGACGTCACCAAGCTCGCTGGCGACAAGGTGAAGTTCGGCGCGACGGTGAAGATCGTCGACGAGGACACCGAAGTCGAGAAGTCCTACACCATTGTCGGCGATGCCGAGGCGGATGCCAGCAAGGGCCGCATCTCGATTTCCTCCCCCATTGCGCGGGCGCTGATCGGCAAGGAAGTCGGCGATTCGATCGAAGTCTCGGCGCCAGGCGGCGCCAAGAGCTACGAGATTCTCGAACTCAAATTCGTCTGAAGGCGCCGAAAGCGCGCCGGGCATTGGCCCGCGGTGTGTCTTTTTGGTGAGTCCATAGGGTTCCTGCGCGGTCGATCGTCTCGGCCGCCTTGAAAGCCTGTGGGCTCTCCACCTATTTTGCCAGTGAAGTTTACGCGTAGCCGGGAGCGTCAGGTGCACGCCAAAGTCGTCATCATCGGGTCGGGTCCTGCCGGCTATACAGCGGCCATCTATGCGGCGCGCGCCATGCTCGAGCCCGTCATGATCTCCGGCCTGCAGCCCGGCGGCCAGCTCACCATCACATCGGATGTCGAGAACTATCCCGGCTTCGCCGATGTCATCCAGGGCCCTTGGCTCATGGAGCAGATGCGGGCGCAGGCCGAGCATGTCGGCACGCGCATGATCAGCGACATCATCACCGAGGTGGATTTTGATCGCCGGCCCTTCGTGCTCAAGGGCGATGGCGGCACCACCTATACCGCCGACAGCGTCATCATCGCCACGGGCGCGCAGGCGCGCTGGCTCGGGCTCGAGAGCGAGCAGAAATTCCAGGGCTTCGGCGTTTCCGCCTGCGCCACCTGCGACGGCTTCTTCTACCGTGGCAAGGAAGTCGTCGTGGTTGGCGGCGGCAACACTGCCGTCGAGGAAGCGCTGTTCCTCACCAATTTCGCCTCCAAGGTCACGGTCGTGCATCGCCGCGGCGAGTTCCGGGCCGAGCGCATCCTGCAGGAGCGGCTGTTCAAGAACCCCAAGGTCGAGGTGATCTGGAACGCGGAAGTTTCGGAAGTACTCGGGTCCGACATGCCGCGCTCGGTCAAGGGCGTGCGCATCAAGGATAGGGTATCGGGCACGGTCACCGAGAAATCGGTGGATGGCGTGTTCATCGCCATCGGCCACGCGCCCGCCACGTCGATCTTTGCCGGCAAGCTCGACATGAAGCCCGGCGGCTATCTGAAGACCGTGCCGGGCGGCACCGCCACCAATGTTCCGGGCGTATTCGCGGCTGGCGATGTGACCGACGACATCTACCGGCAGGCTGTCACGGCCGCCGGGATGGGCTGCATGGCCGCGCTCGACGCCGAGGAATATCTCGCCCAGCACCAATTGGCAGAGGCGGCGGAATAGCGATGCTCGACTGGGACAAGCTGCGCATCTTCCACACCGCTGCCGAATCCGGGAGCTTCACGCACGCCGCCGAAAGGCTCAACATGAGCCAGTCGGCCGTCAGCCGTCAGATTTCCGCACTCGAGGATGATCTGGGGCTCAAGCTCTTCATCCGGCACGCGCGCGGCCTCGTCCTCACCGAAGTCGGCGAGCAGCTGTTCCGCACCGCGCATCGCATGCACTGGGAGCTGCAGCAGGTCGAGACGCAGATGTCCGAGAGTCAGGAGGTGCCGACCGGCCCCCTGCTCGTCACCACGACGGTGGGCATCGGGTCGACCTGGCTCAGTAGCCGCGTATATGAATTCCTGATGCTCTATCCGGATATCCAGGTGGAGATCAAACTCAACGACGCCGAACTCGATCTCGCCATGCGCGAGGCCGATGTGGCCATCCGGCTGCACCGTCCCAACCAGTCCGAAATGATCCAGCGCAAGCTGTTCACGGTGCACAACCACTTCTACGCCTCGCGCACCTATCTCGATCAGCGCGGCGAACCGCAGACGGTGGAAGAACTCGACAACCACCGGATCATCTCGTTCGGCGAGCCTGTGCCGTCCTACCTGGGTGACATCAACTATCTCGAGCGCCTCGGGCGGCCCGATTCTTCGCCGCGCCGTGCCTCCATGCGCGTCAATGCGATCATCGGCATGATGCAGGCCTGCCGCGCCGGCATCGGCATCGCCATGCTTCCCGACTATGTCACCGAGAACGAGGCGTCGTTGCTCCGCGTGCTGCCGGGCATCGAACTGCCGGCCTACGAGGCCTATTTCGTTTATCCACCTGCCCTCAAGAATTCCAAGCGCGTCGGCGTGTTCCGCGATTTCCTCGTCGGAAAGGCGCGCGAGTGGCAGTTCTGAGGCGATCACCTCTGCCGAAAGACGGCCGGGCGCGATGTTTACCTAACGTCCGGCCACCCAGAGGATCCCGACAATAGCGGCAGCGCAGGCCGCGAGCGCAAATAGGCCGCACAGGATCAAGTCGCCCGGTGGAAGACTTCGTGACCAAGGTCGCCTGATCCCGACCGAACCAGCGCGCCGCCCGGCGGCTCGGCCTCCGCCGGCGCTCTTGAGGTTCGCGGTCCGGACGGCTTATCGTCGCCGCCTGCGACCATGAGCCGGCGGCCAGCCATGTATATTCCAGAGCATTTCAGCGAGACTGATCCCGTCGCCATAGCGCAGGTGGTTGCCTCGGCTCCCCTGGCGACGCTGGTTGCTCACACGATCGACGGCCTCGTCGCAAACCACCTGCCCCTGCTGGTCGACAAGACGGGTGAGCTCGTGGGCCACGTCGCGCTGGCAAACGATCTGCATCGGCTGCTTCCCGATAACTCGGAGGTGCTTGTCATCTTCCGCAGCGTCGACGCCTATGTCACGCCCAACAGCTATCCGAGCAAGGCCGAAACGCATCGCAGCGTCCCGACCTGGAACTACGAAGCTGTCCACATGCATGGCACCATCCGCTTCCTGCACGATACGCGCGCCAAGCGGGCTGCGGTCGGTCTTCTCACCCGCAGCCAGGAACACGCCCTCAACGGCGATCAGGCATGGCGCATGGCCGACGCCCCCGGCGACTACATGGACGACATGCTGGGCAGGATCGTCGTCTTCCGTATCGCGGTTACCAAGACGCTCGCCAAGGCCAAGCTCAGCCAGAATCGTGACAGCCGGGATTTCGCGGGCGCCATCACCAATCTCCGAGAGAGGGGCGAACACGCGATAGCCGACCGCATGGCGGACCGACGGCTGCGCTGAGGCGCATTCCGCCGCCATTCAGGCCACATTCAGCGCGCTGCCGCCAAATTCCGCGCCAACGATTGTCTGGGGGTTCATATGCGCCTGCCTCGTCTTCTTCTTTGCGCAGCAATAGTCACGCTTTCGGGTCCGGCCCTGGCGCAGGAATCGGCCGGCGTAACCGGTCTCTCCCCCCAACAGATTGGCGAAACCTTCTGCCTGTCGCGCATCAGCGGTGACCCAGGCCCGATTCTCGGCCTCCTGACCCCCGGTCTCGCGACAGACCTCGCCGCCGCCGAGGAGAAGAACGCCGCATGGGAGAAAGCCAATCCCGGTGAAAAGCCGCCACTCGGCGATGGCACGCCCTGGTCGACCTATATCGACTACGCGTCACGATGCGAGGTCGGCGCCGTCGAAAACAAGGACGGCGCTGTATCGGTGGAGATCAGGTACGGCTTCCCCGAAGCGCCCGAGGCCGACTATTCCGACTGGCTGGCACTCGAGCGCGTCACCATTCCGGCGCTGCAGGACACCGCGTGGCGTATCGATAACGTTGTGTTTATCGAGGGCGGCAGCATGCGGACCATGCTCGGCGAAATGTTCGCGCCCGAATAGCAGCACATAAGCCTCTGATCTGCATCAGGTTTTCGTCGCG
>CAYPYV010000183.1:0-2082 GCA_964414845.1 uncultured Devosia sp. | reverse complement strand
AGTCGACAGCCATGCGTTCATCGCATGGCACCCATGAGACATGCCCGATTGGCAGGTCGGCTCCACCCACATACAAGGCGCCGCGACAGCTTCTGGTGCTTCTCCCTCCTCCTCCTCGCGCCAGTTGTTTGTTCCCTCCTTGCAGTCAGTTTTTGTCTGCAACTTTGGCCCCGCTCTCCCCTCGAGCGGGGCCTTGTTTTTTTGGAGTCCACCCGCGTCGATGCCGGCTTCGCGCTCAACCGAAGGCCGTGCCGGCGATCACCCCAAAGAGGTCAACCATGCTGACCTTACTTGCGCAGGCTGCATGGCTGACATGTTTGCAGCCGCATTGCTGACATCGGTGTCCTCCCCCATATTCGTCTTGTCGATGTGAGCCGCACCGTTTCCTCCTCCCTCGGTCCTGCTCTGCGACACCGGATCTGACCCCAATCCTCCTCCCTGGGCGACGATCCACCGGCAGACGGCGTACCCTCCTCCCTCGCCAGATGCCACCACTTGCGATTTGGACTTCGGTCCCAAGTCATAGGCTCCATCTTCGGATGGAGCCTCTTTTTTTGCCTGATTGCGGCCGCTTGCACCGCCCGACGAATTCTTCACCTCAATTGACAAACTTGCGCTCAGCGCATGGCAGCGCTTCCGACTTCGCGTTTGCCCTCATCGGCATCCCCCGGCATAAACAGACCCAAGAGCTGACGGCCTCTCCTCCTCCCTGGCCGAAGCTCAGAGATTGCAGCCCTCCTCCTCCCTGGCTGCGTTCTCGAATGGCTGGCCGCTTCGGTGGTCGGCTTTCGGGCTCCGCTCATCCCCTCGAGCGGAGCCCTTTTTCTTTTCCGGTTCCCGATATCGCCGCTGCCCGGCAAGGCTCGCCGGGCATTTGTTGCCGCATGCCCGGTCATGCCGATGTTTCCGCAGGATTTCCATAGATTTCCCAATGGTTAACGGCTGGCACGCCCTTTGCATCGCACTGCGCATTCAGATGGGCAGTGTGCCATGACGACCATTTCAAGCCTCTCCACCTCCGATGCCTGGCGCGAGTTGCAGGCGCGCCTTTCCGCCCAGGCGGCGAAGTCGTCGGCCAGCAACGGCGCCGGCGATGCGGGCACCTCCACCTCTTCCGCTGCCGGCGATCAAAAGACGCTCTCTGCCTCGGCGTCGCAAAGCCTCGAGCAGGTCGCGGCCAATACCCGCGCGCGGCTTGAGGAATTGCTGAAGTCGCTCGGCATCACCTCGCCGCTCAATGCCGATGGCCGGCTCGCCGTCGATCTTTCGGGCTTCGACCGTCGCCAGCTCTTTGCCATGGCGACCGACACCACTCGCGATTTTACCGCCGACGAGGGGAAAGCCGCGTCCCTTGAGCTCTCCCGGCGCTTTGATGCCATGATGGCTTCTGCGGTGACGGCGGCGCGCGGTGCAGGCACGGTCAAGTCGCTCTACACCAAGGCGCTCGATTTTCTGGGCGGCGCCGGACCGGAAGAGAAGGCCTCAGCCACCTGGCAGAAGCAGAAGGCGGCGCTGGAATCCGGTTTGCGGCAACTGGCGGACGATCCGTCAGTGCTTCCCGCCGACAATGCGGACGACCCGGTGCTTGCCTATCTCGATCGCATTACCGGCAAGGGCGAAAGCGCGCGCACGCCGGAGGATCTCGCCAAGGACGCGCGTTCGGCGCTCGACCTGCAGGATACGAGCAAGCGTCGCGCGAGCGAAGGCCCGGACCTCAAGGAGTTTGCCGCCGACATGCTCTCTGCGATCGCGCTCGACGACAGCGGAAAGTTCTCCCCCACCGAGATATCCGCGGCAAAGCGCGAGCTGCGCCAGCGCGCCAACCAGAGCCTGCTCGCTGCGCTCAAGGGCGCATCGGGCACTAGCGATTTCGCCAATCGCGTCATGGATCTGTACGGCAATATCGGCGCCAACGAGCGGCAGGCGATCGGACTCTCCGACCAGCTGTACAAGAAGGCCATGGCCTCCTACCGCACCGCCCTCAAGCTCGATGCCATGGGCCAGCAATTGGCAAAATCCCAGAATGACAGCACGGGCAACCTGGGCTTCGGCAAGCTCGGGTCGATCTGAGCAACTCGTCCT
>CAYPYV010000182.1:0-6312 GCA_964414845.1 uncultured Devosia sp. | reverse complement strand
CCATCCGCCCGATCTCTCCCCGCCGAACCGTTCGTCGCGACCCCGCTTCCATGCGAGAAGATGGGGCGGAGTATACGGCAGGTCTTGGGGACGGGGATAAGTTTGGCTTGATGCTTGCAGTCAGCGACCCTCCCCCGCGAGCAGGGGAGGGGAACCGACTGAGGGTCCCAGAGAGGGCCAACTCGCAAGCTTTGCGCGCCCGGACCTGGTGCTTCGTCGTTCGACAAGCTCACGATGAGGAAGCTCAGCATGAGGTCCTATGTTGACCGACGCGGCCGCCTAGCGGCTTGGGAAATATCTCAGGATGGGTCCCGGCCTTCGCCGGGATGACACCGAGTGTGTGGCACCATCCAACCCCAATCACCGGGTCACCCCGGCTCTGCCCATAGCCTGACGGGCGTTCTTCGCTGCAAAGCTCCACTGGAGCTTTGCAAGAGCGCTGAGAACTCCCCCGCAGGCGGTGCAAGGGAACCGACTGAGGGTGCCAAACGTGGCCCTCGGCTCCGGTGCCGCGCTCACCATCCCTTCTGACGCCCATCCAAGACGGCCCGTTGTCTCGTGGGCGATGCAGGCGGCGGCAAGGGGCCACTCCCCATAAGCAAAAATCCCGCCCGGTCGCCCGGGCGGGATCTAGTTTCATCAACCGGTCGGAGAAGCTCAGAGCTTCCAGTTCAGGCCGACGGTGACGGCGTTCGAAGTCAGGCTGACCGGAGTCGACGACCCGAGATCGTAGTCGGCCGAGCCATAGTCGGAATACCGATACTCGAGATCGATGGTCATGTTCTCGGTCGCTGCGATCGAAACGCCTGCGCCTGCGGTCCAGCCGAGATGCATGTTGCTGTCGGAGCTCGAACCGGTGTCGATATTGGCGTTCGCCACGGCGAGACCGGCCGTCAGGTAGGGCATGAACATGCCGGCATCGACGCCGAGCTTGCCGCGCAGCGAGCCCTGCCAATCGACAGTTGCCGAGAGATCGGCGACGTCGGTGTCGAGCTCCTGGTTCGACCAGGCGATGTCACCCACCACACCGGCGACGATGCTGCCGCCGAGCGTGAAGTTGGCGCCCGCCTGTAGGCCGAGCAGATAGCCGGAAACATCGCCTTCGTAATCGCCGTCGTTCAGCACGAAGGTGTCGTCGTCATTGACGGCAGTGCCCCAGGCATAGCCGCCGAAAACGCCGAGATACAGGCCGTCCCAGTTGCCGCTGGCAGGGGCTTCGACATAGCCGGCCGTCGGGGCCTCGTTCACAATGAGATCAGCAGCATTGGCAGCGCCGGCCGCACCGAGTGCGAGAACGCCGGTGGCGGCGAAAAGAGCAATACGATTCATGGAGTGCCTCCTTATCTTGAAAGGTCGGAGGCAAAATACATACAGCCTCCGCGTCCGGCTAGCGCAAACCAGCAGACGGAAGGCAAAAACCTAGCGTTGACACGCCGTGTGTTGCACGGACGCATCGCTTATCGTGAAGGGGGAGAACCCACTTTCACCAGTCATTTCAGTGTCTTAACGCTTGCCCCCTATGGCGCCCGCAAAGACTTTCTACAGCCGGTTCCACACAAAATGCCCCGTGTGGATCACAGCATGCCCCAATTCTTGCCATATTTCGGTCGGCTTCCACAAGTCCCGTTTACGTGTTTTCGTGGTGTTCCTGCAACAGTTTCACTGTCAAGGCGCAGCTTCGGCAGCCGTGATCCAGCTTGGCCCCGGTCTGAGCGCGCGCAAATCGAACCTGATCCACGACTCTGCCGGGCCCGGCAAAGGGTGATGGCTGGGGCGGGCTGCGGCTGCGGCTGCAGCATCGCGCCCGCTAGATGATTTCATGTTTCGCCTGACACGATGACCTGACCGAGGTCATTGTCTGGTCGCGCTTTCGAAGCGGAAAAGTGACGCGACTTTTCCTGAAAGCGCTTCTGGCTTGCGACAGCCTGCGGCAATTGCCGCCCGCACGCGATCGCGCCCAGGATTGCGAGCATTGGCAGAACATGAGGGGTGGGGAGGAATGGTGGGTGCGACAGGGATTGAACCTGTGACCCCCGCCGTGTGAAGGCGATGCTCTCCCGCTGAGCTACGCACCCATTCCAGATCGGTGGTCCACGGGGAGGAACGACCGACAGTCATTTCCGCTTGCGCGGGACGGCGAGAAAACCCGTTGGCTTTCAGGCCCTTGGCGAAGGATGGTGGGTGTAACAGGGATTGAACCTGTGACCCCTACCATGTCAAGGTAGTGCTCTCCCGCTGAGCTATACACCCATCGCATCGGTACCGCCGGGCGATGCCCGTCGTTGCGGCGGGATACACCACAGACCGCGCGACGGGTCAAGTGGTGAAAACCGATTGTTCTCAGGCGGCGAGCAGGCGTTCGACTTCGCTCACGAGATCGCGCAGGTGGAACGGCTTGGACAAGACGGCCGCATCCTTTGGTGCCTCGGAATCCGGGTTCAGCGCAACGGCGGCGAAGCCGGTAATGAACATCACCTTGAGATCCGGGTCGAGTTCGGTCGCGCGCCGCGCCAGTTCGATACCGTCCATTTCGGGCATCACGATATCGCTCAGCAACAGCGCGAAGGGCTCCTCCCGAAGGCGCTCATAGGCGGAGCGGCCATTGTCGAAGCTCACCACATCATAGCCGGCATTCTTCAATGCCCGCGTCAGGAACTGACGCATGTCGTTGTCGTCTTCGGCCAGCAGAATACGCTTCATCGCCACCATCCTGGGGTCCCCACGTCCGTTCTCGGCCTCTGAGGCATAATGGAGTTTTGTGCGCCGCGAAACCCGCTTGCACAGGTGTTTCGAGCTTTAGGTGAACAGCTAGGAGATTCGGCCCGTTATGGACAAGTCGCCCCCGAAGCGGCACATTCGATTCGACACGCGCGACGGCGCCGAGGGAGAGGGACGTGCAGTCCGACTATCTGGACAGACCGGCGTTCGAAACCGTGCGGCCGAAGCGCCTCACGACCCCGCTGGTGTTCAATTCGGCGCATTCCGGCCGTGACTACCCCGAGCGTTTCCTGCGCATGGCGCGGCTCGATCATCTGTCCATCCGGCAATCCGAAGACGCCTATGTCGACGAGCTCTTCTCGCGCGCCCCGCACCTGGGTGCGCCTCTGCTGAGGGCGCATTTCCCGCGCGCCTATCTCGACGTGAACCGCGAGCCCTGGGAGCTCGACCCGCAGATGTTCCATGAGCCGCTATCCGAGCGGTTCAACACCACGAGCCCGCGCATAGCCTCGGGCCTCGGCACGATTCCGCGCGTGGTGGCGGAGAACAAGCCGATCTATCGCGACAAGCTCAGCCTGGAGGATGCGCGCATGCGGGTGGAGGGCATCTACCAGCCCTATCACGCGACGCTGCAGCGCCTGCTCAGCGAGACCTATTCCAGCTTCGGCACAGCCGTGCTGATCGATTGCCATTCGATGCCGAGGCTCGCGCGGCCCGGCGACCGGCTCGGGCCCGACATCGTGCTTGGCGACCGCTATGGCACGAGTTGCGCGCCGGGTCTGATCGACCTCGTGGAAGCGGTCTTCTCCGCCTCGGGATTGCGGGTCGTGCGCAACCGGCCCTATGCCGGGGGGTTCTCGACCCGCACATATGGGCGGCCGAACCACGGCATCCATGCGCTGCAGATCGAGGTGAGCCGGCATCTCTACATGAACGAGGTGACGCTCGAGCGCAGCGCCGGGTTCAACGCGACCCGGCAGATCATCGAGCGGCTGCTGCTGACACTGGTCGGGATCGACCCGATGGCCATCGGGCTCGTGGGGCCGGCGAGCCGGCGCGCTGCGGAATAGCGCCTGGCCGGGCCGCGTCACCCCGCAAAAATCGGGCCGCCGAAGCGGCCCAGTCAAGGGAGGAAACGATGGCTGCCCAAGACCGGCCAAAAGAAAGAAAAGGTCCCTGGCGGCGCACCCATCATGCAATTATTGGGGTGAACTGATTTGCGCCCGCAAGCAACGGCCAAGCCGTGCGCGCAAGAATTCTTGCCCGAGTCTGTTGCAGAAATGAATCAGCCCGCAGGTTTGCGTCCTGAGTGAAATCCTCTATCAGCCGCCCAGATCCCTCCGAAATCGACCGGACACAGCATGACCCGAACCCTTGCCGGCCTCTCGCCCGATCTCGTCCGCCAGACCCTGCTCGATGCCGCCGAGATCGCGGCAACCAAATCGCTGCCGCGGTTCCGCACGGCAATCGCCGTCGACAACAAGGAGGCATCGGGTTTCGACCCCGTGACCGCCGCCGACCGCGAGGCCGAACTCGCCATCCGCGAACTGATCGGCGAGCGGTTCCCCGACCACGGCATCATCGGGGAGGAATGGGATGCAAAATCGAGCCTCGGGCGCTTCTCATGGATCATCGACCCGATTGATGGCACGCGGGCCTTCATCACCGGCGTGCCTGTCTGGGGCACGCTCATCGGGCTGATGGTGGATGGACACTCGGTGGCAGGGCTGATGGCGCAGCCCTTCACGGGCGAGATCTATATGGCGCTGCCCGGCGAGGCGCATTACCACCGTGGCACCGACCGGGCGACCCTGCGCACCTCGTCGGTGACGGAGCTGTCGCGCGCCAAGGCCACGGCCACATCGCCCGATATCTTCGAGGTCACCGGCACGGTCGAGAACTGGACCAAGCTCCGGCGCTCGGTACTGACGACGAGATATGGCCTCGATTGCTACGGCTACGCGCTGCTCGCGGCCGGCCATATCGACCTCGTCTGCGAGGCGGGGCTCAAGGATGTCGATATCGCGCCGCTGATCCCGTTGATCCAGAATGCCGGCGGTGTCGTCACCACCTGGGCCGGCGAGCCGGCGGAAAAGGGCGGCAATTGCGTTGCCGCCGCGACGCCCGAACTGCATCGCGCCGCGCTGGACAAGCTCAACAGCTGAGCCGCCAGATCATTTCAACGGTTCGGTTGAACCGCTGAAATGATCCAGGTCTTTGTTTTGTCGCGCTTCCGAACCGGAAAACCGTTTCCACTTTCCCTGGAAGCGCTCAGGCGAGGCTTGCTTCGGTGACGAAAGCGTCGAAGGCCGCAAGCACCTGCCCGCGGATCGGATCGGATTCCATGAACAGCTCGTGCCGCGCGCCCGGCACGATCAGGTGGCGGCCGGTGCGCATGCGTAGGCCCAGCGTCTCGGTGGCGCGGCTCGAGACGATCTCGTCGCGCGCCGCCGCCAGCATCAGGACGGGGATCTTCACCTCGGTGGGGTAGGAATCATCGAGCGAGCGCGCCATGGCCGCATAGGCCGCCGCCACCCAGCCGATGGTCGGGTTGCCGACCGCGAGCTCGGGCGCGGCCCTCAGCACATCGATGCTGCGGGTATAGCGTGCAAGATCGGAGGTGAGCGGGTTGCCGGCGAAGCCATCGGCCGTCTGCTCGCCATCGGCCTTGCGCCCGACCGGCAGCCGCGCGAGGCCGATCGTGGCGAGCACGCGCGAGAGCCGCGCCATGCCTATGGTCTCGAACGGCTGGTTGTCGAGCCCGAGCATGGGCGCGGACAGGAAGATACGCTCGAACATCATGCGGTCGCGCCGGCCGACCTCGAGGCAGACGAGCCCGCTCATCGAGTGCCCGACCAGGTGATAGGGCCCCGGACAATCGGGCAGCAGCACCTCGCGATGGAACAGCATCAGGTCGGCGACATAATCCTCGTAGCTGCGGACATGCCCGAGGCTGCGGTTGGAAATGAGGCGGTCGCTCGCGCCTTGCCCGCGCCAGTCAAAGGTCGCGACGGCAAAGCCGCGGGACTGGAAATCGGCGATGGTCTCGAAATATTTCTCGATGAACTCGGTACGCCCATGCACGAGGCAGACCGTGCCGCGCGCCGGCCCCGGCCCCTTGGGGAAGGTGGCATAGCGCAGCCGGACGCCGTCGGCGGTCTTCAGCCAGTTGACGCGCGCGCCCTGCGGCACCGGGTTCGATGCCACGACGGCGAGCTTGGGGCCTTCCGGCTCCACCACGATGTTCATACCCGAAACCCCGCAATCAGCATGGCCGAGTGATAGCGCCGCCCGCGCGCAGCTTCCATGGCAATCGACGGATGCGATGCGGCCAGTAACAGAAAAGCCAGCGCCCCGAGAGACGCTGGCTTTTCTGCGACGACCGCCTTGCGGGGGGCGGGTGAAGGCGGCACGTCCGATGTGCGTCCTGCAGCAGACAGTCGGCACAGGCACAAGGGTTAACGGGGCGCGGCTGAACCTCACTTGAGAGAGCTGTTCAGTTCCCGTTCAGTTTCGCCGCCAACGTTCGAACCGCCGATTGGTTCCGCCCGGTTTGCGCAGCCCAGCACTGCGTTTTGCGCAAATTGACAGTGC
>CAYPYV010000181.1:0-6325 GCA_964414845.1 uncultured Devosia sp. | reverse complement strand
AGCCCTTGTCGGTCACTCGGATGAAGCCATTGGGCAGGGTTTCGACAAAGCCGATGGCCTTGAGCTCATTGATCTGCCGCTGCGAGATCGTCCGGCCGGAAATCTGCGTGAAGCGGCGCGGATCGATGCCCTCGCGCAGGCGGAGGCCCATCACCAGCAGCTCGTCACCCTCTTCTTCCCAGGTGAGGATGTCATCGGTCACGAGCCCATGGCCGCGCGCCTCGACCTTCTTCTGCCACTCGAAGGGCAGCTTCTCGGTGGCAGTCGCGTGCCGCTGGTTGTTGATCAGGAGCCGCCCATGCGCGCCGGGTCCGATGCCGGCATATTCGCCATAGCGCCAATAGATCAGGTTATGGCGGCTCTCCTGTCCCGGGCGGGCATGGTTGGAGATTTCATAGGCCGGCAGACCCGCTTTCTGCGTCAATTCCTGCGTCAGCTCGTAGAAATCGGCGCTCGTATCCTCGTCCGGCATCTTCAGCTTGCCGGCCTTGAACAGGTCATAGTAGCGCGTGCCCTGCTCGATGGTGAGCTGGTAGAGCGAGAGGTGCCCGGCTTCGGCAAGCCACAGCGCTTCCGTCAGCTCGTCTTCCCAGTCCTCCAGCGTCTGGCGGGGGCGCGTATAGATCAGGTCGAAGCTCGAGCGCGGGAAGATCGACTGCGCCAGCCGCACCGCGGCGATGGCCTCATCCACGCTGTGCTTGCGGCCCAGTTCGGCCAGCGGGCCTTCCCTGAGAGATTGGACGCCGAGGGAGACACGGTTCACCCCCGCGGCCCGATAGCCGCGGAAGCGGTCGGCTTCGACGGAGGTCGGGTTGGCTTCGAGCGTGATTTCGGCTTTCGGGTCGATTTCCCAATGCTTGCCGATGGCGTCGAGAATGCCGCCCACCGAGCGCGGGTCCATCAGCGAGGGCGTACCACCACCGAAAAAGATCGACTGCACGACCCGGCCCTGCGTCTTCTGCGCGAAATACGCGATCTCGCGTTCATAGGCCGCGACGTAGCCAGCTTCGTCGAACGGTCCGCGGTGGACGTGCGAGTTGAAATCGCAATAGGGGCATTTGGCGGCGCAGAAGGGCCAATGCACATAGACCCCGAACAGGCCGTTGGAGCGCGGATCGACGCTGTTGGCGAATGCGGTCATGCTTACCTTCCCGCCTGCTTAGTGCTCAACATCGCCTCCCAGGGCCGCATCCACGAAGAGGCCGAAGGCGCGGGCGCGGTGGCTGAGGCCGACCTTGCCCGGAGCCCAGGAGTGCTTTTCCTCCGAGCCCATTTCCCCAAAGGTGATGTCGAAGCCGTCGGGCATGAACATCGGGTCGAAGCCGAAGCCCTTGTCGCCGCGTGGAGGCCACACCATCACGCCCTCGACGACGCCGACAAACAGCGCTTCCCGACCATCCGGATGCGCGAGGCAGAGCGTGGCGTTGAACGAGCCGCGGCGATCGGCAGGGCTGAGCGCGCCAGCGGCCTGGAGCGAATCCTCGACCCGCCGCATGCCGACCCTGTAGTCGCGCATACTGCCTGACTGCGCCCAGTTGGCGGTATAGACGCCGGGTCTACCGCCAATGGCCTCGACCACGAGGCCGGAATCATCAGCGAGCGCGATGCAGTTCGCGGCCTTGGCCGCCGCATGCGCCTTGATCCGCGCATTTTCGGCGAAGGTCGTGCCGGTCTCGTCGGGCTCGGGCAGGTCGAGTTCGCCGGCCGATACGATGTCGAGCCCGAACGGCCTCAGCAGCTCCTTGAACTCCCGGAGCTTGCCATCATTGTGGGTGGCCAGCACCAGCCGGTCGCCGCGCCTCAATCTGAGGGGAGCTTCGGTCACGCGAGCGCCACCTTCTGCAGATTGGTCAACTGGGTGATGCCCTTCTCCGCAAGGCCCATCAGGCTTTCGAGCTCCGCGCGGCTGAAGGGCACCTGCTCGGCGGTGCCCTGGATCTCGACGAAGCGACCTTCGCCCGTCATGACGAAATTGGCATCGGTATGGGCCTCGGAATCCTCGAGGTAATCGAGATCGAGCACCGGCACGCCGCGATAGATGCCGCAGGACACGGCGGCGACGGTATCGCGCAGGACATGCGGGCCCTTGGTGAGGCCGCGGGCCTCGAGCCAGCGCACGGCATCGACGAGCGCCACATAGGCGCCGGTGATCGACGCGGTGCGGGTGCCCCCATCGGCTTCGAGCACGTCGCAATCGAGGGTGATCTGGTTTTCGCCGAGCGCCTGCATGTCGACGATGGCGCGGAGCGAACGGCCGATCAGGCGCTGGATTTCCTGGGTGCGGCCCGACTGCTTGCCGGCCGCGGCTTCGCGGCGGGTGCGCTGGTCGGTGGCGCGAGGCAGCATGCCATATTCGGCGGTGACCCAGCCGAGGCCGGAATTCCGCCGCCAGGAGGGCAGCGTGGTTTCGACCGTGGCGGTGACATAGACCTTGGTGCCGCCGAAGGTGACGAGGCAGCTGCCTTCCGCCTTGGGCGCCACGCCGCGCTCGAGGGAAACGGCGCGCATCTCATCTGCTTGGCGTCCGGAAGGCCGCATGGGGACAAATCACCTGGTTAAGATCAGTTAACCGCGTCTTAACCCCTCGGTGCCCGCGGGGACAAGCGCCGCGCTCTTGGCGTTCAATCTGTTTCCGCCTAAATGGTGAATATGGCAGCGACAACGAAAGTCACCGAAGACGTGCTCGCGGTGCTGAACGCCCGCAGCCAGGATATCTTCAGGCGCTTGGTCGAGCGTTATCTCGAGACCGGCACGCCGGTAGGCTCGCGCGACCTGTCGCGGCTCTTGTCGGTGGGGCTGTCGCCCGCCTCGGTGCGCAATGTCATGGCCGATCTCGAGGATCTGGGCCTCATCGCGGCGCCGCATACTTCCGCCGGTCGCTTGCCCACCCAGCAGGGTCTGCGCTTCTTCGTCGATGCCATGCTCGAAGTCGGCTCCGTCGATGCCGAAGAGCGTGGTGCCATCGAACAGCAGATGGAGGCGCGGGCGGCAGAGGGCAAGGTCGAGGATCTCCTGACCCAGGCGAGCCAGCTGCTTTCGGGCCTGTCGCACGGCGCGGGCGTGGTGATCGCGCAGAAGTCCGACCTGATATTGAAGCATATCGAATTCATCCGCCTCGATGCCGAGCGCGCCATGGTGGTGCTGGTGGGCGAGGATGGCTCGGTGGAGAACCGGGTGTTTCCGCTGCCGCCGGGGCTCGCCGCCGACGCGCTGACGCGGGCCTCGAACTATCTTGCGCATCTCGCCGTCGGCAAGACCCTCAGCGAGACGCGCAAGGCACTCCAATCGAAGCGCGCCGAAGTGGTCGCCGAACTCGACGAACTGACCGGCAAGCTGGTTGAAGCGGGGCTTGCGACGCTTGCCGGATCGGGCAGCGCGGCACAGCCGACGGTGATTGTGCGCGGCCGGGCCAACCTCATCAACGACACCATGGCGTCCGAGGAACTGGGCCGCATCCGGCAGCTCTTCGACGAGCTCGAAAGCCATGAGGGGCTGATCGACCTCGTGGGGGATGCCGAGCATGCGCAGGGCGTGAAGATCTTCATCGGCAGCGAGAACAAGCTGTTTTCGCTTTCGGGCTCGTCCGTCATCCTCTCGCCCTACAAGGATGCGAACCAGAAGGTGGTGGGCGTGCTGGGCGTGATCGGGCCGACGCGGCTCAACTATGCCCGTATCGTGCCGGTGGTGGACTATACCGCGCACGTGGTTTCGGCAGTGCTGAGCCGCAAGAGCGGCTGACCGCAGCCGGTGCATGCCACCACGAGGCTTGAAACTTGTCGCCCATTGCCCGATATCCGGGCACGAATGACGCGGCCGTGAACGGCCGCCCAAACCTTTCCAGGGTCCAGATGCACGACGAAAACCAGAAGCCACAGGAAAACGCGTCCGAGGCCGAAGCCGCGGTGAAGCCGGAGGCAGCCGACGCTGCTGCCCAGTCCGACCCGGTCGATACGCTCAAGGCCGAGAACGCCGACCTTCGCGACAAGCTGCTGCGGACCGTCGCCGAGATGGAAAATCTCCGGAAGCGCACCGAGCGTGAAGTCGCCGATACGCGCTCCTACGCCATCGCCAGCTTTGCGCGCGACATGCTGACCGCCACCGATTCGCTGAGCCGCGCGCTCATGGTTCTGCCGGCCGAGGCCCGTGCCTCCACCGACGCGACCATCAAGTCGCTGATCGACGGCATCGAGATGACCGAGCGCGAAATGCAGCGCCTGCTCGGCAAGCATGGTGTGAAGCCGATCGAGGCCGAAGGTCAGAAATTCGACCCGCACAAGCACCAGGCGATGTTCGAGGTGCCCGATCCGTCCAAGCCCGAGGGCACGGTGGTGCAGGTGGTGCAGGCCGGCTTCGCCATCGGCGACCGCGTGCTGCGCCCCGCCATGGTGGGCGTGGCCAAGGGCGGCCCGGCCCATGCCGGCCCGACCGAAACGGTCGACAAGAGCGCCTGATCTCTCAGTCGGCGGCCGTTTCCTTCCGTCGAAGTCCCATATTCTCAGTCGGGTCCCCTCTCCCTCGCGAGGGAGAGGGTGGCGCGGAGCGCCGGGTGAGGGGGCCGCTTGCGCTAAGCCTCTCACCGCCTTCTATAATCCAGCACAAGGTGCACCACCCACCCGCCGTTCGGGCACCCTCCCCCGCGAGCAGGGGGAGAGGAAGCGGCGAGATCGAGCGCCGGCCCGACCTCATGCTGAGCTCTTCATCGTGAGCTTGTCGGACGACGAAGCACGAAGTCGCACAGCAATTACTCCGCCGGCTGTTCCGCCAGCGCAGGGCATTCCGCCGCGTCATAGGGTGGCGTTGCGCCCTTCAGGTCCTCCACGACCTTCTCGTCATAGCTGGCGACGACAGCGTCGATCCGGTCGGCCAAAAATCCTGCGGCGGTGAGTTTCTGCGCGCCGCGCCCGGTGAGCGTATCCGCCCATCCCTGGTACTGGTCGGCTTCGGCATCATTGCCGGCATCCGACGCGCTCATTGCCAACCAGTACATGGCGCTGCCGCACCAGAACAGGCGGTCAGCCTCTGCCGGCACCTCGGCAGCCATGGCCGCCGATGCCATGATCAGCGCCAGCACCCCGGCAATGGCGCACCGTGCTTTCATCCCGCAATCTCGCTGCTGGCAATGCGTTTCACCCCCGCCGCCGCCATCGCCGCGAAAGCCTCCTCCAGCGCCGCACCCGAAGCAATCCCCCGGCACGCATCGGTCACCACATAGGTCTCGAAGCCGGCCCTCGATGCGTCCTGCGCCGTCCAGTTGACGCAGAAATCCGTCGCGAGCCCGGTGACGAACACCCGGCCGATCCCGCGTTCCTTGAGGTATCCGGCAAGCCCGGTCCTGGTCTTTCTGTCCGCTTCCTGCAGTCCCGAATAGGAGTCGACCTCGGGGTGATAGCCCTTGCGGATCGTCAGTTGTGCATGTGGCAGGTCGAGCGCGGCGCTCAGTTCGGCGCCCTTCGTGCCCCAGACGCAATGGTCTGGCCACAAAACCTGCGTGCCATAGCTCAGTTGCACGGTTTCGAACGGCGCCTTGCCGGGGTGGTTTGATGCGAACGAGATATGCCCCTTGGGGTGCCAGTCCTGCGTCAGCACCACATTGCTGAACGCCTTGCCCAAGGCATTGATCGGCCCGATCACCTGGTCGCCATCCGCCACGGCGAGATTGCCGCCCGGCAGGAAGTCGTACTGCACATCCACCACCAGCAGCAGGTCATCGGATCGGAGCGCAATCGTCATCGTCAATTTCCTTGGTCGCAAGAACTCATTGCCCGATCAGCGCCGAGCAATCCTGGAATGTGTAGGGCCCCGTCTCGCCGCCATTTATCGTCCGACTCACCTCGCCCTCGAGCTTGAGCCGGAACGCCTCGAGCGTCTCGTTCGTATAGCCGTTCTCGAGATAGATCGGCAGCGCCCGCTCGATCAGCGCCGCGCTGCCCGTCTTGAACGCATCCTTGAGCCCGGTCTTGTCGACGCTCTTTTCCGCTGGCGCTTCCTTCAGCATCAGCTCGAACGCCGTACCGCACCAGAGGTCCCGCCGTGCATCGGCCGGCACGTCGCCGACGATGTCCTGAGCCAGAATCGGCGCCGCGGCGAGGGCGAGCGCAACAACGAGCGGCAAACTGCGAAGACGGAAAGACATGCGCAGAATCATAGTCCAGCGCGCGGCGCTTGGCTATCGTCCGCCACGCGGCGCCCCTGCGTCTCCGGCCCCGGCATTGACCCCTTTCCTCCCGCGCCCTATGACCGGCCCGAGACATTCCGGGCAGTTCCATGAGCTTCAACAGTTTCGGCCACCTCTTCCGTTTCACCACCTGGGGCGAAAGCCACGGGC
>CAYPYV010000180.1:0-6350 GCA_964414845.1 uncultured Devosia sp. | reverse complement strand
GAATGTCTCCACAGGAGACATTCATCGCCTACGGCGAGCAGCTGCGAAGTCCCCCGCAGGCGGTGGAGGGGACCGACTGAGAGTGCAGGAGAGGGGCGCCGACTGAGGGCGCGGGAGAGGGGGAGGATACCGCAGTTTAGCGCCAAAGGCCCTTGGCGCAGGTAGGGTGGGGGTATTCTTGTGCCATCAAAACACTCCCAACCAGCGTCGCTGAGGCGCTGACGCGCCAAGCTGCGCTGCCCCCGCCATTCGGCTGCAGCCCTCAAGGCCTTCTGCACCTGGATCAGGCCACTAGCGTGGTTCAGCCTTCGGCACGTTCCGAGATCGTGATCAGTATTACCAAATGGCGCATTGTTTCTATCCCGCAATGAAATTGGCGTAATGGTGACGACCTAAGGAACTGTGAGTACAGCAGAGTCAACCTATGTGCTGACCACCATTCCAGTGCGGAATCGATCATTGGCGCTGGCCGGTTCGGTCGGTGGCCAGGGGGCGAGGATTGGCATGAGGGCGGCGGCCACCTATCCCAAATAACGAATGCATGCGGAGAGGGCCTGCGCTATAGGGGCGTCAAAGCCACTGAGGGAGTGTCCATGCACCTGATCCAGTTCATCGCTGCCGATGGCAGCCGCGCCGTTGCCGCCACCCAAGGCGGGACGACCAGTGTTGTGACCGGCGCCGCGAGCGTCTATGCGCTGGCGGCCGAAGCGGCCGAGCGCGGGCTGACGCTGCGCGCGATCGTGATCGAGAAGGGGCTGGGCGCCGCGGTCGACAAGGCGGCGCTGGCGCGCGAGGGCCGGCTGCTGGCTCCGGTGGACCATCCCGATCCGGCGCATCTGTATGTGACCGGCACGGGCCTGACCCATCTCGGTTCGGCTTCGACGCGCGATGCCATGCACAAGGCCAACCAGCAGCAGGCCGAAGCGCCGCTGACGGACTCGATGAAGATGTTCCGCATGGGCCTCGAGGGCGGCAAGCCCGCTCCGGGCGAAAAGGGCGTTCAGCCCGAATGGTTCTACAAGGGCAATGGCCACATAATCGCCAACCCGGGCGCGCCGATCCCGTCGCCGAGCTTTGCGAAGGACGCGGGCGAAGAGCCGGAAATCGCCGGTCTCTACTATATCGGCAAGGACGGCACGCCCTATCGACTGGGCTTCGCGCTCGGCAACGAGTTTTCGGACCACGTGACCGAGCGGGTCAACTATCTCTATCTCGCGCATTCCAAGCTCCGCTGGGCCAGCTTCGGGCCGGAGCTGCGCGTGGGCGAGCTGCCGCGCAATGTGTCAGGCATGAGCCGCATCCTGCGCGACGGCAAGGTGATCTGGGAGAAGCCGTTCCTCTCCGGTGAGGACAATATGAGCCACACCATCGCCAACCTCGAATATCATCACTTCAAGTACGACCTGTTCTGCCACCCCGGCGACATCCATGTGCATATGTTCGGCACGGCGACCCTGAGCTTCGCCGATGGCATCCGGACCGAGCCGGGCGACGTCTTCGAGATCGAAGAGAGCCAGTTCGGCCTGCCGCTGCGCAATGCCGTGGCCTGGGACGCCGAGAAGCCGGTCACGATCAAGTCGCTCTAAGGCCCAGCTTCAGTCATTTCGCGACCAATATTGTCGGGCTCCATTACCTTCACCGGTAGTGGAGCCCGATTTGCTTCGGTACCTCAACCGGCTGGCCCGACCGCAACAATTTGAACCAAATTCGCTCGACAGCGAATAATGCCGATTCATGTCGCGGCCTCAGGGTCATATGCAGCGATGCGCCGGGGGGCATTCGCAAACGGAATGACGTGGCAGGCCGCAGGGTCTGCAGGCGTTGTTCTGGCCCTTGTGTTGCCGCGCCTCTTCGATGGCCGGGTCCATGACCCTGTCCGGAGGCGCCCTAACGAGATTTGCGAAAGGTTCCTGATGATTTCCGTCAGCCCCTCGATCACGGCTGCAGAACTGCAGTCGATCATCGACTCTGCGCCCAATGGCGCGACCATCTACCTCTCCCAGGGTAACTACAGCTTCGACCAGACGGTCGTGATCGACCGCAGCGACATCAAGGTCGTTGGCGCGGGCGCCGACAAGACCACGATCACGCTGACCGGGAATGCCGTCGCGGGCGGCGCCTTCCAGGTGGGCACGCCGATCGACGAGACCGTGCTCACCCAGGCGACGACACTCGGTGCCGGGGTGGCCGAAGGCGGCACGAGCCTGACGCTCGCAAGCACTGCCGGCATTGCGGCGGGGGATTATCTCTGGATCGAGACGCCCAATACCGCCGCCTATCTCAAGACGCTGAGCGCAACCACCAGTTGGGATGGCGAGAAGGCGCTCCGCACATCGATGGTGCAGGTGGTGTCGGTTGACGGCAACAAGGTCACACTCGCCAATGGCGTGGCGTTCGATTTCGCATCGGGCGCCACTGTCTCGAAGATGCAGGTGACCGAGAACGTGACGCTGGGGGGCTTCACGGTCGACAGCGGCCTGAAGGATCCGGACCCGGCCGTATTCGAGAACCTCGACAAGAATTACGACCGCTCCAACGTCATTTCGGTGTCGGCGAGCGCGCATGTGACGCTCAAGGATATCGACGTGGTCAATGCCCCGTCGAACGGCTTCACCTTCGCGCAGTCGATCTTCCTCGATGGCGATGACCTCAAGGTCGACGGTGCGCTCAACAAGGGCGATGGCGGCAATGGCTACGCCTTCCAGCTTCGGGCACTGTACGACAGCAATCTCGGCGGCCTCGAGGCCTATGACACGCGCCACGCCGTACTGTTCGCCAGCTGGACCAGCGAAGCCAACAACACCATCACCGTCGAGGCGACAAACCGCGACATCAACTTCCACGGCGGGCCGGACCACGGCAATGTGGTGACGGTACTCAATTCGCTGCGGACCGAGACCGAGGCCGGCTACATGTCGCCGACGCTGTTCGTGAACTCCTCGGGCACGAGCTATGGGACTGCGACGGACCTTAGCCAGAACAGTGTGACGTTCCGCAACGTCACGGGCACCAACAAGGCCGAATTGCTGGTGGCGGACGATACGGGAGCGGAGTTTCGCGCCCGGGCCGGAGCCGACACGCTGGTGGGCGGCAAAGGCAACGACCTGCTCTATGCCGACCGGGGCAATGACTTCGTGCATGCCTCGGCCGGCAATGACAGGATCGACGGCGGGCAGGGCACTGATACGCTCTACTACGCGTTGGCCCGGGCGGAATACGTGCTGGGCCGCGACGCGGCGGGCAATCTGCTGGTAGTGAAGCCCAACGGGTTCGACACGCTGACCGGCATCGAGACGCTGAGTTTTTCGGATGGCTCGATTTCGGTCGCCAAGCTCGGCCCCTTGCCGACAGTGTTGTTCGGATCTGAGGACAATGACAGCATCACCCTCAAGTCCGGCTCGGATATCGTCTATGCGGGCGCCGGCTTCGACCGTGTCTACTCGGCGTTCAGCTTCCGCCTGGGCTCTGACGCCGAGGCGCTGGACCTGACCGGCACCGCCGCGATCGACGGCCATGGCAATGCGCTCAACAACGCGCTGACCGGCAATGATGCGGCCAACACACTCCATGGCTATGCTGGCAATGACCGCTTCTATGCCAGGGGCGGGGATGACGTGATCCATGGTGGCGAGGGCAATGACCTGCTTTACGGACAGGGCGGCAATGACCGGATGTTCGGGGGCGCCGGCGACGATGTGATGCGTGGCCATTCGGGCGCCGACACGTTCGTGCTTTCGGCCGGCGCAGACGAAATCGAGGACCTGGTCCTGAGGCAGGGCGACAAGGTGGATGTCGGCCAGACGGCGCAGGGAAATGCCTTGGCGTTCTTCGCAGCGTTCAAGGCAGCGGCCGCCGCGAGCGGGGACAGCTTCGCGCGCCTCGGCATGGACGTGGCCCAGAGCGGCTCGAACGTTGTGATCCGTACCACCGATGCGTCCGGGGCGGATATCTACACGACCATCGACAACGTCACGATCGCCAGCCTGACGGCAAATGGCGACTGGCTGGTGGGGTGAGGCCTGAAAATACACCGCGACCGAACCGTTTGAACCTCGGCTGAACTTTACCGGCGGGCACTAACATGTCAGTGTCCGCCGCGTTTATTCTGAGGAGTCTGACGATGAGTGTCGCCCCGTTCAAGAAGCGCCGGATCGGTCGCACCAGCCTGGAACTGACGGAGCTTGGCCTGGGGGGCGCCACCCTGTCGGGCATGATGGGCAACGAGGTGCCGGACGAGCAGGCCCGCGCATTGGTGTCACGGGCGCTTGATGCGGGTATCGGCTATTACGACACCGCGCCACATTACGGCGATGGCCGATCGGAACGCCTGATGGGCGACTCGCTGCGCTACCGCCACGACAATGTGGCGATCTCGACCAAGGTCGGCAGGTTGCTGAAGCCGGTGCGCTTGGAAGCGGAGCGCACGGTGCCGCGCAGCTGGACTTACCCATTCCCCTTCGAGATCCGCTACGACTACAGCTACGACGCCATCATGAAATCCTACGAGCACTCGCTGCAGCGGATGGGGCTCGGGCATGTCGAAATCCTGCTGGTGCATGATATCGGCGTGCAGTCGCATGGCGAGGAGGGCAACAAGAAGCACTGGGCCGATCTCTCCTCAAGCGGCTACAAGGCGCTCGACGAACTGCGCCGCAATGGGGATGTGAAGGCGATCGGCTTCGGCGTCAACGAAGTGCCGGTGTTGCTGCAGGCCTTCGATATCGGCCAGTGGGACGTGTTCCTTGTGGCCAACCGCTACAACCTGATCGAGCAGTCGCCAATCGAGGAACTGTTCCCGGCCTGTGCGCGGCATGGCAGCTCGGTGATCGCTGCCGGGCCATTTGCCGCCGGCGTACTCGCAGGCACCGATGTGTGGGGGCCGACCAATGGCGCCTACCAGAAGGCACCGCCGCATATTGCCGAAAAGGTCGGCAAGCTCCGTGCCGTGGCGGACGAGTTCGGCATTCCGCTCGGCGCGGCCGCATTGCAGTTCGGTACCGCCCATGACGTGGTGGTCTCGGTGCTGACCGGCCCGAAGTCGGTGCCGGAACTCGAGGGTATACTCGGTTGGTGGAACACCGCGATTCCGTCGGGTTTCTGGGAGGCGCTCAAGGACCGGAAGCTGGTCGCTCCGGGTACGCCGCTGCCGAACGGCAAGGTGGCCTGAGACTTGAATTGGACCACACCCTCGTGCTTCGACAAGCTCAGCATGAGGGTGGGAACGCGCAGTGTAGGCGTCGGATGCATGGAGATGTTGCCGGTTCCTGTACCGGCAACGAAATGCAGTAACCAGCGCCTTACGGCTTCAGGTCGGCGGGCACCGCCGGCGGGGCGTAGTGGACCGTGATCTCGATACGGCCATTGCCGGCGAGATAGGGATCGTTGGGAAAGAGCGGCTTGGCCGTGGCATTGCCGGTAACCGATACGATGTGATCGTCCGTAAGGCCGAATTCGCCGAGGATGCCGCGCACGACATTGGCGCGATCGAGAGACAGGTCCCATGCGCCATAGCGGGGGTTGTTGTAGACCGCTCCCGCGGCTGTATGGCCGGAGATGCTGATCTGTGCCCCGAGCCGCTGCAGTACCGGCGCAATGGCGGCGATGGCCTGGCGGGTGGTTTCGTAGGGGAACTTCGAGCCTTCAGGGAACATCGGACGGCCGTCACGGTCCATGATCTGGATATCGAGCCCCTCATCGGTCTCGGTGACGGAGAGGTTGTCGTCAATATTCGTGATGTCCGGCATCGCCTGCCAGGCCTGCTTGATGCTGGTGGAGGCGCCGTGGAAATCCTGGTTCCACTTCGACTTCATGTCGACCGAGGCGGACTTGCTGGCCTCGAACTTGCTGCCGCCTTCCTCGCCGAGACCGCCCTTGGCTGCCACTTTCGGGCCAGAAGCGGAGGTTTCCGGCGCGGTGAGCGCATCCATGCGGGAATCGGAGGCGACCTTGGCGCCATTTTCGGAGAATGCCTGCCCGCCCATGACGCCGCCGGCGCCGCTCATGCTCTCGGACACGTTGGGCGGCGCGAAATAGTCCGCAAGGCCCTTCTTCTGCTCTGGCGTGGTCATCGACACGAGCCAAAGCAGCAGGAAGAAGGCCATCATTGCCGTCACGAAGTCGGCATAGGCGATCTTCCATGCGCCACCGTGGTGACCATGACCGCCCTTCTTGATCTTCTTGATGATGAATGGCTGGTCGTTGCTTGCCATGGTTCAGGCCCTCGGGTGGATCATGCCGGTGCCGGCAGGTTGGCAGTGGCTTCTTCGATTTCGGCGAAGGTCGGGCGCACTTCCGACATCAGCGACTTGCGGGCGAATTCGATCGCAATGGAGGGCGCATTGCCCGACATG
>CAYPYV010000179.1:0-6473 GCA_964414845.1 uncultured Devosia sp. | reverse complement strand
GAAAAAGGCGCCGCCCGCCCTTGGTCAGCGCCTTTGATTTGGCTCGGGTGGCCGTTACGCCGGCTGCAGGTTATCTGCTGCGTTCTTGCCGGTGCGCTTGTCCTTGACGATTTCGTACTGGACCTTCTGCCCCTCATCGAGGCCGTTCAGGCCGGAACGCTGCACGGCCGAAATGTGCACGAACACATCTGCCCCGCCCTCGTCGGGCTGGATGAACCCATAGCCCTTCTGGCCATTGAACCACTTCACAGTACCGGTAGCCATATAAGTCCCTCTCGCAGGCTCTGTTTGGCGGCATCCACCCCATTGGTGCCGTCCGCTCGTCGATACCGTGGAAAACGCAACATGAGGCGCAAGGCGCCTTGCACGGATTGTCGGCCGCAATATTCGACTTTCAAGCTTTAGCCCAGTTTTCGCATTGCGGCAATATCTCGGCCGAAAAACACAAATGCCCCGGTGCGCAGTCGGCGCAACGGGTTGGGCAGGTCTTCGACACTCAAATGGCCCGGGGCGACCGACGGGAGGCGTGGGACGACCGGGGCGATGCTGGGCGAATGCCCAACGAGTGGGGGAATAGCGCCTTCGCTCGGTGATGGCAAGCGCTGGAAGGGCGCTGCAATCTTTATAGTGGAACTGCGTAGCTTTCGGCGTGGGCTCGGTTGCGCTAGAGGGGGGCTGGTGCGGCGGATTTGGGGCGTTTCATGCGGGTTCTGGACCTGTCCTCGGGGGATGTCGTTCTGGATCGTCGCCTTGGCTTTGCCGAGGCCATGGCAAAATCCGGCGACTATGCGGCGGCGGCCGAGATCATGACCGAGACGCTGGTTGAGGCCCCGAACTGGGCCGCCGGCTGGATGTTGCTGGGCGACTGGCTGCGTGAGGCAGGCGACCTCGATGGGGCCGCCGGCGCCTGGGAACGGCTCGCCGTGCTGGATCGTGACGGCATTTTCGGCGCGGGGCTGAAACTGGCCTCGATCGGGAAGGCAATGCCCGAGCCTGCACCAGCCTATGTAGAGGCCCTTTTCG
This sequence comes from uncultured Devosia sp., assembly GCA_964414845.1. Classification (GTDB taxonomy): domain Bacteria; phylum Pseudomonadota; class Alphaproteobacteria; order Rhizobiales; family Devosiaceae; genus Devosia_A. The sequence continues at coordinate 5,450 of CAYPYV010000179.1, read as the reverse complement.
ACGACTATGCGCCGCGTTTCGATGCCGCGTTGGTGCACCGGCTTGGCTATGAGACGCCGCAGGCGCTGGCGGCGCTGATACGATCTGCCCGCCCAGGCGCGCGCTTCGACTTGGTGCTAGACCTGGGGTGCGGCACCGGCCTGATGGGCGCAGAACTGCGGGCTGATGCCGGGCGCCTGTTGGGGGTAGACCTATCGGACGCCATGCTCGCGCTGGCTCGGAAGAAGCAGATCTACGATCAGTTGAGCCGGAGCGAATTGCTGGCCTGGCTTGCGGCGAGCAGCGAAACGGCCGACCTCGTGACCGCGAGCGATGTGCTCAACTATACCGGTCCGCTGCCGCCGATACTGGCCGCGGTGAAAGCGCATCTCAGGCCCTCCGGGCTCTTTGCCTTTTCGCTGGAGACCCATGCGGGCGAGGACGCGTTGCGGCTCGGAGCCTCGCTTCGGTTCTCGCACCAGCCCGACAAGGCTGCGCTGGCCGCCGAAGCGACGGGCTACAAGGTGCTGCTGCGGCGCGCCCATGTGTTGCGCAAGGATCGCGGCGAACCGGTTCACGGCGAACTCTTCGTGCTGGAAAACCCGGCGTAAATCGAGGTGTCGGCGCGCAGCGCTCGGCAGCCGAACGCGCGGATAGGCCTAGAGCCGTGCTTCGGCGATTTTCACCACGAGCCCGAGAGGAAGTTCGGCCTTGTGGGGGAACTGCAGGGTATCCTTCTTGGCGCGATAGGGCGCAACATCGGGCTCGAGTTCGCCGGCGTCGGGATATACCGGGTAGAGCCCGATATGGTGCTTCCATGCGCCGGCATAGAGATAGAAGGGGCCGCGCGCGAACTTCAGAATGCCATAGGAGATGGAGACGGCGACACCCGGAGCGGCGCCTTCGATGGCGGCGATCAGTGCCTCGAGCCGCTGACGCACCGGCTCGGGCTGGAGTGCGAGATAGGCGGCGGGCGTAGCGGGCTTGTCGCCGCTCATTCTGGCTTCTCGGGGACCCAGTATTGGCCGAGGCGGGGATTACGATCGAGCCGGCGGGTTTCGAACAGCTCGCGCCGGAGCAGCGCCCAATCGCCGAAGCTGTGGTGCGCGTTGAGGATGTCGTTGACTTCGCGCTCGCGATAGACGCGGCCGGGCTCGAAGAAGCCCGCCAACCAGTCAAGCACCTGCGTGCGCTCCGCGGCCTTGGATGGCCAGCGCGCCACCTTTCCCTCGGTGTCGAACAAAGCTGTCATGGCCGAAGACTAGCGTGGCCGTCGTGCCCTGTCACCTTTGGAGCGCGCACCACGAAAGGGTAAGCACATTGGCTCAAACAATAACAATTGAAGCTGAATTTAATGCCGGAGTTAGCTCCGCCTTGGCGCCTGAGGATCATTGTGGCAGTGCGACCCGACAGGAGCAGAAGTTTCCTCCGGCCGCACGAGGACAGGAATATGAGCGGTCCCTCAAGCGATAGCTGGTTCATCCGGCAAACCAGAGCCAGGGCACAGGCAGGAAGCCTCGGCCCAGTTCCAAGCCTGCGGGAGCGTTCCACACGCCCCCTCGTTCCGTTGGCATCAGCGGCGGCAGCCCCGGCGCCCGTGCCGACTGCCGCAACTCCCCCTCCGGTTTCCGCAAAGCCGGACAGGGTGGAGACCGCGGCACCGCCACCTGCCGCCACAAAGCCCGCCGCAAACCCTGTGGCGCAGGTGGCGCCCCCGCCTCCGGTTGCGACGCCTCCCGTCGCGCCGGCGGCGGCAGCGCCCAAGCCCTCGGATCAGGTAGCGCAGCGCGCGCAGGATGCGTTGCTGCAATCCGGCGTAAAGCTGATGACGGATATTCTTGCCGTCGCGCGGCCGGAAGTGTTCCAGAAGGCGACGAAGGTGCAACGCTGGGCCCGCGCCATGGCGAAGCAGATGCAGGTCGAACGCCTGATCGAACTCGACCTGGCCGCCTTGCTCTATCCGCTCGGGATCATCGCACTTCCGGACGATCTGGCGGTGAAATATGCCGCCGATCTGCCGCTATCCGACGACGAAGTGCAAAAGATCGAAGAAAGCGCGCTCATCGCCTCGCGGCTGATCGCCGACCTGCCGCGTCTCGAGGGCGTGGCGCGGGCCGTGTTCTACGCACGCAAGGGATTTGATGGCTCCGGCTGGCCGAAGGACGGACCTTCCGGCATGGAACTGCCGCAGACGGCGCGCATCCTCAAGGTGCTGATTGACCTTGCCGATGCCGCGACCGGCGCACATCGCACCCGAGCCGACGCGTTCAAGACGCTGATGCTGCACAAGTCGCGCTACGACCCCGACATACTGGCGGTTGCGCAGGTCGTGCTGATGTCGCATGCCGATGAGCCGACAGCCGGTCGTGTCATGATCCGGCCAGACCTCGCCTTGCCGGGCGACGTATTGCTGCATGACCTGACCGATCGCGATGGCCATCTGTTGCTTTCGGCCGGCACGGTGCTGACCGAACTCAGCGCCCGTCGCCTGATGTCGCTGGCGCAGTCGGTCAAGTTGCCCAGGGAGATCAGCGTCGCCCGCAGCGGCAAGAAGAAGGTGGTGGAGACCGACCTGCCGCAGGAAGAACTGTTCTAGGGGGATATCAATCCGCCTCAGCGTCCCGCAGCGCCGCAGCAACAGTCTCCTCCGGGTCAGTGATGAAATCCTGGTAGAGGCGGAAATGGTCGGTTTCGCGTAAGGACACCGGTTGCAGCCCGCGCCGGCCGATTTCTAGCAGGGTGGCGCCGGGCACCGCCATCAGGATGGGCGAATGCGTCGCCATGATCACCTGCGAGACGGCCGTCTGCTGGATATCGGCGAGGATGGCGAGGAGCTGCAACTGCCGGCGCGGCGACAGCGCGCTTTCGGGCTCATCCATGAAGTAGATGCCCTGCCGGCTCATGCGCTCGCGAAAGAAGCGGCCGAAGCCTTCGCCATGCGAATGGGAGAGAAAGTCGGGCGGTATCCCGAAACCATCCAGCGCTGCCACATCGAGATAGCGCGCGACGGGGAAAAACGACTCGGCTTTGAAAAACCAGCCGGACGTGACCTTCGGCAGCCACGAGGCTTTAAACGCATCCGCCAGCGGTCCGCCATTGCGGTCGATGGCGCGCGAATGGTCGACGGGCATATAGCCCTTACCGCCACCGGCTTCGTCATAGCCGCAATAGGCGGCGATGGCCTCGATCAGCGTGGACTTTCCCGAGCCGTTTTCACCGACGATGATGGTGACGGGCTGGGAGAAGTTGAGCTCGAAATCGTTGCGCCCGAGCCAAGGCAGGTTGAACGGATATTCGTCCCTGGGCGCAAAGTCCTCACGCATCCACAGCCGCTTGAGGAACGGCGCGGGCAGGCGGGTCGTGTTACCGAAACGCGGGGGCAATTTGCTTCATTAAACGTGTGCTGGAATCGCTCACCTCAGAATGCGACCGCAAAGCCTTCCGGCATAGAGGCGGCTAGGCGGTTGCGCGTGGCAGTTTCGAAGGCCTCGGGCCAGGCGATGCCGAGGCTCTCGTGGAGGGCGCGGGCGCGCGGCAGGAAGGCGCGGGCGATGGCAAAATTGGTGGCGATAGCCGACCGCGCGGTTCGCGCCGGCAGCGGAATGGCGTCGAGCACCGCCATGCGCGGCGGGTCGAGCACGCGGCTCAGGTGCAGCATCCCGCCGGGATCGGGCAGGCTGACCTCGATGGTGAGCAGATCAATCAGCATGCGGCGCAGCAGGTAGCAGCCATCGCTGGCAATGGTTTCAACCTCGCCGCGGCCGAGCCCGACATGGAGCAGACCGAGCACGCGGAGGAACTCCTTCGTCAGCCGCTCCACGCGGGCCGGGTCGATGGCGCGCGCTTCGAGCCGGGCGGGCAGGGTGCCGAAAAGCGCGTCCCGATCGATGAGCGGCTTGAGGCCGTCCTGTGTCCGGCCGCGCAGATGATCGGCGCTGACGATGGTCAGGTCGGCCCGCAGCCAGCCTTCGGTGATGACGCAATGTACGGCCTGGAAGGGCGGCTGGTAGGCATGGACGATGGGTTCGAACGCCGCGACATGCCGGTGCCAGTCTTGCGCCAGCGCAGGATGATCCGTCGGTTCGGCGATCAAGAGCAGGTCGACATCGCTGAAAAGGTCGGCCGTGCCGCGGCCGAAGCTGCCGGAGAGGAACAGTGCCCTGACCTTGCGGTCGTCGCCGAGAGCGTGCCGCATATGGGTGATGAAATCGTCCTGGCGGCTCATGCGCGCAAATCCATTATGTGCCAAATTGTCGCACACCGGAATAAGGCGCAGTCGCGCGAGCGGCAATGACGACCTTCGTTGCGGACGCTCGAAACTAAAAACCCCGCCGGATCGCTCCAACGGGGCCTCAAGACTGGAATTTTAGTTTAGATCAAGCGTCGAAATAGCTCTGAAGCGGATGGACGTCGATGCCCGTTGCATAGGCCGTGATGCCTTCCACTGCGGCAATGGCGCCGGGAATGGTGGTGTAGTAGGGGATCTTGCCCATCAGCGCCGTGCGGCGAATGTCGCGGCTGTCCGAGATCGACTTCTGCCCGTCGGTAGTGTTGACCACCAGCTGGATGCCGCCGTTCTTCATATCGTCGACGATGTGCGGGCGGCCTTCCAGCACCTTGTTCACCTTGGTGGCGGCGATGCCCTGCTCGGTGAGGAACTTGTGCGTGCCCGAAGTCGCCACGAGCTTGAAGCCCGAGCTGACCAGCTGGCGGCAGAAGCCGACGATGAGCGGCTTGTCGTCGTCGCGTACCGAGACGAAGGCAGCGCCGCCGCGCGGCACCTTGGCACCGGCGCCGAGCTGGCTCTTGGCGAAGGCGGTGGGGAAGTCGCGATCAAGGCCCATGACCTCGCCGGTCGACTTCATCTCGGGGCCGAGCACCGTGTCGACACCCGGGAAACGGTTGAACGGGAATACGGCTTCCTTGACGGCGATATGCGCGAGTTTCTTCTCAACGAGGTTGAAGCTTGCGAGGCTCTCGCCGGCCATGATGCGGGAGGCGATCTTGGCAATGGGCGTGCCGATCACCTTGGCGACGAAGGGCACCGTACGGCTGGCGCGGGGGTTGACCTCGAGGATGTAGATCGTGCCGTCCTTGAGGGCATATTGCACGTTCATCAGCCCGCCGACCTTGAGCGACAGGGCGAGTTCGCGCGTCTGCCGCTTCAGTTCCTCGATGATTTCGGGGCCGAGATGCACCGGCGGCAGCGAACAGGCCGAGTCGCCCGAGTGGATGCCGGCCTCTTCGATATGCTCCATGATGCCGCAGACAAACACATCCTTGCCGTCACTGAGGCAATCGACGTCGATTTCTATGGCGCGCGAGAGGTAGCCGTCGAACAGCAACGGATTGTCGGACAGCACCGAGTTGATCTGCCCGGTCTTGTCGTTGGGGTACCGCATCAGGATATCGGGCGGCACGAGGCCGGTCAGCGTATCCTGGATATAGCGCTCGAACTCGTTGGGCGAGTG
>CAYPYV010000178.1:0-6484 GCA_964414845.1 uncultured Devosia sp. | reverse complement strand
GGGCTCGCCGAGTTCGTCGCCGAGGTGCACAAGATCGGCACCGCCACCGAAGCCATCGACAAGGCCGAAAAGATCGGCCGCTTCACCGGTCTCCACGTGAAGCATCCGGTGAAGCCGGGCGAGACGCTGCCGGTCTACGCCGCCAACTTCGTGCTGATGGATTACGGCACCGGCGCCATTTTCGGCTGCCCCGCGCATGACCAGCGCGACCTGGATTTCGCCCGCAAGTATGGTCTGCCCGTGCATCCTGTGGTGCTGCCCGAAGGGGAGGACCCAGCGAGCTTCGCCGTAGGCGACGTGGCCTATACCGGCCCCGGCCGCATCTATCACTCCGAATTCCTCGACGGCCTCGAGATCGACGCCGCGAAGAAGGCCATCGCTGCGCATTTCGGCGCAAAGACGGTCGACAACCATCCGCAGGGCATGGTGGAGGTGAACTATCGCCTCCGCGATTGGGGTATCTCGCGGCAGCGCTACTGGGGCTGCCCGATCCCGATGATTCATTGCGAGGTCTGCGGAACCCTGCCCGTGCCCAAGAAGGACCTGCCCGTACGCCTGCCCGAGGACGTCATCTTCGACAAGCCGGGCAATCCGCTGGACCATCACCCGACCTTCAAGCACGTGAATTGCCCGCAATGCGGCGGTCCGGCGCGTCGCGAAACCGACACGATGGATACGTTCGTCGACAGCTCCTGGTATTACGCGCGCTTCACCGACCCGCATGCCGAAACCCCGACCGTGCCGGAAGTGGCCAACGCCTGGCTGCCGGTCGACCAGTATATCGGCGGGGTCGAGCACGCGATCCTGCACCTGCTCTATTCCCGCTTCTTCGCCCGCGCCATGCACAAGACCGGCCATCTCGCCGTCGACGAGCCGTTCAGGGGCCTGTTCACGCAGGGCATGGTGGTGCACGAGACCTATCAGCTCGGCTCGGGCCAGAACGCGCAATGGGTCTCCCCTGCCGATATCCGCATCGAGACCATCGATGGCGAGCGCCGCGCGGCAATGCTGCAGTCCGGCGAGCCGGTGACGATCGGCTCCATCGAGAAGATGTCGAAGTCGAAAAAGAACGTCGTCGACCCCGACGAGATCGTCCGCACCTATGGCGCGGATACGGCACGGTGGTTCGTGCTCTCCGATTCCCCGCCGGAACGCGACGTGCAATGGACCGAAGCCGGCATCGAAGGTGCCTCGCGCTTCCTGCAGCGCGTCTGGCGGCTGGTCGCCGACGCCTCGGAACTGCTGGAAAATCCGCAGGCAGCCCCGGACTCTTCGGATTCCGAGAGTGTCGCCATCCGCAAGGCCGTGCACAAGACGGTCGCTAGCGTCGGCAGCGAGATCGAGGGCCTGCGCTTCAACCGCGCCGTCGCGCAGATTTATGAACTCGCCAATGCGATTGCGAAGTTCATCCAGACCACCACCGACGCGCCGACCTCGGGCCGGCTGGGCGCGCTTGCCGAAGCCATCGAGCGTCTGGTGCAGCTGATTGCCCCGATGATGCCGCACCTCGCCGAAACCTGCTGGGCCGCGCTCGGCAAGCAGGGGCTGGTCATCGACGCGCCCTGGCCTGCTGTGGACGAGACATTGCTGGTCGAATCCACCGTCACCGTTCCGGTGCAGGTCAATGGCAAGCTCAAGGCCAATGTCACCTTGCCCATCGGCGCTGCGCGCGAGTTGGTCGAGAAAGAAGTCTTGTCTCTCGAGCCCATTGCTCGCATGCTTGAAGGCAAGGCTCCCAAGAAACTGGTCATCGTGCCGGACAGGATCGTCAATGTGGTCATCTAAGGCCCTGAAGGGCCTCGCTATTGCCGTCGCTCTGTGCGGTGTGGTTGCGCTATCCGGCTGCACCAGCTTCCGGCCTGCCTATGGCGACAACGGGGTCGCGAGCGCTATCCAGGGCGACTTCCGCTATGCGAGCCCGGCTTCCGAGCTTGACCAGATCATTTATCAGTCCTTGCTGCTGAGATTGGGTGTTAGCAAGGCGGCGGCCGCGCCGCTGGTGACAATCACCACCAGCAGCGAAACGCGCGGCTTGACCAGGTCCGATGTGGAGCGGCCGAACGAGCAGCGGGAAGTCGTGCTTTCGGCGCATATCACGATCACCTCGGCTGCAGGTAAGGTGGTGTTCGACACCATCCGCACCGCCGCGGCCATCTATACCACCGATGGGCAGGCGCTTGCGGATTCCGAAGCACTGAAGGGTGCCCAGCGCCAGGCTGCAACGGAGCTTGCCGACACCGTGCGCCTGACCATCCTGTCCTCGACGGGCCTCAAGTCGCCGTCATGACCGCGCTCAAGGCGCACGAGGTCGAGCGCTTTGTCACGCGGCCCGACCTCACGGAAGGGGTCATTCTCTGCTATGGCCCGGATGCCGGGCTGGTGCGTGAAAGTGCTCACAAGCTCGCAAGAAGGTTCGCCGGCGACGATGTCGACGGCATGAACCTGCTGGTGCTGGAGGGGGGCGAACTCGAGGCCGATCCGGCCCGCCTCGCCGTTGAGGCGCGTACCACCTCCCTTTTCGGCGACAGGCGCGTCATCCGCATCCGCAATGCCGGCAAGGGCGTGGTAGTGCCCCTTTCCGGCATCCTTGAAGATCCTGCCGGCGCGATGATCGTGCTCGAGGCGGGCAATCTCACCCCGAAGGATCCGCTGCGTGCTCTGGTCGAGGGCGCAAGGGCCGGCAGGGCCCTGCCCTGCTACCCCGACAGCGAGGAAACCCTGGGCCGCGTCCTCTCCGAAGCGTTTTCGAAAGCCGGCATTCGGGTCGACCAGGATACGCTCTCCACGCTGCGCGACCTGCTCGGCAATGACCGGGAAGTGACCCGACGGGAGCTCGACAAGCTCTTGCTCTATGCCGATGAGAGCAAGGTCCTCATGGAGTCGGATGTGCTGGCGCTCTGTGCGGACAATGCCGCATTGGTGCTGGATGAGATTGTCGACGCCACGGGCGGTGGAAATGCCGCGCAGCTTGATGCCGCGCTGGCGCGCGCTTTGGCCAATGCCATCAACCCGCAGCAGATTCTTGCGGCTTCTCTCAATCATTTCAGCACCTTGCGGCGTTGGCGCGTCGAAGTGGAAGCGGGCAAGCCGGCCGGCGCCGTTCTCGAAGCCGCGCGGCCGAAGCCGCATTTTTCGCGCAAGGCCGCACTGGAACGCCAGCTTCGCCTGTGGAGCGATGAGGCTCTCAGCACTGCCCTTGAGCGCCTGCAGGCGACTGTTTCCGAAAGCCGAAAGCACTACGGCATGCAGGAAACCCTGGCTCGCCGTACGTTGCTGTCTCTGTGCGTTTCAGCGGCGCATCGCTGAAACGCCGCCTCACCATCATGGATGGTGCGGGTTTCAGAACCTGAGAGCAGAGTCAATAGCTTGACCAATTGTTCCACGTGAAACGCTCGCCGGAACGGTCGGCGCATTGCGATACGCCCAGATCCCGACTTCCCGGGGCCCTGCCACGCAGTGTCCTCAACCTGAGCCTATCGAAGAATGAGGAAACGGCGCGAGAACGTCACTCGGGCTACTGCCCGCTGAGCTTTACGCAAATGCCGTCAAGTTGTTCCAGTGTCTTGTAGCGGATTTCCAGCCGCCCGCCCTGCTCGCGGTGATCGATCGCGACGTGAAGGCCGAGGATGTCGGACAGGCGCTTTTCCAGCGCGGCCGTATCGGCATCCTTTTCCCTGGCCTGTGGTTTCTTCTTCGCCGGGTGGCTCGCTTCACGCTGCCCCAGCGCCTCGGCCTCGCGGACAGACAACCCGCTTGATACGATCTGCTTCGCAAGGCTCGCCGGATCGTCCGCCGTGATGAGCGCCCGCGCATGCCCTGCCGTCAGCTCCCCGCGTGCAAGCATGCCACGCACGTCATCCGGCAGCTTCATCAGCCGCAGCGTATTCGCCACATGGGAACGGGACTTTCCGATCACCTGCGCCAGGTCCTGCTGGGTATACTCGAACTGCTCGATCAGCTGGGCATAGCCCATCGCCTCTTCGAGTGGATTCAGGTCCACGCGCTGCACATTCTCGATGATCGCGAGTTCGAGCGCTTCCTTGTCATCGACATCGCGAACGACGACCGGTACCTCCCTGAGGCCGGCCCGCTGCGATGCACGCCAGCGGCGCTCTCCGGCAATGATCTCGAACAGGTTCGGATCATTGGTGGGCCGCACCAGCAGCGGCTGCATCACGCCCTTTTCGCGGATCGAGTTGGTCAGATCCTCGAGCTGTTCGGCGTCAAATTCACGACGGGGGTTTGCCCGGTTGGCAATCAGGAAGTCGACCGGCAGGCGCTTCAGGCCGCCGCTCGTCTCGGCCAGCCGTGCCGTATCCAGTGTACCGATGTCACCGATCAGGGCGGCGAGGCCGCGACCCAGTCGCGAGGTCTTGTCGCTCATTTGGCCTCCTATGCCGCCAGGGCACGTTCGCGGCGGATAACTTCGGTGGCCAGCCGCAGATAGGCCTGGCTACCAGCGCATTTCAAATCGTAGAGCAGGGCAGGCTTGCCATAGGACGGCGCCTCCGAAAGCCGGACATTGCGCGGAATGACGGTCTCGTAGACCAGAGACCCCATCTCACTGCGTACATCCGCCAGAACCTGCTCGCTCAGATTGTTGCGGCGGTCAAACATGGTCATGACCACGCCCTGGATACTCAGTCGCGGATTGAGGGTGGAGCGTATCTGTTCGATCGTCTGCAGCAACTGCGTCATGCCCTCGAGCGCGAAGAACTCGCATTGCAGCGGGACAAGCACGGCATCCGCAGCGACCAGGGCGTTGATCGTCAACAGGTTGAGCGAAGGCGGGCAGTCGATCAGCACATAGCTGACCGGTTTGTCGGCGATCCTGAGATCACCCATGCTGCGAAAGGCGTCACGCAGCTTGAAGGCGCGGTCCGCCTGTTGTGCGATAGTCAGTTCGACGCCCAGCAGATCCAAGGTTGAGGGTACGATTGCAACATTTGGCACCGAAGTCATGACGGAGGCGGCACCGACGCTGGCTCCGCCAAGCAACACATCATAGCTCGAGATCTCGCGGTCGACGCGAGAAATGCCCAGCCCGGTCGAGGCATTACCCTGTGGATCCAGGTCGACGATCAGGACGCGCTCGCCAATGGCGGCGAGGGCGGTCGCCAGATTGATGGCAGTCGTCGTCTTGCCGACGCCGCCCTTCTGGTTCGCGAGTGTAATGATGCGCGGTGCCAAGTCGTGACCTCCGGAATATTCCGCTAAAGGTCTGATTTCAGACGCAGATTCCTGATCTGAAGCAGAACGCCACCCGCATCGGTGACGCTGGCATGTTTTACCACGTCGAACGCATAGACCAAACGGCTTTCTTCAAGCTCCACAGCATGATCGCGTCCCTTGTGCAGGACGGCCACAGTGGAGGGGCCGAAGAACGGTCGAATCATGCCGAGGAGCTGCGGCAAGGCTGCGAGGGCACGAGACGTGATGACATCGAAATGTGTTTCACGTGAATCAAAGTCATCCGTTCGACCGGCATGCACGCTTGCAGGGAGTTCGAGCTCCCGAATCACCTGCCGGAGGAAGGCGACCTTCTTGCCGATGGGTTCGACCAGTTGCAACGACGTGGCGGAGCCCTTGAGCGCTATGGCGAGGGGCAGGGCCGGCATTCCACCGCCGCTGCCCACATCTAGGATCCGTTCAGGTCGCGTTGTAGACTGTTCATTCGTCTGGCTGATCAGTGGCAGGAGCTGGACCGAGTCAGCAATATGCCGTGCCCAGATATGTTCGACTGTTTCACGTGAAACTAGATTCTGTACGGCAGTCCATTTACGCAACAGATTTGCAAACACCTCATAGCCGGCCATTACCTCGTCATGCGAACGGGCAAAATAGCGTGACAATCCAGATACATAGAGGTGCGCCGCCTCTTCGTCCATCATCCGGCTTTCTTAAGGTAGCCGCGACGGATAATGGCCAGCATGAGGGTGATCGCCGCCGGTGTGACCCCCTCGATGGCTTGTGCCTGAGCGATTGTGTCTGGCCGTCGGGCCTTCAGCCTCTGCCGTATCTCCATCGAAAGCCCAGGCAGTTCATCATAGTCGAGCCAATTCGGAATCGCCCGCGATTCGTCCCGCTTCACGGCTGCAATATCGGCTGCCTGCCGGTCGAGATAGACGGCATATTGCGCGTCGATACTCACCTGCTCGAGAATGTCGGCATCTACCTCTGCGACCTGGGGCCAGAGTCGCGTCAGGTCATTGGGCTCAACGTCCGGGTACGAGAGCAGGGCGAAGCCGGTGCGAGCCTGCCCGTCGGCATTGACGGAGATCCCGGCCTTCCGCGCCTCTGTCGGGGACACGGATAGTCCCATGAGCAAGGTTCGAGCCGCTTCGAGACTGCTCTGGCGACGCGCGAAGCGCGAAGCACGCTCGTCCCCGACAATCCCAACTTCTATGCCCAAATTGGTTAGCCGCTGGTCTGCATTATCACTGCGCAGGTGCAGACGGAACTCGGCTCGCGACGTGAACATGCG
>CAYPYV010000177.1:0-6522 GCA_964414845.1 uncultured Devosia sp. | reverse complement strand
GACCAGCAGTTCGGCGAAACTGCTGACACCTGCACGTTCGGTGACAAACAGCGCGCGCTGGTCCCGACCAAGCGAACCAAGGAACTGCACCTGGGCGAACTGGCTGGCCAGTTCGTCGTCTGACAGGGCCCCATAGATCATCGATCCAGGAACAAATGAGATGAGGTTGGGCCTGCCCTTGGCTTCGAACGCCGCGCTCAGCGCAAAGCGGCCGCCGCCGCCGCCGTCGTTCTCGACTTCGATCGAAGCATCGCCCCGGTAATCCTTGAGCAAATTGGCAAAGGCACGGGCCGAGAGGTCGAGAGAGCCACCCGGATCGGTACCAACGACAATGCGCAGCGTCTGCGCGGCCCAGGCGAGCCCCGGTGTCCCGCACACAGCAGCCATTGCGCCAAGAATTCCAAGGAATTGCCTGCGGCGAATTGCCAAAGGTGCGGTCATGGTCGTTCCTCCTGGAGCTTGCGATAACTACCAATGCGCGGCATGGATGACCATCCGTCCGCTTAGAATACAGACTTATCCCATGAGAGAAAGAGCCGTCCTACTCGACAAGCTGGCGCCCCTGAGACTGCCAGGACCGGCGGCAGAGCAGGCGTTCGCCTTCCAACGGCAGCTCGAGGCCGGCGCCCAGATGGATCGGCCGCGCCTTGCTGCCTACCAGTTGCATCACCTCAAGCGCCTAGTTGGCTTTGCCACGGCCGAAGTCGATGCTTATCGCCATGCTGATTTTGCGGCCTCGGTTGCAGAAGCAAGGACCCTCGCCGATGCGCTTTCGGCAATTCCAATCCTGACGCGTGACGCGCTTGCAAGAAATCCCCTGGACTATCGCAGCCTGAGATTGCCTCCTGGCCATAGCTTTGCCGGACAGAAACGCTCGTCGGGAACCAGCGGCCAGGTGGTCGCAGTGGAGACCACCAATGTCAGCCATGGCTGGCAGTCCGGCCTGAATCTCCGAGGCCAGCTCTGGGCTGCCCGCGATCTGAGCAAGACTTTTGCGACCATCCGGGTTCATTTCAAGACCATGGCGCCCTACCCGGAAGGTGTCATCGAACCTCGTTGGGGCAGCGCCACCGTCCTGCCGTTCGAGACCGGGCCGTCGGCGCATCTCGACACCAAGGCCAGTCTTGAGCAGCAATGGGAATGGCTCTCGCGCATCAAGCCCGACTATCTGTTGACCTACCCGTCCATCATACGGGCCATGGCGGCGAGAGCCGCGCGGGAGGGCCGGCCACCATTCCGCCTGCTCGGCGTCTCCACTGTCGGCGAAACCGTAGACGCCGAGCTGCGGGATGCCTGTCGCAGCGAGCTGGGGGCCGAACTCTATGACACCTATTCGGCGGAGGAACTTGGGGTGATCGCGCTCCAGTGCCCGAACAGCCGCCGCTACCACACGATGGACGACGCGCTTATCGTCGAGGTGCTTGGGGACGATGACCGGCCGGTTGGACCGGGCCAGGTTGGCAGGCTTGTGATCACACCGCTGTTCAACTATGCCACGCCGCTGCTCAGGTATGACATTGGCGATCTCGCCGAGCGCGGCGCGGCGTGCTCTTGCGGCCGCTGTTTTGCGGTACTCAACCGTGTTGTTGGACGCATCCGCAACATCTTCCGAACCCGCGACGGCCGGACCTTCTGGCCGAGTTTCGGCGCCAAGGCCTATTCGTCACTTGTGCATGTGGTGCAGCACCAGTTCAGACAGCTCAGCTATGAAGAACTGGAAGTGGTCTTCGCGACCAGAGACCCGGTATCAGCGGACATCGAGGAGAAGATTCGGACGGCTATCTTGAAGAAACTGCCCGAACCCATGTCAGTCCGCTTCCGATATGTCGACGAAATCCCGCGCGAACCCGGCGGCAAGTATCAGGAGTTTGTCTGCCTGATAGCCTGAGCCCGGCGCTGTGGCCGGGCTCAAACGATTTATACTGGCAGGCAGAAGGCCGATTTACATCGGGATGCGCAGGCCTACCGTCACGGACTGGTTGATCGAACTCGACAGATCGCCGGTAAAGGGCTCGTCGTCACCGTCTGAACTGTCGAACACAACTTCCCCGCTGGTACCACCGGCAATGCCGCTCAGCGAATAGGTCAGGCTGATCACCATGCCGGTGCCAGTGTCGAAGCCGACCCCGGCGCCAGCCATATAGGCGAGACCAGTCGTATTGATATCCGTGGTGAACGCCCCGCTCTCGGCAGTCTGCTGCGAAGAGCCGAGACCCAAACCTGCACCAAGGCTGAAAGTCATGCCCTCGGTGACTGCAAAATCTTTCCACAGGTTGGCAAGAACAAGGAACGTCGTCGAGTCAGAGGTGAGCGTTGCTGACCCCTCAGACTGCACGTCGAAGCGCGCACCAGAATTGCTGTGGTAGCTGCCCTGGATTTCCGCACGGAGCCCAGGGACCAAGGTTGCGCCGAATGCCGCGTAGAGATCGGCACCAAGCCCGAGATTGCTCACTTCCGTCGAGGTCGGGGACACGTTGGAAGAACTAGACAGGTTGCCCAAATCCAGCTGCTGCCAGTTTCCACCGCCACCGAATTCCACATAGGGGCTTGTAAAGCCCATGTCCTGCGCAAGTGCAGCAGAGGACAAGGCCAAGCTCAGCGCCAGAACGGAAACACCTGCAGTGATACCGATACGTCTAGACATCCCAATTTCCCCCCAGACCGAACCCGGCTCCAATCATAGCGTTATCGGCGCCAAAAAGGCAGTGACAATTTGATCACGCGCCGAACTTTTTCAGACCTGGCGATCGAGCAGTGCACCCTGCTTGGCCGAGCCGGGTGCCAGTGGCGTCAGGGGCCTGGCGGGAAGGAGTCGAGCGGGACCGGCGTAATCCGCCGCGCGCTGGACTGGCCGACCTCGCCTCTGTAGGCGACAAGCCATATGGGCCTCTCGCCCTATGTTTTCGCACGGGATCGATTAGGCCTCGGCCCCAGCGCCATTGATGAACATTGTGCCGGCAGACGAGGCGCGGTGAAGCCAGTGTCACACCGTTGCCGGTCGCAGCATAACGGACAGCTGATGGCGTCCAGCGGTGGCAGAGCACCCCTGGGCATGAATACTGGCGCAGTGTTGAGGGAATCGGCATGGCATGGTCGGGCCGGCGTGAAAGCCGACCCGACGCGATCTGGCGCCCGCCTGCTCCGGTTTACTTGTCGAGCTTCACGGTGAAGAAGAAGGTCTCGCCGGAATTGTCGACAACCCCGTCATTGTCGGTAATGACGTAGACCGTACCATCCTTGTCGATGGCGAGGCTTTCGATCTTTTCGGCGGCATAGCCGTTGCCCTGCGCCAGGTCGGGGAGCAGGTCGTAGGCCAGTTCCTTGGTCACCACGGGGAGTTCGCCGCCGAGTTCGGCGCCCTTAAGGTCTGCGATGGCGACTCGGTAGATCTTCTTGAGGGCGGCCTTTTCGCCGGCCTGGTTATCGCGCTCGACAATATAGACATAGTCGCCATGGGCGGTGATTTCGGAGAGGCCGTTCCACGCGCCATCGGCTGCCGGATCGAGCGGGTAGCGCACGGCCGACCACTTCTTCTCCTTGGTGTCATAGCCGAGCAGCTTTACCTGGCCAGCAGGATCATCCTTCCACTCACGCTGGATGGCGACCCAGAGCGTGTCGCCGATCTTCGTGACGCCTTCGGCGCCGAAGCGGATTTCGGAGGGGAGCAGCGCCTCGGGGAAAGCGACTTCCTCGATGATCTTGCCGTCGGCATCGACATGGTAGAGCGCATGCGGAACAAGCCTGTCGGAGCGGCCTTCGGATGCGAGCCAGAAGCCACCCTCGCCGTCGAGCGTGATGCCCTCAAGATCGAGCTTCTGTGCGGCGTCGCCACCACGGGTGACCACAAGCTTCGAGGTGATGCGAGCCGGCACCTGCGTGGCATCGATGGTGTAGATCGCGGGCTGGGCGGAGAGCACGCTGTCGGACACCGCATAGAGAATGCCCGGCTTTTCTGCGTCGGCGACAGCGCCCGAAAGCGCTGCGAAGCCGATGGGGTGACCGTCGGCGTCACGGTCGGCGACGATCTGCGGATAGCTCGCGATGCCCTCGGCGCGCTCGTAGAGCATTACATGCGAACCGGCACCGCCGTCGGCGCGGGCATCGAATTCGTTGGCCGTGGCGAGAAGGTTGCGCGCCGGGATGGCGACCAGGCCCTCGGGCGAGATGCCCGACGGAAGCGCCTGCAGATATTCCGGATCCTTGCCCTCGCCGAGGTCCTTGTAGACGGCGATCAGCGACGAGCGTTCCTCGGCGACGAAGAACAGCTTGTCGGCGCCGTACGTGCCGGTCTCGAGGCCCTCGGGCTCGACACCCTTCTTGTTGCGGGCTTCCGGGTAGTGGCCGAGATCGGCGGCGGCAAGGTCAAGCGCGGCACCCGCTTCATAGGCCACGGTGCCATCCTTGTTGAGGATGGTGAAGCTGCGCGAGCCACCCTTCCAGTCGCCCTCATTGGCGATGACAAGGCGGTTGTCGTCGAGCCATTTCACGGCATCGGGCTCACGCGCGACATCTTCCAGCTTGCCCGTGAACTTGAGCGCCCCGTCCCGCTTGGTATCGACGTTCTCGACGGTGGTCTTGCCAGCCGAGAAATGCGCCTTCACGGCGCCGGAGCGGCCATCGATGATAACGATGTGATTGTTCTCCTGCAGGGTGACCGCGACTTCGTCGAGACCGTTGAACGCGACGAATTCGGGCTCCGGATCCTCGGGAGCGACTTCAGCGAGGCCGGTGAGCTCGACCTTCTTCAGGCTGGCTGGATCGAGCACGCCATCCTTGAGGGACAGCAGCACGACGAAGCCGGCGGGCATCTGGGGCAGCTCGCCGTCGTTGAGATCCTCGTCGCGCTCGTTCTCGATGGCGATGGCGAGCAGGTCATCCTGCTGATTGTGGGTGACCGAGTCCGGCTGGCCGCCGAGATCTACAGTCGCCTCGACGGACTTGGTGGCCAGATCGACCACCACCAGCTTGCCCGACGGAGCGACCTTGCTTTCGGAGGTGTTGACGGCCGCGTAGACCTTGCCGCCGATGATGGTGACAGAGGTTGGCTCGCCATCGAGAGACAGGAAACCGGCAGCCTTCGGAGCCTTGGGATCGGTGATGTCCACAAAGCCGATGCCGCCTGCCGGGCTGTCCGAATAGACCAGCATCATGCCGTCATCGGACGCGGTAATGATTTCCGACGAGCTGGCTTCAGCGGTAGGATTGTTCTCGGCGACCGGGAAACTCGCCACGCGGTTGAAGACTTCCGCGGCGAGGGAGGGGGTTACGGAACCGAGCAGCGCGGCCGTAAGGGCGGCAAGAATGCGGGAGGTGTGCATCGTCGTCCTCGTTTGAAATGGGACGCCATTGCTAGGAACGCCAAGACAAAGCCGGATGACGGTTTTGCGACGATTTGGTGACGGCCCTGGCTGGAGCGCGACCCGACGCAGGCGATGCGGCGCCGGCGCAGGAACTGGCGATGGCAGAAGAGCCCGCCGCTTCCTGCCGGCATAGCGCTGCAGATCCCGTCCATCCGAGTATCGCCACGACAAGAAGCATGGATGATTCCACGGCCTCATCGCCTCGGTATGCCATGTGCCGCTCCGAGCAGAGCCACTCTCGCACCAGCCATGCCTTACGAAAGTCTTGGACCAAGAGAGGAGCAGAGTGCTCGTCCCATGCTCGACGTACCTCAGCACCGCCGATACAACTGAGTGGCGCGCCGGGAGAACGCGCAGTTCGGAGGAGAGGGACAATGAAGATCACGTCCGTGAAAACGGCGGCCAGTACCGGCCACTGCATGCACCTGTGGGTGAAGATCACCACAGATGCCGGCATAACCGGTATCGGTGAATGCGTGCATGGTGGCTACCAATCCATCGCCATCATCAAGGAGCTGGAGGAGCGGCTTATCGGGCGCGATCCCTTCGCCATCGACGCGATTTTCGAGGAGACGCGCCGCTCGCTGGTATTCGAAGGCGGGTTCGCCGGAGCGCTGATCACGGCGCTCACCGGTATCGAGATCGCGCTCTGGGACCTGAAGGGCAAGGCGCTGCAAGTGCCCATTTACGAGCTGATGGGCGGCAAGTTCCGCGACGAGATCCGGGTCTATTGCGATTGCGAAGTATCGCCCGGCATGAACATGGCCGAGGTGCAGGCGGTGGTCGACGAGGTCCTCGAGGCCGGGTTCACCGCGCTCAAGGTCGATCTCGACATCCGCGCCTATGGCCATACCGGTTCGGAGACCGGCTGGTACGAGAAGGACACGTTCAACATGACTCCCAACAAGTGGGAGCATGACCGCATGGTCGAGCTGGCCGAAATGGTGGTGAAGGCCGCGGGCAAAGGCGTCGATGTCGCCTGCGACCTGCACACGCGGCTCGACAAGCATTCTGCCATCCGGCTCGCCAAGGATCTGGAGCACCTGCAGCTGATGTGGCTCGAAGAGCCGATCCCGCCGGAGAATATCGACGTGATGGCCGAGATCACCCGCTCGACCAGCGTGCCGATCTGCGGCGGCGAAAACCTCTATCTGCGCCACGG
>CAYPYV010000176.1:0-6570 GCA_964414845.1 uncultured Devosia sp. | reverse complement strand
AGCACCGTCACCTTGTGCTCTTCCCAGACCTTGAGCAGCAATTCCTGCATCATGCCGCGCGTCTGCGCGTCGAGCGCACCGAAGGGCTCGTCCATGAGCAGCAGCGACGGCTTGTAGACCAGCGCCCGTGCGATCGCCACGCGCTGTCGCATGCCACCCGAGAGTTGCCTGGGATAGGCCTCCTCGAAGCCGGCGAGCCCTACCGACTGGATGAACTCGCGCACGAGCCCGGTCTTTTCGGCCTTCGTGAGCGCTGATTTCTCGAGAGCAAAACGGATATTGCCCTCCACCGTCAGCCACTCGAACAGGCTGTAGCCCTGGAAGACGAAGCCCCGGTCGCGGCCGGGGCCGGTCACTGGCTTCCCGTCGATGCGGATGTCGCCGAAGGTTGGCTCGCTGAGGCCGCCCACCATGTTGAGCAGGGTGGATTTGCCGCAACCGGACGTACCGACGATCGAGACGAACTCGTTCGTCGCGATGTCGAGGTCGATCCGGTCGATGGCGAGGAATTCCTTCGCCCCGGTGCCGAACACCTTGCCGACGGCATCGATCGAAACCTTCGTGCTCATCGATCGGCCGCCCAGCGAAACAGCTTTCGCCCGAAATGCTTGAACAGCAGGTCGGTAATGAGGCCGAGAAGGCCGATGAACAAGGTGCCGAATATGATGGTGTCGGTAGAGAGATAGCGCTGCGCATCCATGATGCGGCGTCCGAGACCGGATTGCGCCGCGACGAGTTCGGCAACGAGGAGATAGGTCCAGGTCCAGCCGATGGTGATGCGGAACGTGTCCCAGATTCCGGGCAGCGCCGCCGGCAGGATGATGCGCCAAAGGATTTCCGTGTTCGAAAAGCCCAGCGTCTGCCCGGCGCGGATCAGGTTCATGTCGATGTTCTTCACATTGTCCATGACCATGAGCGTCATCTGGAAGAATGTGCCGAGGAACAGGATAAGGATCTTCTGTTCGTCGCCAATGCCGGCCCAGAGCACCGACAGCGGGATCAGCGCCACCACCGGCATGTAGCGCGCGGTGGAGATCAAGGGCTCGAGCGCGCCCTCGAACAGCCGGAAATTGCCCATCAGGATGCCGATCGGCAACGCGAATGCCGTTGCCGCGAGCCAGCCCACCACGATGCGATAGGTGCTGATCGCCGCATCGTTGATGAGGATGCCGGTCGATATCTGCCGCCAGGCTTCCTCAAGTACGGCAAGCGGGCTCGGCAGGAATAGCGGCTTCACGAGCCCGAGCGCCGTCACGACGCTCCAGGCGAAGAGCAGCAGCAGCGGCACCACGAAGCCTGCGCTGGTGAAGATACCTTCGGGAATGGCCTCGCGCAGGCGCAGCAGCCCGGAGCGGCGCTTGAGCGTGCGGCGATCGACACGGCCCTGTGCGGCCGCTTCGGCGACGGATGGGGGATTGGTCATGGCAAAGAGCGCGGGCGGCACCGAAGCGCCGCCCGCCAAAGCTTACTTCAGGCCATTGATCGCGGTGAGATCGAGGATCTCGTCGCCGGTCGGCACGATCTTGATCTCGTCGGGCTTGGCCTCCTGCATCAGCGCACCGATTTCAGCCACGGTCGCCTGGAAGCTGCCGCCGAGCGCCGCATGGTTCTCCGCGATGTCGTAGAGCTGCACACCCGCAAAAGCCGTCTTGAACTCCTCGAGCGGCGAACCGACCGCATCGGCGATGATCTTGCCGCCCTCGTCCGGGTTCTGGCGCAGATAGGTCACGGCCTTGTCCCAGGCCTTGATGATGCCCTGGAGTTCCTTGGTGTGCGCGGCAACATAGTCGGCCGGGGCCGCCAGCACGTCTGAGATCAGGCCGGGCTTTTCGCCCGCCGAGAAGAGGATCTTGTAGTCCGGGCCTTCCTTGAGAGCCGCCGAGATATAGGGCTCGTAGGTGACGGCGACGTCGACTCGCCCGGCGATCAGCGCGAGCCCGGCATCGGAGGCATTGATCGGCACGGCCTCGA
This sequence comes from uncultured Devosia sp., assembly GCA_964414845.1. Lineage (GTDB taxonomy): Bacteria > Pseudomonadota > Alphaproteobacteria > Rhizobiales > Devosiaceae > Devosia_A. The sequence continues at coordinate 4,599 of CAYPYV010000176.1, read as the reverse complement.
TATCCTTGAGGCTCATGCCGTTGACCTTGAGCGCGTAGTTGATGAGCAGGTCGCTGGTGGCGCCTACCTCATAGGCCACCTTCTTGCCCTTCAACTCGGTGATCGAGTTCACGGCCTTGTTGGCGAGCACTGCATCCGCGGTGGTCGAGCCGTCCATCAGCATGAAACCCTTGAGGTCGATGCCGTTGTTACGCTGCAGGATCACACCATTGGTCGCGATCGAAGTGACGTTGATGTTGCCCGAGGCCAGCGCCGCCGCGAGGTCCGCATCCCAGCCGAAATTGACGAGCTGCACGTCGACGCCTTCTTCGGCGAAATAGCCCTGCTTCTCGGCGATCCAGAGCGGACCATAGCCAAGCCATGGCTGCAGCCCGATCTTGATGGTTTCGGCCTGGGCGGGCGCCGAGGCCAGGCCGAGGCCCAGGGCGAATACCAGCGCGGTTGCAAATTTCATGTGCAGATCTCCAGTGTGGCGAATTTGTCGGCGGCGATGCAATTAGTCCGCCGCGGTAAAGTCAAGGCTTTGGAGCCCTTCTAGCAGGTTACGCACCAGCCTGCCGATAGCATTGCTCTCGCCCGGGCCCGGCAGCGCCCCGAGGAAGGCTACAGAACTCGCCGAGAAAACCGCCCCGCCGCCCGGATGACGCCAGAAGGCCATGTCGGCCCGCCTATGGGCCTCGCGCTCAGGCGATCCACCCTCGTACCACTTGCCCGGATCGTCGACATAGCTCTGCGGGAAGCCACCAGCGGTGGCCACGATCTCGATATCGTGCGGACTGCCGAGGCGCAGATTGACGGCATCGACTTCGTAGCCGGCAGCCCCGCCCTGCACGATGCCCGTGTCGCCGAAGCGGGTGGGGACGCCTTCGAACAGCCAGTCAAATCGGCGGGACTTGCCCGCCTCGGTTTTCTCGAAGGACAGCGCCGGGCTGAAGCCCATGAGCGATATGCCGACGCCCACCAGCCGGTATTCGCCGCGGCCCAGATCGCGCAGATAGCCGCCGGGCTCGCCGGTGAGCGCGAGATTCATCTCGGCGAGCGGACCATCCCAGGTGCGGCCCGATTGCGTCGGGCCACGGCGGAGCTCCATCAGGTTGTCGCGATAGGCGACCGTTGCAGCGAAACCGTTGCCGCCGAGATAGGCGAGCCGCCCGCCCTCAGCGACATAACGCCGATAGGCCGTCTCCATCGCGATCGAGAGATATTCGGGATGGCTGCCGGTCGCGATGATGCGATAGCGTTTCAACAGATGGAGCCCGCCGCGATGCAGGTCGGCATCGGTCAGCAGGTCGAAAGCGATGCCCTCACGGGCGAGGAAACGCAGGAAATGCAGGTCGACCGGCAGATTGTGCGGATCGCCGCAGAGCGGGTAGCGGTAATCGTCGCGCAAAGTCGCCTTGGGCTTGCGGGTCGAAACCAGCGACACCCCGCTCCCATCGGAATGGTAGTCGTAGAGCGAGCGCAAATCGTTGGCGCGCGCGAACTCGTGGCCACGATCGGTTCCGATCCATTCGTAGAGATGAGGCGGGAGGTATTCGTCGGCATAGGCGAGGTAGGTCGAAGTGGGAAGCACGACAGCGATCGGCGCCCGAGCCGCGGCGGGCACGACAAAGAACGGGATGCGCTCGACCACGTCGCCCGCCACCATTTCCAGGGCATAGACGCCGCTCTCGGTGCCTTCCGGAACGTCGATCTCGTAGCTCGCGGGCCAATCCAGCCCCGCCATATCCGTGTCGTGGAAATGCACCGCGTCGTAATGCGAAGGCGCGAGGCGCGGATCGAGTGCGGTGCCGTCCCAGCGCGCCGATGTGACGGCGAAGGTCGGGTTGCCATGCAGCCTGATCCGCAAAGGACCGGAAACGATCGGCGCGGCGGTGAACAGCGCCGGAAACTCGAGACCGCCCTGCCCGGCTTCGCCCACGAGCGAGATATGCCCGATCCGGCAGTTCAGGGTCGGCAACCGCTCTTGCGCGTCCGAGCAGAAGATCAGGCGGGTCGGCACCGGCGCATGGAAAGGAACGGAAAGCGTGAAAGGCCTGAACAGATCGGAACTCGTGACATGCAGCTCCCGCCGCCCCCAATCGAGCGCGAGCTTCAGCCAGCGGCCGGATGGCAGGGCGCCGAGAGTCATTTCACCGCCCTCGGTCGCAAGCAGCGCCATCCGATCGCGCAGCTCGACGCGGCCATTTCCCATGTCCAGCAGCACCCGCCGGCCCGGATTTCGCGTCAGCATCAGCTCGAACGAGAGCCGGGCCGCCCGGCCGAAGGCGTCGTGGCCCTCGATCTCGGCCCAGCTGCCCTGCGGGAAGGCGCGATGGGCGACAGGCTCCAGCCTCCGCACCGGAAGCGCCACCTCCGGCATGTCATCCCGGTCGATGCGACGCACGCGCACGTTCTCGACGTGGAGGGAACTCGAAACACTCGCCTGCCGCACCCCCGGACCGCCCGTCCATGGCTCGACATAGCCGGCGATCTTGAGGGCGGCATGATCGACCTTTCGCAGCATGTCCGACTCCCCCGCCCGCTTCTCGGCGCATTATCGGCGCCAGCGCTGCAAATGGCCATTCCCAACTCCGGCGTGGCGCGGCAATAGTGCCTTGGTCGAACGCGAGGCAAAACATGGCGCCCACTGGACTTTTCGATCTTTCGGGCGAAGTGGCGCTGGTAACGGGCGCAAGCCGCGGCATCGGGGCCGCACTCGCCAGCGGCCTCGCCAGGGCTGGCGCGGCTGTCATCCTCGCCGCCCGGTCGGAGCGCGCGCTCGCATCCATTGCCGCGGCCATCCGCGAGGCCGGCGGCAGGGCGCATGCCTATGCCCTCGATGTCGCTGACCCGAGTTCGGTGGTGGGCTTCTGGAAGCGTCTTGCGGCGGACGGCCTCACGCCCACCATCCTCGTCAACAATGCCGGTACTGAGCAGGTTGCGCCCGCGCTCGAGGTGACCGATGCGCTCTGGGACAGGATCGTCGGCACCAACCTCAAGGGCGCATTCGTGATGGCCCGTGGCTTTGCCGCCGCCCGCGCCGGCCGCCCCGGCGCCATCGTCAATATCTGTTCGCTCGCCTCCGAGATCGGCATCCCGACGGCGGTGCCCTATACAGCCTCGAAAAGCGGCCTTGCCGGCATGACGCGCGCCCTAGCCGTCGAGTGGGCTCCGCTCGGCATCCGCGTCAACGGGCTCGGACCCGGCTATTTCCGTACCGACATGACCGATGGCTTCTTCGAAAGCGACAGCTGGCAACAGGCCATGCTGGCGAAGATCCCGCAGCGCCGCTTCGGTGAGCTCGACGACCTCGTCGGGGCGACGTTGTTTCTGGCGTCGCCAGCCTCGGCCTATGTCACCGGGCAGATCATCTATGTCGATGGCGGCTATCTCGCGAGCATCTAGGGCCCTTTCAGGCAGAGCTGAATGGCTTTCCCGGTTCGAAAGCGCGACAGAACAAAGACTTAGATGATTTCGACGTTTCAGGTGAAACGTGAAACGGTCTAGAGCCGCGCACGGCTCGAGCGCGGCGTGGCGAGCAGCAGCGTCGTTTCGCTGCCGGTGATCCCCGGAACCAGCCGGATGCGCCGCAACACGGCGTCGAACTCCGGCAGTGAATCGGTTGCAAGTTCGGCGACAAGGTCCCAGCGGCCATTGGTCGTGTGGATCGCCGTGACCTCGGGGTAACCACCCAGTGTGCGGATCACCTTGTCGGCGACGTGCCCTTCGATCTCGATCATCATGATGCCACGTACCGCCTGCGCGAAGGCATCGGCCTTGAGAACCACGGTATAGCCGACGATTTCGCCCGAACGCTCCAGCCGCTCGAGCCGGGCGCGGACCGTCGCGCGCGACACGCCAAGCTCTGCCCCGAGGTCGGAAATGCTGCGCCGCGCATCGCGCCTGAGAAGCGTGATCAGCTTGCCGTCAAGGTCGTCCATCTGCCACTCCGAGCAGCAAAGTCTGCCGTTATGGTAACAATGTGCGGTCAGAATGCCAATATCGCCTGTTCGAACCGCCAGCCAGCCATGCTCATCTGGGCTGCAACGGATGGACAGGGTCTGGAAGAATGCGGGTAAGGATCGTTGGAGCACCGGTAGAAGACGGGGCCGGGCGCATGGGCTGCGAGATGGGTCCCAAGGCGCTCCGCATCGCCGACCTGGGTGCGACCCTCACCGAACTGGGGCACGAGGTCGAGGACCTTGGCAACATCGCGCACGGTCCGCTCCCCGACGTGACACATGGCAACCCCGCGCTGCGCAACCTCCCCGAGATCGCCGCGTGGACTTCCGCCATCGCGGCTGCTGCCTTTGCGGCCAGCGCCGACGCCATGCCGATCTTTCTCGGTGGGGACCACGCCATGTCCGCCGGCACTGTCTCAGGCGTGGCACGGCAAGCCTCTGCACTCGGTCGGCCGCTCTTCGTGCTGTGGCTCGATGCCCACCCGGATTTCCATACGCTCGATACGACGACGAGCGGCAATCTCCATGGCGTGCCGCTCGCCTATGCCACGGGCCGAAAGGGCTTCGGCAAGGCCTTCCCGCCGCTCGCCGCCGCGGTGGAGCCCGCCAATGTCTGCACCATGGGCCTGAGGAGTGTCGACCCGGCCGAGCGCCG
>CAYPYV010000175.1:0-6596 GCA_964414845.1 uncultured Devosia sp. | reverse complement strand
TCGACGAGGCGCTCCAGAGCTTCGAGGCGGCCGGCGGGCGATTCTATCTCTATCACCACGGCTCGGCAGCCTTCGATGCGGTGCTTGCGGGGTTTCCCGAGGCCTATTGGCGCGACAAGGACACGCTGGTGATGAGCCTTGCCATGCAGGCGCTGAAGCGCGGCGAGATCGCGCGGGCGCGGCGGCTGGTGGCGGATCGCTTCGGAGCGCGGGCCAATGACATCGACGCGGTGTTTTCCGACTGGGAGCGCTACAGCACGGATTTCCTCGCGTTTCGCGTGGTGATGCTGATCTACGAAGACATCCCGGTCAGCGAGGCGCTGCTCGAGAAGATCTTCGGCATTCTCGCGCATTTCGACGTGAACCAGCACCTGCTGCGCGGCAGCTTCTACAACTCGGTGCTGGAATTCTATATCCGCGGACGGCGCTTCGCGGCGGCAGAGGACGTGGCGGGCCGCGCGGCGCAGCATTACGAGGCGGCCAAGGCGCCGCTGCTCGCCTTCTATATCGGGGTGCACCAGGCGATCATTGCCTTGATGACCGGAGATGCAAAACGCGCGCGCCAACACGCAGCGACGGCGCGGGAGCGGCTCGGACGCATCGGCTTCGACAGCCCGGGTGACAAGCGTCTGCTGGCGCTGCTCGACGCCTGTGTCGCCTATGAAAGCGGGAATGCGGAGGCGCTCGCGAATTTCCTTTCCACCGAACTCGATGACTTCGTGCATGGCGAAATCTGGCCGAGCCTCGTCGAGTTCGTGCTGCTCTATGGCAGCCAGGCGCTGAGCGAGCATTTCTCGACGCTGGCCGCGCGTGGTTTTCTCGACCGCTGGCGGGTGCACCAGGTGAGCGACCGGCAGTTTGGCGCCCTGATCGAGCTGCGTGAGGTGGCGGTGCTGCAGAACGCCAATCGCTGGCGCGAGGCGTCGGACAAGCTCGCCATGGTGCCATCGCGCATCACCCATTCCTGGGTAGCGGCGGCGGGCGAGCAATTGCAGCGGCTCGAAACACGTGATGATATCATGTTATCATTGGCGTGGCTCAGGCACCTCGTCAACGAGGCGCCGACGCGGCCCTGGCTCGCGCAGCAGCTCGAGGCGATGCACGAGAACCTGAACCTCACCGGGCGGCAGCGGCTCAGCGTCGAAATCTGGCAGGCGTTCTCCGCCAAGCGGCAGCTGGACCTGACGCGGGCACGGGCGATCCTCGTCAAGGTGTTCGAGCAGGCGGCGCGGCTCGACGCGGTGGCGCCCCTGGCCGAGGAGCGGGTGTTTCTCGCCGAACTGATCGAGCACCAGCGCATCGGACAGTATCTCGAGGCCAACCACGACGCGCGGCAGATGCTCAGGCGGTTGCGCGATACCGGGCTGCCGAACTCGGAACTCGGGGTGCAGAGCGGGCTCAGTCGCCGGGAGACCAAGGTGCTGCTGATGATCGCCGAGGGGAGCTCCAACAAGTTCATCGCCCATGCGCTGGGGCTATCGGAGGCGACGGTGAAGTTTCATCTCTCCAATGTCTACCGCAAGCTCGGTTGCGCGCGGCGGCGAGAGGCGATCGTCGCGGCCCGGGCGCTGGGGTTGGTGAGGTAGTGAATAGACAATCGGCAATCGGCAATCGCCGATCGGATCTGGAAGGCAGCAACCAGGAAGCAGAAGGCTGAAGGAACGAAAGGCGGCTTCTGCCCTTCGCCCTCTACAGCGCAAACGGCTTGAAGTGCTTCGATAGCTTCAGGGTCTGCGCCTGATAGTTGGAGCCAAGGCCCGCGCCATAGAGCCGGTCGGGCATTTCGGAGAGCCGCTCATAGACCAGCCGGCCGATGGTCTGGCCGTGGCCCAAGAGGAACGGAACTTCGCGGCTGCGGACTTCGAGCACTGCATGGCTGCCGGTGCCGCCGGCGGCGGAATGGCCGAAGCCCGGATCGAAGAAGCCGGCGTAATGCACGCGGAATTCGCCCACCAGCGGATCGAAGGGCACCAGTTCGGCGGCGTAGGCGGGGGGCACATGCACGCTTTCGCGCGAGACGAGGATATAGAACTCGTCGGGATCGAGGATGAATTCGTCGCGGCCGCGATTGATCAGCGGCTCCCAGTAATCGAGCACATCGAGCTGATCCTTGAGGTCCATGTCGATGACCGGGGTGTGGCGCTTCGAACGGAAGCCGATGAGGCCCTTGCGCTCGTCTCCCTTCAAATCGATGGAGAGCAGCACCCCGTCACCCACTTCGGCATTGGCGTCGAAGACCAGCGTTTCGACATTATGCAGCGTGCGATGCTCGTGCACAGAGAGCCTGGAATCGCCGACGCGGAAACGGATCTGGCTCAGCCGCGAGCCCTTCCGTACCTTGACCGGGAAGGTGCGCGGGCTGATTTCGAGATATAGCGGGCCCTTGTAGCCGGCAGGCAGAAGATCGAAGCCGCGGGCGCGGTCGCCGATGACGCGGGTGAAGACATCGAGCCGGCCTGTCGAGCTTTTCGGGTTGGCGCCAGCGCTGACGTTTTCGGGGAGCGCGAGGCTTTCCTCAAGCGGTACCAGATAGACGCAGCCGCGTTCGAGCACGGCGCCGTCGGTAAGGTCGAACTCATGCAGCTTCAGCGTCTCGATGCGCTCCGCCACCGTGTGGTCTGGGCCGGGCAGGAAGCTCGAGCGGATGCGATATGCGGTGCGCCCAAGACGTAGATCGAGGCTCGCGGGCTGCACCTGATCGGCATCGAAGGGGCGGGCGGGCAGGATGCCGCCGAGCTTGGCCAGCCGTTCGATATAGCGGGCCGGAAATACGCCCTTGGCCCAGAGTTCGCCTGTCATCCGCATGTTCCCGCGACCGATACCCCTTATGCCTCCTAGCAATCATTGACGGGATGCGCCATCGCGACGTATAGCCAAGCATGCAGGCGGCGGTGTTATCCCGAGGCTTGCGGTGGTGATTTGGCCGGTCTGATTGCAGCCACCTGAAACAAGTCGCTAAAGGGACCTTCCGCACCGGCCGCATTCGCGCGCCGGTTTTTTGTTTTCGGGAACACGATATGTCGAAATCCAGCAATCCGCTCAACGATCCGAAGAACCGGGCGCCGGCGACGATGCTGGTACATGGCGGCACGCAGCGCAGCCAGTTCAAGGAGACATCGGAAGCGATCTTCATGAACTCGGGCTATGCCTATCCCAGTTCGCAATATGCCGAGGATCTGTTCCTCAACAAGCTCAACAAGCCGGCGCATAATTACTCGCGCTTTGCCAACCCGACCGTCGACATGTTCCAGGACCGGATGGCACTGCTCGAAGGCGCCGAGGCGGCGCGCGCCTTCGCGACGGGCATGTCGGCGGTGACCAATGCGGTGATGAGCCAGGTGCGGGCTGGCGACCATATCGTCGCCTCGCGCGCGCTGTTCGGCGGTTGCCGCTATGTGGTGGAAGATTTCATGCCGCGCTGGGGCGTGCCGTCGACGCTGGTGGATGGCCGCGACCCCGAGAATTTCGCCCGCGCCATGCAGCCCAATACCAAGCTGGTCTTCATCGAGACCCCGACCAACCCGACGCTGGAACTGGTGGATATCGCGGCTGTGGCCGAGATCGCCCATGCCCATGGCGCGAAGCTGATCGTCGACAATGTGTTCGCCACCGCGATGCTGCAAAAGCCGCTGGAACTGGGCGCCGACCTCGTCACCTATTCGGCCACGAAGCATATCGATGGGCAGGGCCGCACGCTGGGCGGCATCGTACTCGGCTCGAAGGCGCTGATCGAGGGCGAGGTGCACACGCTGTTGCGCCAGACCGGGCCGTCGATCTCGCCCTTCAACGCCTGGGTTCTGCTCAAGGGCATCGAGACGCTGGGGCTGCGCGTCAAGCAGATGACCGAAAGCGCCGCGAAGGTAGCGGATTTTCTGGCAGAGCATCCGAAGATCGAGCGGATCTCCTATCCGTTCCACCCGTCGCATCCGCAATATGAGCTGGCGAAGCGCCAGATGGCGAGCGGCTCGACGCTGGTGGCGTTCGAGGTCAAGGGTGGCCGCGAGGCGGCGTTCCGGCTGTCGGATTCGCTGGCGGTGATCCTGATCTCGAACAATCTGGGTGACGCCAAGTCGCTGATCACGCATCCGGCGACGACAACGCATGCGCGCTTCACCGAGGAGGTGCGGCTCGAAGCGGGCGTGACGCAGAGCCTATTGCGACTGTCGGTCGGGCTCGAGGACGCGGACGACCTGATCCGGGACCTGGCCTACGCGCTCGACCAGGTGTGAGGCTTAGACCGTGATGCATCGTCCTCGTGGTTCGACAGGTTCACCATGAGGACGATCAGCGCCCCGTAGTTCAAATCTGACCGACCTCGCGCGCCTTACGAAAAGTTCACCCAGCCTACCAATATCTAAGGCGACAAAGGCGTCCAGCTTACCTAATTGCATTGGTGAAGTGAGCAGAATTGGGCGGCTTGGATGCGCAGATGGCTGAAGTGGATTGTTTTGTTGCTGGTTGTTGCTGCTGGCGGCGGCAGCTGGTTTTACTTTAACCAGCCGACAAAGGCTGTTGCCCCGACGACCACAAGTGTCAGCAAAGGCTCGATCGAGGAAACGGTGCTCGCGTCCGGCACCATCGAGGCGAGCTCGCTGGTTTCGGTGGGTGCGCAGGTGTCGGGCACGATCAAGACGCTCGATGTCTCGCTGGGGCAGGACGTCAAGGCCGGCGACGTGATCGCCGTGATCGACTCGCTCAACCAGGAAAACGCCGTCAAGAAGGCCGAGGCCGCGCTGGCCAATGTCGAGGCGCAGCGCAAGCAGCAGCAGGCGACGCTCGACCAGGCCAAGGTGTCGCTGACGCGCGCCCAGAGCCTCAACCCGCAGAAGCTGGTATCGGATGCGGACCTGCAATCGGCCGAGCTGGCGGTGGCAACTGCCGAGGCGCAACTCGAGGCGCTCGATGCGCAGATCCAGACCGCGCAGCTATCGGTCGACAGCGCCAAGCTCGACCTCAGCCGCACACAGATCACCGCGCCGATGGACGGAACGATCGTCGCCGTTGCGGTGGAGGTGGGCCAGACAGTGAACGCCACGAATTCGACGCCGACCATCGTCAAGATCGCCAATCTCGACAACATGGTGGTGAAGGCGGAGATCTCGGAGGCCGACGTGCCGCGCGTCGAGCCGGGGCAGCGGGTGTATTTCACCATACTGGGTGACCCCGATACCAAGATCGACGCGACGCTGCGCGATATCGAACCGGCACCGGACTCGATTTCCGACGAGTCGGGTTCGAGCTCGTCTTCGAGCGCCATCTACTACAATGGCCTGTTCGACGTGCCGAACCCCGACCACAAGCTGCGTATCTCGATGACGGCGCAGGTGACGATCGTGCTCGCCGAGGCCAGGGATGTGCTGACGCTGCCGGTCACGGCGCTTGGTCCCAAGGGGCCAGATGGCGCTTACATGGTTCGCGTGCTCGAGGCCGACGGCAAGATCGTGCCGAAGCGCATCGAGGTGGGGCTGAACAACAAGGTCAATGTCGAGATCGAGTCGGGCCTGAGCGAAGGTGACAGGGTGGTGACCTCGACCCGCTCGGGCAGCACCGGGAGCGCGACCGCGACGACCACGACCCAGTCGTCCGGAACGCAGAGCCGCAACCTGCTCTCTGGCGGCCCCGGAGGGGGCGGCATGGGCGCGGGCGGCCCGCCACCATTCTGACCGGGAGAGCAGATCCATGACCAAGATCGCACCCCAGCCGATCATCGAGATCAAGGGGCTGAGGCGGGAGTTTCCTGCCGGCTCCGAGACGATCACGGTGCTCAAGGACATCGAGCTCACCATCAACAAGGGTGAACTCGTCGCCATCATGGGCCAATCCGGCTCCGGCAAGTCGACGCTGATGAACGTGCTTGGCTGCCTCGACAATGGCTGGACGGGTTCCTACAAGCTCGGCGGACGGGACGTCGCCAGCCTCGAACCCGACGACCTGGCGGAGCTGAGGCGCGAGTATTTCGGCTTCATCTTCCAGCGCTACCAGCTGCTGGCCGATCTCGACGCGACCGAGAATGTCGAGATCCCCGCCATCTATGCCGGTGCGCAGAAGGCGGCGCGGCGGAAACGCGCCGAGACGCTGCTTGACCGGCTTGGGCTCAAGGAGCGCATGACCCACCGGCCGAATGCGCTGTCGGGCGGGCAGCAGCAGCGTGTCAGCGTGGCGCGGGCGCTGATGAATGGCGGGGACATCATCCTCGCCGATGAGCCGACCGGTGCGCTCGACACGAAATCGGGCCGGGATCTGATCGCGCTGCTCAAGGAACTGCATGCGGAAGGCCACACGATCATCATCGTGACGCATGACCCGAGTATCGCGCAGGAAGCCGAGCGCGTCATCGAGATTTCCGACGGCGAAATCGTGGCGGATCGCCGGCTGAGGGCTGAGCCGTTGGCGCCGGCGGCGCAAGTGCCGGCGATCAAGCGGATTCCGCGCTGGCGCGAGGCGCTGGATCGCTCCGGCGAAGCGCTGTCCATGGCGCTCAGGGCGCTCGCGAGCCATCGGCTCAGAACCTTCCTCACCATGCTCGGCATCATCATCGGCATTGCCTCGGTGGTGTCGGTGGTTGCGCTCGGGCAGGGCAGCCAGGCGCAGGTGCT
>CAYPYV010000174.1:0-6669 GCA_964414845.1 uncultured Devosia sp. | reverse complement strand
CCGTCACACCATGGCCTTGTCGAGGCTCTTCTGGTTGCGGATGCCGGGGAAGAGCTGGCTCCACAGCGCTGCGACAGCCATGGTCGCCGCGCCGCCGACGGCTACGGCTGCCTGCGCGCCGATCAGCGTCGCCATCATTCCGGCGCGGAACTCGCCGAGCTCGTTGGAGGCGCCGATGAACACCGAGTTCACGGCATTCACCCGTCCGCGCACGTTATCCGGGGTCCAGAGCTGCATGATGGTTTCGCGGATCGACACCGAGACCATGTCGCAGGCCCCGATCAGCGCCAGCAGCGGCACCGAGAACCAGATGGAGGTGGAAAGCCCGAACAGCATGGTGAAGAAGCCGAAGCCGGCAACGAAGATGAAAAGGATGACGCCGGCATGGTCGCGCACCGGGAACTTTGCCAGCCAGAGCGCACATACGATGGCGCCGAGACCGGGCGCGGCACGCAGCAGTCCAAGGCCCAGCGGCCCCGCCTCGAGCACATCGCGGGCAAATACCGGCATCAGCGCAACCGCGCCCCCCATCAGCACGGCAAAAAGATCAAGCGAGATTGCCCCCAGCACGACCTTCTGCTGGAAGATGTACTGAAAGCCAGCCAGCAAGGTGCCGATAGTTGTCGGCTCTCCCGAGCGGTTCTGCGCCGGGGCGCGGACAAAGCTGATCGACACGAATGCGGTAATGGCGAGCGCGCCGGCGGTGCCGTAGGCGATATAGGGGCCGAGGCCATAGAGCAGCCCGCCAAATACCGGGCCGATGATGCTGGCGAGTTGCCAGGCCGTCGCGTTCATCGCCACGGCGTTTGACAGTGCGACCGGCGGCACGAGATTCGGCGCCAGCGAGCCGCCAGCCGGCCCCATGAAGGCGCGGGCTGTACCCAGTGTGATCAGCACAAGGTAGATCGGCCAAACCTCGTGGGCGCCGGAAATCGACGCGAGCCCAAGAAGCGCGGTGGCGCACAGGACTTCGGCGACGAGCGCTACCTGCATGATGCGCTGGCGCGGGAACGTGTCGGACGCAAGGCCAGTCACCAGCACCAGCAGCAGCGCGGGCAGGAATTGGGCAAGCCCCACCAGGCCGAGGAACAAGGGGTTGCGGGTGATGTCGTAGACCTGCCACCCGACGGAAACCGACATGATCTGTGCGGCAAAGCTCGCACACAGCGTCGTCAGCCAGAAGTAGCGGTAATTGCGGTAGGTGAAGGCCCGCGCGGCGGGGTCAACGGGTGCGGAGGTCATGGTGGCCCGCTCATGCCATGCGGCAGAGCGTCGCGTCAAAGCCTACTTTGGGCGCGAATGCGCGGGGAAATCCGCTCAGTCCGAGCTCGAAGTGTCTTCGTCCTCGCCACTGGGAGCGCGCCCGGGCCGCTGCCTGAGGTGAGCCCGGTCAATAGACGAAATCACACCGCGGAAGGTGCGGATTTCCTGGCTCGACATGCCGGCGCGCGTGAAGACGTTGCGAAGATTGTCGACCATGGTCGGCCGCTTGTCGTCGGTCTTGAAGAAACCGGTGCGGTCGAGTGTCTCCTCGAGATGGAGGAAGAGGCCCATCAATTCCTCGCGCGGAGCCGCCGGATCGAGCCCGCCATCAAAGGGCAGCACTTCACCCTTGTCGAACTGCTGGCGCCATTCGTAGCACATCAGAAGGACGGCCTGCGCGACGTTGAGTGACGCGAAGGCAGCTTCCACCGGGTAGGTCACGATGGCATCCGCGATGGCCACTTCTTCGTTGTAGAGACCCCAGCGCTCGCGGCCATAGAGCAGCCCGGCTTTCGCTCCGGACGCGATATGGGAGACGATCCGCTGCGCGCCTTCTTCTGGGCCGTAGACCTGTTTCTGCATATCACGGCGTCGCGCCGTGGTAGCAAAGACCAGCGAAAGATCGGCAATCGCCGCGTCAAGCGTATCGAAGACCCGCACTTGCTCGATCACATGGTCGGCCCGGGACGCCGCAGCGATGGCCCGCTCGTTCGGCCAACCATCGCGCGGATTGACGACCCGCAGATCCCACAGACCAAAATTCGCCATTGCGCGAGCCGCGGTGCCGATGTTCTCGCCGAGCTGTGGCTCCACCAGAATGATCGCTGGGCTGGGGCGAAGCGGAATATCGATGGTTCTGTCAGTGCCGGCCATGTCGTCCTCGTCTTGGCGGCACATATCGCGGTTTCGCGACCGGGAGTAAACACCGGCTGCGCCCGTTGAATGATGAAAAGCGTGGCCACCGGCGGCAGGTTGCCGGCGGTGTCGGGCAAGGACGGCAGGAAGAACCTCAGGCAACCATGTGGCGCGTCAACTCCTTGACCTTGCTACCGCGCAGCCACTCACGGTCGAGGATGGCGAAATGCAGTTCTTCGTCCCATTCCCCCTGGAATAGAGCGTGCTCGCGATAATGCGCCTCAAGGCGCATACCGAGTGCCTTCAACAGCCTTACGGTACCCTGGCTGCGCGCCGCGCAGCGTACAAAGGTCCGATGGAAGCCAATGTCCCCGAACGCGAGGTCGAGGGCGGCTTTCACGGCTTCACTCGCGTAGGCTTGGCGCCGAAAAGCAGGATCGAAGAGGAATCGTAGTTCTGCCTGGCTCGCGGTGGCATCGGTCCACTTCAGGGAGACCTGGCCAACAACGGCGTCGTCGGACCGTCGCGCGACGGCCAGGGTCAGGGTATCGCCCGGGCGCGTGAGCCGGCGCTGAGTGCGCATTGTCTCGAGCGCTGCCTTCACTTCGGCGCGGTCGCGGGCGCGGACGTCGATGTACCGCTGCACATCCGGTAGGGTGTAGTAGTTTGCAAGGCTATCAAGGTCGCCGGTGCAGAAGCTGCGAAGCGTGAGGCGGTCAGTCGAAACGGGCAGATCTGGAATGTTCATCTTGTCGGGGCCTCCGCTAACCCCATGCCGCCCAAACGCGGCGCTAGGGAAGGCGGTTCCGGACTTCGAACTGCGGGAAGTTTCTTGCGGGGCACTGCTTGACGAGGTCGTCAGGCAGACGGCGTAGCGTGGCGGATCATTGGCCGAATTGCTGCCATGGCAGCAAACCCAAGGACACCGACCGCGACGATTATCCAAAGCGCGGCATGGGCGCCGATGGTTTCGCTGAGTGTCGCCAGGACGAAAGGGGCGAATGCCGAAAGGCCTTGCCTCACCGAGGCCATCAGGCCCAGCCTCGTGCCATAGGCCTCGGCTCCAAACAGAGCGAGAGGCAATGTGCCCTGAACGATACTCTTGAGGCCGGACCCAAAGCCAAGCAGGACGGCAAAGAGCGCCGCTCCGATGACCAATGGTGCACTGAGCGTCAGAATGGCCACAGCCAATGGCAACGCGATGAGCGACAACAGCGTCGCTATCATCGGATCACGTTTGGCACCGAGCAGCATGTTGAGGAACCGCACCAGAACCTGGGACGGGCCGAACAATGTGGAAACCAGCAGTGCCGAAGTTCCGAGACCGAGCGCCGTCAGCACCGGCACCATCTGGGTCAGCATTGCTGAGAGCGTAAACCCGCTTAGGGCGAAGCCGAGTGTCGCCAACCAGAGTGCCGGCCGGCGCAGTTGTTCGGGTACGCTACCAGGCGCGACGGGCGCAGCCACGGCACCGCTGGCCGGCGCCACGTTGATTACGCGCTTTCGACTCGCAATCCAGAGATGCACCGGAAGGCAAACCAGCAGGTTGACGATCGCGAAGGCAAGGAAGATGAACCGCCAGTGCATGAAACCATGCAGCAAAGTGGTCAGTGGCCAGAAAATCGTCGATGCGAAACCGGCAATTAGGGTCAGCTGGGTGATGCGCTTACGTGCCGATGCCCCGGTGACCTGGACCAGCGCAGCGAAGGCTGCGTCGTAGAGAGCAAGGGTTCCGGCCAACTGCATCGCAACCACGGCGAGTGCAAAGACCCAGCCATTGGGCGCGATAGTTGCCAGCAACAGTGCGCCGGCAGCCGCCAGACTGCCGATGCTCATCATTCGAGGGCCACCATGCCGGTCGATTCGGCGGCCGATGACCGGTGCCGCTAGTCCGCCAAGGAAGAGCCCGATCGAGAAGGCTCCATAGAGCCAAGATTGCGGCCAGCTGAGGTCGGTAGCGACTGCCCCCGCGAGGATCGAGAAGCTATAGAATAGCGTCCCGTAGCCGAGGACCTGGGAGAGACCGAGCAGCAGCATGATTTTGCGGCCATCGGCCTCGGAAGCAGCTGGATGTATTGTCAAGTCTGCCGCCCGGGATGACTGATCGTACGCGCAGATTGCTCATGCCACGTGCACGAGACTGCGTCGAGTGCAGGCGTTGCATAGCGGTATTCCCCAGGCTCGCATTCGGGTGCAGATTACTTGTCACTTGGACAGAATTGGCAGCGACGAACTCATGCCTCGCAGCACAGCAGAAATGGACGAACTGGCGAATCGCGTGCGAGCCATTGTGGGGCTAGACCCTCGTATCGTCGAAAAGACGATGTTCGGGGGCCTCACTTTCCTCCTGAATGGCCATATCCTTTTCGGCTGCCGGAAGGATGGCTCGGCTCTCTTGTCAGTGGGCAAGGACAATCACGACGCCGCACTCGCCCGCCCCGGTACGACGGCCATGGAGCAACAAGGCCGCATTATGCGCGGCTTCATCTGGGTGGACCCAGATGCTCTTGCCGACGACGACGAACTTGAATCATGGGTGATTTTCGCCCGCGAGACCGTCGGCAAGCTACCGCCAGCGCCGCCTAAGCCGGCAAGAAAGCCGAAAACACCAGCGAAGCATTGACGCCACCGAAGCCGAAGCCGTTCGACAGCACGTGACGGATTATCCGCTTGCGTGGCAACTTGGGCACGAGATCGAATTGCTCGCCGACATCCGGGTCGTCCAGATTGAGAGTAGCGGGAGCGGTCTGGTCGCGGATGGCCAGCACTGAAAACACCGCCTCGATTGCACCTGCTGCTCCCATGAGATGGCCGGTGGACGACTTGGTGGACGATATCGAGAGTTCCTTGCCGCGCCCTTCGAATACGCCGCCGATTGCGGCGAGCTCCGCCGCGTCGCCCACGCCTGTCGAGGTCGAATGGGCGTTGATATAGTCGATATCGGAGGGCGCGAGCCCCGCCATCTTCAGCGCGTTGCGCATCGCAACCTTGGCGCCGGCGCCGGTCGGCTCGCCGGACGTGAGGTGATAGGCATCGGCTGAAGTGCCATATCCGGCAAGTACCGCGAGCGGTTTGGCGCCCCGTGCCAAGGCGTGGCTCAGTCGTTCAATCACAAGAACGGCAGCGCCTTCAGCAAGCACGAATCCGTCGCGGCGGCGATCGAAGGGGCGCGAGGCCGACTGTGGATCATCGTTGAACGCGGTAGCGAGAGCTCGCGCTGCGCCAAAGCCGCCTACCGAGATCGGATCGACCGAGCCCTCTGCACCGCCCACGACGGCGACGTCGGCCTCGCCTGTCAGGATCAGCCGCATACCGTCGCCGATCGCCTGCGCAGAAGCCGCGCATGCGGTGACAGGTGCCCCGATCGGTCCCTTGAAGCCATGCAGGATCGAGATCCAGCCGGCCGCGAGGTTGGGCAGGAAGCTGGGCACGGTGAAGGGTGACAACCGCCGCGGTCCGCGCGTCATGATGGTTTCCACAGCCTCGGCCATTACCGGCGAACCCCCAACGCCGGTTCCGATAATGGTTGCGGTCGCCGCCTGCTTCTCGGGCGTATCCGCCACCCAGCCCGCCTGCTCCAGGGCTTCCTTGGCCGCGACGATGCCGTACTGGATGAAGAGATCCATCTTCTTCACTTCCTTGGCATCGACGGCAACCAGCGGATCGAAACCGGCCGGATCATCTGTCTTGAAGGGCACCAATGCGGCGATGCGTGCGGAGAATGTCGAGGTGTCGAAGCGTGTATTGGCCACCACTCCCGACTTGCCGGCGAGCAGGCGCTGCCAAGTGATTTCAGCGCCTGTGCCGAGCGGGCTGACAACGCCCATGCCGGTGATGACGATCGGATCGGTCATGCCCATGGATAGCTCCTGTCACCGTGTAACTACACGGCTGTTTGTGTCGTTGATATGGCAGGCGGTGAAATCAGAGAGATGCCAGCCGCCTCAGGGTCGCTACCGCGTCGTCGAAACCGGCCGGTCCGAGCGTCTCGCGGACTTCGTGTTGAGCCTTGCGCCAAACCGGCAGAAGTTCCTGCACTTTGGCGCGACCCTTTTCCGTTATGGCGGCGAGGCGCCCGTTGCCTCTGCTTGCGGGTCGCGAGGCGATCAGGCCATCCTTTTCCAAGCGATCGAGGTTGCGCGTGAGCGTCGTGCGCTCGAACCCTCGACGCTCAGCCAATTCGCTCACCGTCATTTCGCCAAGGGTCATGACAGTTGCGAGGAGCGAGAACTGGGTCGCCGTCAGCCCATGAGGTCGTGCCAGCGCCTCGTAACGGCGCGTGATCGCCCGCGCGGCCATGCGCGTGTTCGACACCATGCACAAAGAGAAATCGTCCATAGGAATGAAATGGCCGTGTATATGCACGGTGTCAAGTATGGGATGAGGTGTTTCTCAGTCTACGGAGTTCAGAGGGTGTGCCCGCTTTCGCGCCGCGCAATTCATGCTATTAGCCTCCCACCCTAGGATTTCGGCTCAAGAGGAGCATTGCATGGCCAAGATCGTCGTCCAGAACCCCGTCGTCGACCTCGATGGCGACGAGATGACCCGCAT
>CAYPYV010000173.1:0-6740 GCA_964414845.1 uncultured Devosia sp. | reverse complement strand
TACTTCGCCTCCGGGATCCACACCACCATCGAGCCATTGCCGCGATTGGCCCAGAGATAATAGGGGATCGCGGTGAGCGCGGACGGGTGCTCGGCAGGCGGCGTGGTGCGATAGAGCTCGGAGAAGCCCTTCTCCTCGATTTCGACCGCCGGCGCCTTGAGCGACACCGCGCCATAGAGATCGGGCCGCTGGACGACGCTGATCTCGCTCTCGCGCGGCAGGCGGAAGCGCTGGACGCGGCCACCCGGGTTGTCGGCTTCCTCGACGCAATAGACCAGCGGCCCACGCTTCAGCGCCACGCGGCCTGCATCCATCACCACGCCCGGATTGGCATAGAGCCGCACCGGCTGCATCGGCAGGTCGAGCGTCACGACATCGCCCTTCTTCCAGGTGCGCTCGATGGTGACATAGCCGTTGACCGGATTCACGGCCTGCGCTTCACCATTCACCTTAAGTGTCGCGCCGTGGCACCAGCCAGGGATGCGCAGCTTCAGCTCGAAGCGCGCATCCGTCTCCGGGTCGACATGCACCTTGATGTCGCCCGACCAGGGATAGTTCGACACTTCCTTGAGCGTCACCTTGGTGCCCGCCACATCCTGAGTGGTCGAGATGCCGCCATAGAGGTGCAGCGCGAGACCCTTTGGCGAGGTCGAGACGAAATAGCCGCCAACCGATGCCACCAGCCGGCTCACATTCATGGTGCAGCACGGGCAGGTGTGCCAATCCCAGCGTTCAGCCTTGCCGATGCTCTCGAGCGGATTGGCGTAGAAATAGTGCTCGCCGTCGCGGCTCAGCCCGGAAAGCGCGCCGTTGAACAGCGCGAGTTCGAGAATGTCGGCATACTTGCCGTCGAGATCGAGATGCAGCATGCGCTGCGCCCAGAAGATCAGCGCGACCGACGCGCATGTCTCGGCATAGGCCGTCTCGTTGGGCAGGTCGAAATCATGCGTGAACCCCTCGTTATGCGCCGAGGGGCCGAGGCCCGCCGTCACATACATCTTGGTGTCCATCACGTCGCGCCACAGCGTCTCGCAAGCCTTCTTGAGGCTTGCGTCATTGAGCTCGGCGGCGAGATCCGCCATCGCCGTGTACATGTACATGGCGCGTACGGCGTGGCCGACGACCTTATCCTGCTCACGCACCGGCTTGTGGCTCTGCGAGTATTCGTAGGTGCCCTGCGTATAGCGCTGCCACTCCCAGCCCTTCTTCTCGCGCTCCTCGCGCTCGACATCAAAATAGTGCGGCGGCTGGTTGCCGCGTTCGTTGATGAAGTAGGTGGCGAGATCGAGGTGCTTCCGCTCGCCCGTCAGCCGATAGAGCTTGATCAGCGCGATTTCGATTTCCTGGTGGCCGCAATAGCCGCGCTTCTGGCCGGGGCCGGTGCCGAAAGTCTGGCGGATATGCTCGACATAACGCTCCATCACGTTGAGCCAGCGGCGGCGGCCGGTGGTCTCGAAATAGGCGATGGCGCCTTCGAGCATATGCCCGGCATTGTAGAGCTCGTGATTGTCGCGCAGGTTGCTCCAGCGCTTCTCGGGCTCGTGGCCCAGATACCAGCAATTCAGGTAGCCGTCGGGCTCCTGCGCCTTCTCGAAATCATCGACGATAGCTTCGATCTTGGCTTCGATATCCGGGTCGCGGCGATGGCTCAGCGCGTAGGAGGCAGCTTCGATCCACTTGCCGATATCGCTGTCCCAGAACACCTGCACGGTAAAGCCGTTGGCATGGCGCGGAAAGCGCAGTGGCGGCGGCGGGTTCGGCAGCTTGAGGGATTCGAGCAGGCCATACTCCCCGAGCTTCTTGTGCTGGCTGGGGATTGTCTTGGTCAGAACGGTCTCGAGCCGCTCCTTCCAAAAATCGCCCTCAAGGCGCACGTCCACGAACCGGACTGACTTGTACTCGCTCATGTTTGTCTCCCTTATGCCGCCGCCCGAGCCGGACCGCTGCTTGTCTCCAGTTTCATCGGGCTGTCGATTGCCGCATCACGAGGGTGCAGGGCAGTCGCCTGAGGCCCGAAATCTCTTCACCGCCGATCATGGCGATCAACGCCCGCCCGGCCTCGCGGCCGAGTTCGGCAAGGTTCATGTCGATGCTGGTGATCGGCGGCCGCGCCGCCTCGGTCATCACCTGCCAATTGTCGAAGCCGACCACGGCAACGTCCTTCGGCACGCTCAACCCGCGCTCGCGCAGCGCATCGATGACCCCGCGCGCGATCTGGTCATTGCCGCAGAACACTCCGTCCGGCGGCGCAACATCGCTCGAGGCGAACATCTGCTCGACCGCTTCGCGGCCCCAGGCCTCGCTCCAGGCGCCGGTGATGCAGTGCGACGGCTCGGCCTTCAGCCCCCTGTCCGCGAGCGCGGCATGAAAGCCATTGCGGCGCTGCTGCACGGCCTCGAACCGCTCCGGTCCTGTGACATGCGCAATCCGCTTGCAGCCGACCGAGACCAGATGCTGCACGGCGAGTGCCGCGCCCGCCTCTTCATCGGACAGCAGCGAGAATGCCGAGCCATCCGCTGGCTGCGAGTAGACATAGACCACCGGCAGGCCCTCGGGCAGCGGCCCCACAGGCGTGCGACGGTCGGCGCGGCGCGCGGTCACCACCAGCCCATCAATGCGCTTGCCAAGCAGCTGGTCGACATGTTGCCGCTCGCGCTCGGGGTCGTCGGTGGCATTGCACATGAACACCGCAATCCCCTCGTCGGCGAACATCTCCTCGAGCGCCTGGAAGATCGGCAGCGTGAACCGTCCGAATGCGTCGGACGAGATGACACCCACGGTGCGGCTGCGCGTCCGATGCAGGCTCTGCGCCAGATCGTTCGGCCGGTAGCCGATCTCGCGGGCTACCGACATCACCTTTTCGCGCGTCTCCTGCCGAAGCCGTCCCTCCCCGTTCAGCGCCTTGCTCGCCGTGCCGAGCGACACCCCGGCGAGCCGCGCCACGTCGCGGATCGTCGGGCCTTGCCGGCCGGCTCTGGAGCTTGCGGTAATAGGGGTATCGGTCATGTTGGCTGTCCTACTTCACGGCGCCGTTGAGGAAGCCCGCGACGTAGTACTTCTGCAAGAGGATATAGATCAGCACACAGGGCAGGATCGACAGGATCACGCCGGCCTGCAGCGCGCCCCAATCCACGGCGCCGAGGCGGCCGGCGCGCACGCTGACCAGCATGATCGGCACGGTGAAGCTCGATTCCTTGTTCATGAAGATCAGCGCCGAGAGGAACTCGTTCCAGCTGGCGATGAAGGCAAACAGTGCCACTGTCACCACGCCGGGTACCACCAGCGGCAGGAAGATGCTGATGAGCGATTGGAACGATGTCGCACCATCGACGCGCGAGGCTTCCTCCACTTCCTTGGGGATGGCCTCGAAGCTGTTGCGCATCAGGTAGATCGAGAAGGGCAGCTGCAGGATGGTGTGCACCATCGCGAGCCCGACATGCGAATTGGCAAGCCCCCATTTCGAGAAGGTGAGGTAGAGCGGCGTCAGCAGCGCCTGGTACGGAATCATCAGCGGCGCCAGCAGGATGATGAACCACACTTCCTTGTAGGGCATCTTGAACCGCGCCAGCCCATAGCCCGCCGGAACCGCGAGCACGAGGCAGAAGAAAATGGTCAGCGCCGCCACGATCAGCGAGTTGGAAAGATAGGTCCACAGCCCCGCCTGGAACTCGAAGACCTTGAGGTAGTTCTCGATGCTGAGCGCCCGCGGCAGGTATTCGGGCGGCGACAGCCGAGCTTCGCTCGCCGGCTTGATCGACGCGATGAAGCTGAGCACGATCGGGGCGAGCATGATCACGATCATGAACACGCAGATCGCGGCGACGAGATAGCCGAGCCCGCGACTTTCCCCAGCCGTTCGGGCCACGTAAGCCTTGGCCTTGGGCGCAACGGCCCCTTCCGCAAGCGCAGTCATGCCTGTGGACTCCGGTTCGAGAGAATGACCTGCAAGGTAGAGAAGACGAGGATGATCAGCGTCAGGATGATCGACAGCGCCGCGCCATAGCCGAGTTTGAAGCTGATGAAGCTGTTCTGGTAGATCCAGTAGACCGAGGTGAAGGTCTGCCCGCGCGGGTTGCCACCCGTCATGATGTAGAATTGCTCAAAGGCCAGCATCGAGCCAATCACCGAGATCAGCGTTGTGAGCAGGATGATCCGGAGGCTCAATGGCAGGATGATGTACCATACGCGCTGCCAGTAATTGCCGCCATCAATGAGCGCGGCTTCGCCGATCTCGCCATTGATCGACTGGATGCCGGCAACGAACAGCAGCATGCCGAAGCCGATGACCTTCCAGGTAATCGAGATCGTGACAGCAAGCAGCGCCGGATCAGCCTTGGTGAACCACACCATCGGCTCGGGCAGGAGCCCGATATCGACCAGGATGCGGTTGAACATGCCGACCTGCTGGTCGAAGAGCCAGAACCAGAGGAGGCTCGACGAACCGATGCCGATGACCACCGGCAGAAAGATGATGCCGCGTGTCACTTGCTGCAGCTGCCGGTTGGGCGCAGTGAGCAGCGCCAGCGCGAAGCCGAGGCCCATCAGGATTGGGGTGATGAAGATGGTGTATTTGGCCGTGAAGCCCAGCGCCCGCCAGAAGCTCTTGTCCTCGAAGGCCTTGATGTAGTTTTCGAGGCCGATGAACTGGCCGCCGCCAAGCAGCGACGTATCGGTGAAGCTGAGATAGACCAGCTGGACCAGCGGCCAAAGCACGAACAGCGTCACGAAGATCAGGGCCGGCAGCACATAGAATAGCCCCTGGTATTTTCGGATGGCGGCCGACACGGCGTCCCCCTCATCGGTCGTTGGGAATGTGACGGAGGCCGGCAAGGCCGCCCCCGCCAACAGGCTGAAGGGTGGCGGCGGCCGTGTGCGCCGCCGCCAGGGGTCCGGGAGGACCGTTACTCCGCTGCGATGCCGCGCATCGTCTCGCGTGCTGTCTCGATGGCGCCGTCGATGTCACCATCGAACACCGCAGTCTGGATCATGGTCAGCCAGGGCGATTGGTCGGCATTGACCATGTCGTTGAACTTGAAGGCATAAGGCGTCTTGCCGATGCCCACTGCCTTTGCCGTCGTGATGTAACGCGGCTCGGCCTTGAAGAACTCATTGTCCGCAAGGTCGGAACGCGAGGGCAGGATCAGGTTCTTGGCGAGCCCATTGAGCTGTGCCTCGTCGGTAAGCTGCCACTTGATGAACTCGAGCGCCTTTTCGGCATTCTTCGAGCCCTTCGGGATAGCGATCACGTCACCGCCGACAAAGCTCGACGCATCACCCTCGTTGACGCCCGGCAGGGGCGCAATGCCGAAGTCGATCTCCGGATGGTTGGCCTTGAGCGCGGCGATGGCGAAGCCACCCGAGCCCTGCATGCCGATCGTGCCCGTCTCGAAGGTCGCCTGGAAGTTGGCGCCGGTATCGGCTTCGGCGCTTTCCGGGATCGCCCCGGCCGTCCACAGGTTGCGCAGCATGGTCAGCACTTCCTTGACGCCCGTGCCTTCCATTGCCGGCGCATCGCCGGAGGTCGGCAGCAGCGTCGCGCCCGAGGCCCACATCATCGGCGCCTGGGTGAAGATGTTGCAGCCACCGCAGGAGCCGGAGAAGTAGTAGCCGTAGGAACCGGGCACCTTCTCCTTGATCTGCATGGCGAACTTCTCGAGTTCGGCAACGGTCTTGGGCGGAGCTTCCGGATCGAGCCCGGCGGCCTTGAAGAGCCCCTTGTTGTAGAGCAGGATCGACACGTCCGGCGTGAAGCCGGTGCCGTAGAGCTTGCCGTCATAGCTTGCGAGATCGCGGAACGCCTGCGCCACCTTGGCCTGGTTCGGGTCCGCCCCGAGCGTATCGGTCAGGTCGGTCAGGAACCCGGCCTTCATGAAATCCGGCATGAAGATCAGGTCGAACGAGATCAGGTCCGGCACATCACCCGCCTGCACCGAGGTGGCAAGCTTGGTCACCATCTGGTTGTCGGGAATGGTGGTGAGCTCGATCTTGTCCTCGTGGCTGGCGTTCCACAGGTCGATCATGTGCTGCGCAGCGTTCGAGCTCGAGGCACGCGCCCAGATCGAAAGCGTTTCGGCATGGGCTACCGCCGGCACGAACATTGCGGCCGACAGTGCAAGGGCAAGCATGTTCCTGCCCAGAATAGGCATATTCATTCGGATCTCCTCCCGTTTCTCCCCTGCCCGGCCCCGTTCGGGGTTCCTCTCCCGGCAGTTCGGATCAAGTCATCGCGTCGCGACCTCAATGGGCCGGACGCGTCTCTCCTCTGTCTTCCCGCCGGCTTTCGCCGCCGGGCCGTCCCTCCACCTGCCTTCTTCAGGAAGTGCAGGCGGAAATTCGCAATGCGGCCCGTCGCAAGCCGGCGCCGGTGAGCTGTTCCCGCTCCGCATCGCCTGCCACAGGGCCTTCGAACTCAATCCGGGTTGCCCGTGACCTTGAGCCATAACCAACCCCGGCACGTCGCCTCTTCCCTGCCCCAGCACCTGCGAGACAGGCAGCGCCATCTGGAAACCGCACTGAGAAAAGCTTTTCCCACTGGGGAGCACGCGCCGCTGCAAGGGCCGACGCTGCAATTTGGGAAAAGCTTTTCTCTCGATAGTTTTCTGGCACGAAGTGCTGTCACGGGCAAGGGGGTGAAAGCGGAATTCCAGATCGGACAGGGATGCGACTTTGGTGGGAGGATGGGCACCAGACGCGCCGACCGGTCGCTCCGCGCAGAGCGGCACGCCTGTTCGGCGCCATCC
>CAYPYV010000172.1:0-6841 GCA_964414845.1 uncultured Devosia sp. | reverse complement strand
ATGAGGCCCATGGCGGCGCTCTCGACATAACCTTCCACGCCGGTCACCTGGCCGGCAAAACGGAGGCGCGGCATGGCCTTGAGCTTCAGGTCGCGCCCGAGCACTTTGGGGGAATTGAGGAATGTATTGCGGTGCAGCCCGCCGAGCCGCGCGAACTGCGCGTTCTCGAGGCCGGGGATCATCCGGAAGATCTCGGTTTGCACGCCGTAGCGCATCTTGGTCTGGAAGCCGACCATGTTCCAGAGCGTGCCCAGCGCATTGTCCTGCCGGAGTTGCACGATGGCATAGGGCTTGACGGTGGGGTTGCGGGGATTGGTGAGGCCCACGGGCTTCATTGGCCCAAAGCGTAGCGTGTTGCGGCCGCGCTCCGCCATCACCTCAATGGGCAGGCAGCCATCGAAATAGGGCACCTTCTCCCAGTCCTTGAACTGGTGCAGCGGGGCAGAGAGCAGCGCATCGACGAAGCGATTGTACTGCGCTTCATCCATCGGACAGTTGAGGTAATCGGCGCCATTGCCCATGGGGCCGGCCTTGTCGTAGCGCGACTGCGCCCAGACGATATCCATATCGATGGACTCGCGATGCACGATCGGCGCAATGGCATCGAAAAAGGCGAGTGAATCTTCCCCGGTCAGCTGCTGTATGGCGGCGGCGAGGGCAGGGGAGGTCAACGGCCCGGTGGCGACGATGACGTTCTGCCAATCCTCGGGCGGCAGCCCGGCGACTTCGCCGCGCTCGACCTGGATGTTCGGGTGATTGTGAATGGCCTCGGTGACGGCGAGCGAGAAGTTGTCGCGATCGACAGCGAGTGCACCGCCGGCGGGCAAAGCGTGTCGATCGGCCGAGCGCATGACGAGCGAGTTGCACCGGCGCATTTCTTCGTGAAGCAGGCCAACCGCGTTGTGCCGATGGTCATCGGAACGAAAGCTGTTGGAACAAACGAGCTCGGCGAAGCACTCGGTGGAATGCGCGTCGGTTTTCACCACCGGGCGCATCTCGTGAAGGATTACCTTCGCGCCCGCTTCCGCGGCCTGCCAGGCGGCTTCGGAGCCGGCGAGACCGCCGCCAATGATATGAATGGGTTGTGCTTGTGTGGACATGGTGCGCCAGATAGCAATCCTGACCTCAAGGCGCAACGAAAGGCGACGCATCATGGCCATCACAGTTTGGGGTCGGCTGAGTTCATCGAATGTGCAGAAGGTGATCTGGACACTTGGCGAACTTGAACTGCCGTTCGAGCACATCGTGGTAGGTGGCCTTGCAAAGGGCACGGACGCGCCGGATTATCGTGCCATGAACCCAAATGGGCTGGTGCCGACCATTCGCGACGGCGATCTGGTGCTTTGGGAAAGCAACGCCATCGTTCGGTATCTCAGCGCAGAATACGGCTCGGGCCTGCTGTTTCCGCTAGAGGCGCGGGACCGGGCGATTGTCGACCAATGGGCGGACTGGACGGCGACGACGTTCCAGCCGAGCTGGAGCGCGGTGTTTGCCGCGCGGGTGCGAACGCCTCTCGACAGCCAGAACCCGGACGCCATCACCAAGGCGATAGCCAATGCCGAGCGGCAGTTCGAGATCCTCGACCGCCGGCTTGTTGATGTGCCGTTCCTTGCCGGGGATGAGTTGACCTACGCCGACCTGATCGCCGGTATCGGGCTCTATCGCTGGACCACAATGGATATCCCACGCCGAACCTTCGCCAATGTGACGGCCTGGCATCAGCGGCTGCGCGAGCGGCCAGCATATGTGAAGGCGGTGGAAGTTCCCTATGACGAACTGGTCGGCCGCCTGAGGTTCTAGATCACAGGGAGCGATACGAGGTCTTCCGAGGCGCAGCGCCCGAGCTGATCAAGAGTGTTGCGGTTCGCGTGTGTAATGTTATTACGTTACGCATCGGGTCCTAGAGACGACCCGAACGAACGAGGTATTCCATGCGCAAGCTTCCCGTTACCGTTCTGTCCGGCTTCCTAGGGGCCGGCAAGACCACGCTGCTGAACCACATCCTCAACAATCGCGAGGGCCGCCGAGTCGCAGTGATCGTCAACGATATGAGTGAGGTGAACATCGATGCGGCCCTGGTACGCGACGGAGGAGGCAACCTCAGCCGCACCGACGAGAAGCTGGTGGAAATGTCGAATGGCTGCATCTGCTGCACTTTGCGGGACGACCTTCTGACTGAGGTTCGCCGTCTCGCGGAAGGTGGTCGGTACGACTATCTGCTGATCGAGGGTACCGGCATCGCCGAGCCACTGCCGATCGCAACGACCTTCGATTTCCGCGACGAGAGCGGAGCGAGCCTGTCGGATCTCACTCGCCTCGATACGATGGTAACGGTCGTGGATGCAGCCAACCTGCTCCGGGACTATGGCTCGCAGGACTTTCTGCGCGATCGCGGAGAAACCGCGGGCGAGGGTGATGAGCGTGCGCTAGTCGATCTGCTTGTCGAGCAAATCGAGTTCGCGGATGTGATCGTCCTCAACAAGGTGTCGACGGCAACAAGCGTTGACCTGCAGGCCGCCCGGACCATCATCAAGGCTCTGAACAACTCGGCCGAGATCATCGAGACGGATTTTTCCCAGGTACCGCTCGAGCGGGTGCTGGACACGGGACTGTTCAGCCTGGAACGAGCTGAAACAAATCCTCTGTGGTTCAAGGAGTTGAATGGATTCCGGGACCACGTGCCGGAGACAGAGGAATATGGCATCCGCTCTTTCGTCTATCGGGCACGGCGTCCGTTCAATCCTCTGCTGCTCGACCGTTTCATCAAGTCGGGTTGGGATGGCGTCGTGCGTGCCAAGGGATTCTTCTGGCTTGCCACTCGTCCGATGCATGTTGGGGAGTTGAGCCAGGCTGGAGCCTTGGTGCGCACGCAACGGCGCGGCACATGGTGGGCTGCGGTGCCCAAGAGTCGCTGGCCGGATGACGCCGACTGGACAAGAGCCATGCAGCCCTACCTTGACCCGATCTGGGGTGACCGCCGCCAGGAACTTGTGTTTATTGGCACTGCCGCCATGGACGAAGCGGCGATCCGCCGATCGCTCGACAATTGCCTTGTGCCGGCGCGGCAACTGGAACCACACAACTGGTCGGCGCTGCCCGATCCGTTTCCGGCCTGGTAGGGCAAACCAGGGGCAAAAAAGCTGAACGCCCGCTTCTTTCAGGAAGCGAGCGTTCGGTAGGTAAGGTTCGCGGTGAGCGCGGGAGCTGCAGTCTCAGAGCGAACGGGCATGGTCGCGGGCGATACGCTGAATGTCGCTGCGCGAAATGCCGAGATCGCTCAGCTGACGGTTGTCGAGCGAGGTCAGCTCGCGAACGGTCTGCTGGTAAGCGGCCCACTTCTTGATCGTCGTACGGATACCCATCTGGTCTCTCCTTTTCGTCTACACAGCTTATTTAGTGCGTGCGGCCTCTGATGAGCAGAGGGGAAAGTCTCAGAACCGATATGCGCTAAACGCATGGGAGAATATGGCCATGGTTCAGATTTTCTTAAGAAGAGTGGGCTCGGCATCGTCTGTGCGACCACGCGCCGCACAGAAGGGCGGGGCGCATTCAATGGCAACCTCGCAAGACGATTGCCTACCGGTCGAATAGCCCAAGAGTCATTGGGCGAAAGTCAGGGCGTGAAATTGCCAATGGATCTCGGCTTGCGGGGCGCTCCGAGCCCCGCCCGCCCTGCTTCAGGTCGACCAGGCGTCTATTCTGCCAGACTGCACGTACGAACATGGGCGCGGCTCCCGAGTTCCGTGGAGACCAGGAACATGGTGCGATTTGCCAACAGGACCTAGGGAAGTGCGGTCACATGAGCCATGCGCCAGGCGCATGCCAATTTCATACTGCCGACACAATCCGTATCCCGGCCTTAGCCGATCACCCGCTCCAGTAGCGCGAGCCAGTTGCGCCAAGCGAGCTTCTCGATCAGTGCGTCACCATAGCCATGGCGAGACATCGCGTCCGTCAGCTTTGGCAGTCCACTTGCGTCGCCGATAACATCTGGAATGGTCGCGCCATCGAAATCGGAACCCAGCCCAACCCGATCCTCACCGAGCGCCTCGATCATCCCGTCGAGATGGCGAAGCATGTCCGCAAGCGGCGTGTCGGTATGCATCAGCCCGTCGGCACGCAGAAAACCAGTGGCGAAGTTCAGGCCCACCATGCCGTTGCTGTCGCGAATGGCGCGGAGCTGCTCGGCGGTGAGATTGCGCGGACTCTGTGTCAGGGCGTGAACGTTGGAATGCGTGGCAACGAGTGGTCCTCCGCCGATTTCCGCCACGTCCCAGAAACCCTTTTCCGTGATGTGGGAAAGATCGACGACAATGCCTTTCTGCCGACATGCGCGTACGAGCCGCTTGCCTGCGTCGGTGAGGCCGGGGCCGATATCGGGCGAGTGCGGGAAACGGAAGGGTACACCGTGGCCGAAGATGTTGGTGCGGCTCCAGACCGGCCCAATCGACCGTAAACCTGCGGCATAGAGGACATCGAGGAAAAAGAGATCCTCGTCGATCGCCTCGGCGCCTTCGATATGAAGTACCGCCGCCAGCGCGCCGCGCGCCATGGCGGCACGAATATCGGCGACACTCCGGCAAACGGACACTGCCCCTTTGGAAGCGGCCTCGAGACGCAGCAGCAGCCCGATCTGAGCGACCGTCATTCGCCGCGCGAGATCCATGGGCAGTTCCGGGGGCAGGGGGATATCCACCGCCCCCTTGATTGCCGAGACGTCGAACTTCTGCTCGGGCGAAGGGCAGAACACCGCAAAGAGGCCGCCGGCCAGGTTGCCTGCCCTGGCCTTGGGCAAGTCGATATGCCCCGGCTGCCCCGCAAGGAAGCCGGCCACCGGGTCAGGCGACTTGTCGTTGAAGAGCCGCAGGAGGGCGTCGTTGTGGCCGTCGAAGATCGGGGGGTGGGACAAGGGACTACCGAGGGAGCAGGAAGTTGGAGGAGCAGCTCAAAGCTGGGAATCGGGGCGAATGCGAGGCCGACCAGTGCTCCGGAAACAATGGCCCGCTCACCGCAGGATTTTCGTCATTGGCTTGCCGCGCGCAAGTTCATCGATCAGCTTGTCGAGATAGCGGATCTCGCGCATCAGCGGATCCTCGATTTCCTCGACGCGAACACCACACACGACGCCAGTTATGGCTGAGCGGGATGGATTGAGACGCGGCGCCTGCGCGAAGAACTCGGCAAAACTGAGTTTGTCCGCAAGGACAGCGGCAAGACGATCATGGGTGTATCCGGTCAACCACCCAATGATTTCGTCGACTTCCGCTTTGCTGCGGCCCTTCTTCTCAGCCTTGGCCAGATATAGCGGATAGACGCTGGCAAAGCTCATGGAGAAGATGCGATGCCCAGCCATATGCGGTCTCCCGGTCCCGGTCGCCTATTCGGCCGCACGCCGCTGCGGTCGGCGCTCCATCACTTCCTTGAGGAAGCGTCCAGTATGCGACCGAGGGTTGTCAATCAGGTCTTCCGGCGTGCCGCTACCGACCACCTCGCCACCCCCGTCGCCGCCTTCCGGTCCCATGTCGATGATCCAGTCGGCGGTCTTGATGACCTCGAGATTGTGCTCGATGACCAGCACCGAATTGCCGGATTCGACCAGTTCGTGCAGCACTTCCAGCAGTTTGGCGATGTCGTGGAAGTGGAGGCCGGTGGTAGGCTCGTCCAGCATGTAGAGCGTTCGACCCGTGGCGCGCTTCGACAGCTCCTTCGAGAGCTTGACGCGTTGCGCCTCGCCGCCGGACAGCGTGGTTGCTGGTTGCCCGACCTTGACGTAGCCGAGGCCAACGCGCTGCAAGGTGGCGAACTTCTCCCGGATCGACGGCACCGCGGCGAAGAACTCGACCGCCTCGTCGATGGTCATGTCCAGCACGTCGGCGATCGACTTGCCCTTGAACTGCACCTCGAGCGTTTCTCGGTTGTAGCGCTTGCCCTTGCAGACTTCGCAGGTGACGTAGACGTCGGGGAGGAAGTGCATCTCGATCTTGATGACGCCATCGCCCTCGCACTTTTCGCAGCGACCGCCCTTGACGTTGAACGAGAAGCGTCCCGGACCATAACCGCGCGACTTGGCCTCTGGCAGGCCGGCAAACCATTCACGCATTGGCGTGAACGCGCCGGTATAGGTGGCGGGATTGGATCGCGGCGTACGACCGATCGGCGACTGGTCGATATCGATGACCTTATCCAGGTGTTCAAGCCCATGGAGAGCATCGTGGGGCGCCGGGTTGACCCGGGCACCATTCAGGCGACGGGCGACGGCCTGGTACATGGTGTCGATCATCAGCGTCGACTTGCCGCCACCGGACACGCCGGTGATGGCGACGAACAGCCCGAGGGGCACGTCGACGGAGACGTTCTTCAGATTGTTGCCGCGCGCGCCCACGATCTGCAGCTGGCGCGACTTCATCGGTTCGCGCCGCTCATGCGGTATGGGGATGGCCAGCTCACCCGAAAGATACTTGCCGGTGATGCTGTTGGGATTGCGGATGATATCGTCCGGCGTGCCTTCGGCGACGATATGGCCGCCATTGACGCCCGCGCCCGGGCCGATATCGACGACATAATCGGCAGTGAGGATGGCGTCCTCGTCATGCTCGACCACGATTACCGTGTTGCCGATGTCACGCAGCCGGCGCAAGGTTTCGAGCAGGCGATCATTGTCGCGCTGGTGGAGGCCGATGGACGGCTCGTCCAGAACGTAAAGCACCCCTGTGAGACCTGAGCCGATCTGGCTGGCGAGCCGGATACGCTGGCTCTCGCCGCCCGACAGCGAGCCGGAATTGCGGGCAAGGGTCAGGTAATCGAGGCCCACATCGTTCAGGAAGCCCAGGCGCTCGCGGAT
>CAYPYV010000171.1:0-6895 GCA_964414845.1 uncultured Devosia sp. | reverse complement strand
CCTGGTAGTCGGGCTCGTTGGGCAGCTTGCCCTCGGTGCGTAGCTTGTCGAGGATCAATCGTTCGTCGAGGCCAGGCTTCAGCCAGTTGGGGTCCAGCCCGAAGAGCAGCGCATAGGCGCGGTTGAACTGAACCAGGCCGCGCGTGGCGTTGAAAATGGCGATGGGAGTGGCGAGTGCATCGATGATGGCGCTCAGATGCGCGAGACCCATGCCGCGCTCGGCGCCTTCGCCAATGGGCTTCAGATAGCCGGCCATGCCGGTTTCGAGCGGCACTTCCACCGGCTCGAAGCGGCTGCCTTCATTGAAGCTCAGCTCATAATGGGCGCCGTCAGTGCGGCTCGCCAGTTCCAGCAATTCGGCCGGGTGGCTGTCGGAGCTGCGCTTGCCGAGACGCTTCGCCAGTTCGTGCCATGCGGTGTTGACAGCGATCAGCCGGCCCTTGGCATCCCTGAGGAAGGCCGGAATGTTGAGGGCGCCGATCACCTGACGCACTTCCTGATGGTCAGGAGTTGCCATCGGCGCAATGCTCGGCGGTGGGGCCGCAGCGGGGCGGAGGCGCAGCGCCGTACCGGTGCCGACAAGGCCGCCAATGGCACGGACCACGCGGCCATCGATGGCACGGACGGTGGTTTCGAAGCCCTGGCCGTTGATGCGCAGGGACTCGACCGACTGCGCCAGTCGATCCGCGTCGGCAGCGGTCAGCCAGTTCGCAAAGACGAGCACGTCCTCGGCTGGCTTGCCGGCTGGCAGCAAGGCTGACGACTGCCCTAGGACACGCGGCCCCTCGGCGCGCTCTGTCCAGTGGATGACGATTTCTCGCGAGCCAGACAGCAGCGCCTCGTATTCGTCGAGCCGGGCGCGGAGCGCCGACACCTGCAGCGCATTCCGCTCGCGCTCGTCACGGTTCTCGCGAATGATGCGGCGGATGATGGTGGTGGCGATAAGACCGAAGGCGCCTGCGCCAATGGCGACGGCAAGGGGCGCCGCCCCCATGATGGTGGTGGGGTTCAGGCCCTGCGCCAGTGTCGGCGTAGCAACGAAGAGTGTAGCGACAGACGCGGAGATTCCCGCGAATCCGACTGCGTTCCGGATTTTGTCCGGCCCCATGCGTTGCCCCTAGCCATTAGAAAATTTTGGCCGAACCACAGAAAGCGATTGGCCTACGCCGAACTAGCCGACGCGCCGAGCCCCCAAACTGATTCGTCGCGCCGTCCGCTGGTCAAACACGCCTGACCAACGAATCACCGCACATTACCGGCCTCGGAATCGCGCAAAAAGAGTCCTTTTGCGTGTGCATAGCGGGGATCGTGCCCAGATAGGGTGTTGACCGCGGTCCGAACAGTGAACGCTTCGTTAACGCGCCACTGATTTGCCCCCGGAAAATCATTCTGCTTTCAACAAAGCAAAAGGGCGCCCGGAGGCGCCCTCTCATTCCATTGTGCCAGGCAGATCAGTACCGGTACTGCTCGGACTTGAACGGCCCCTCGGCGCTGACCCCGATATAGTCGGCCTGCGAGGTCGAGAGGCGGGTCAGCTTGGCGCCGAGCTTGGCGAGGTGCAGTTCGGCAACCTTCTCGTCGAGATGCTTGGGCAGCACATGCACTTCGTGCGCCAGGTTCTCGCCATTGGTCCACAGCTCGATCTGGGCAAGCGTCTGGTTGGAGAACGATGCCGACATCACGAAGCTCGGATGGCCGGTGGCATTGCCGAGATTGACGAGGCGACCTTCGGAGAGGAGCACAATGCGCTTGCCCGGCGCGAGTTCGACGATATCGACCTGCGGCTTGACGTTGGTCCACTTGTAGTTGCGGAGCTCCGCAACCTGAATCTCGTTGTCGAAATGGCCGATATTGCAGACGATGGCCATGTCCTTGAGATTGCGGATATCGTCGAGGGTGACGACATCCTTGTTGCCCGTCGCCGTGACGACGATGTCGGCGCGCGGGGCGGCGTCCTCGAGCGTCACCACTTCATAGCCGTCCATGGCGGCCTGCAGGGCGCAGATCGGGTCGACTTCGGTGACGAGCACGCGAGCGCCCGAGCCGCGCAGCGACTGTGCCGAACCCTTGCCGACATCGCCATAGCCACAGACGATGGCCACCTTGCCGGCCATCATCACGTCGGTGCCGCGGCGGATGGCGTCGACCAGTGACTCACGAGTGCCGTACTTGTTGTCGAACTTAGATTTGGTGACGCTGTCATTGACGTTGATCGCGGGGAAGGGCAGTTCGCCCTTCTGCTGCAACTGGTAGAGCCGCATCACACCCGTGGTGGTTTCTTCCGAAACGCCGCGGATGTTTGCCTTGATGCGCGAATAGAAGGTCGGGTCCTTCGCGAGCCGCTTCTTGATGGTGGCGAAGAAGACTTCCTCTTCTTCCGAGTGCGGGTTCGAGAGCACGGATGGATCGGTCTCGGCCTTGGCACCGGTGAGCACCAGCATGGTGGCGTCGCCGCCATCGTCGAGAATCATGTTGGGGGTCTGGCCGCCCGGCCATTCCATCATGCGGTCGGTATATTCCCAGTATTCCTCGAGCGTTTCGCCCTTCTTGGCGAAGACCGAGATGCCGGCGGTCGCGATGGCAGCAGCGGCATGGTCCTGGGTCGAGAAGATGTTGCAGCTGACCCAGCGGACTTCGGCCCCGAGCGCAACCAGCGTCTCGATCAGCACCGCCGTCTGGATCGTCATGTGAAGCGAGCCGGCGATGCGGGCGCCCTTGAGGGGCTGCTTGCCGGCATTTTCGGCGCGGATCGCCATCAGGCCGGGCATCTCGATCTCGGCCATCTCGATTTCCTTGCGGCCATAGTCGGCGAGCCCGATATCCTTGACGAGGTAGTCGGTATTGGAGGCCATGCGCCATCCTCTCCAGCTGATTGGGAATTGGGGGCGTTATAACCAAGCGCCCCGTCGCGATCAACCGGGGATATAAAGAAAGCTTTATATCCCGTGAAGGAACGGGATCGGCTTCGCGTTCACGGTCCGTGACGCCGCGGTCCGCCGAGGCTTTCGACAAGGCTGTCGACAAAGTCGGTCTTGCCCCTGGAATAGGCCTCGCGATCGTCGCGGAAGCGGGTGGCGAGGTCGCGCTTCAGGGCCAGATATGCGTCCCGAGCCGCAGGATTGGCGCGCAGGTGATCGCGGAAGACCAAATGGCGTTGCACTTCGTCTTCGTCGTCATGGATGTGCAGATGATGCGTTCGGTGCGGCGCCGGCGGCAGACCCTTGACGAGGAAGAGCTTCGATGTGTCGGGATTGTCGGCCCAGAAACTGTAGCCTGTGGCCTCGAGCGGGCCGATGGCGGGGCGGGCCGTTTCGAGATCGTCGACGAGGACGATGATATCGATGATCGGCTTGGCCGGCAGCCCGGGTATGGCGGTCGATCCCATGTGCTCGATGAGCAGGGGCGCCACAGGAAACAGCGCCGATATGCGCTCACGCTCCCGCAGGAATGCTGCGGGCCAGTCACCATCGGGGGCACAGAGTTCGACCGGCTCAGCCATCAGGCTGGGGCGCCGTCGGAATCCTCGTCGAAGCCGTTGTTGACGAGCGTGGTAATGGCGTCGAGCGCCTCGCGCGCCTGCCGTCCGGTGGCCTGCACGAGAATGGTCGAGCCCGGCCCGGCGCCCAGCATCATCAGGCCCATGATCGAGTCGCCGGAGACGGACTGACCGTCGCGGATTACCTTGATATCGGCGTCGAAGCACTCGGCCGTGCGGACGAAGCGGGCCGAAGCCCTTGCGTGCAGACCCTTGCGATTGACGATGGTCAATTGCTGCGCGAGCGCCCGATCCGATTGTGCCGCCGTTTCCATAGGTGGAAATCTGCCTCAGATCGGCGCGAAACGGAAGGGGCGTTCAGCCGCCCAGCGTTTCGCTCGCGACGTTGATGTATTTCCGGCCGGCCTCGGCCGCGACGTTCACGGCCTGCTTGATCTCGACATCGGCGCGGACGCGGGCGAGCTTCACCAGCATCGGCAGGTTGACGCCCGCGATGACATCGACCGAACGCTGCTGCATCACGGAAATCGCGAGATTCGATGGGGTACCACCAAACATGTCGGTGAGGATCACCACGCCCTTACCCAGGTCGACCTTGTCGACCGCACGCAGGATATCTTCGCGCCTTTGCTCCATATCGTCGTCGGGGCCGATGCAGATGGTTTCGCAGTTGTCCTGCGGACCGACCACATGCTCCAACGCGGACTTGAACTCGATGGCAAGGGCGCCATGGGTCACGAGAACCACGCCGATCATAGATAGTCCTCTGTTCGGGCCCGGCGCTTGGCGAAGGCTGCGCCTCGGACGGGGGGAACATTCGGTCCAGTGAGCAGGCGATTCAAGTGGTTTTTTGTCGCTGTGGACGATTGCGCCCTTGTAGCGCCGCAATCCCCTCCTCGACGAGCAATCTCTGATGCGCCGCTTCGACCAATCCTGCACGCGGAACCGGCGCGCGATCGAGCCGAACACCCAGGATCTCGGTCACGAAGGCATCGTCCTCCTGCATCCGGACGAGGTCGTCCACCAGGTCAATGGCGAGATGGAGCGGTCCCGCTTCCACATGCGGGCGGCTGACGATTCCCCTGCCACGCAACTCGATGAGCCCGGCAATCCTGGGCGGAGCATGCATCTCGAGCCCGCCGGGACCAACCTGGATATCGACCCGATCATCGGCGATGAGCAGCCCTTGCTTGCCTCGCAGCGCAAAGGTCTCGAGCAAGAGCAGGGCGAGGAGAGACTTGCCGCTGCCGGACGGTCCGCGCAGCAACACTCCGGTACCATCGAGCAGCAGGCCCGTGCCGTGGACGTTGAGCGGGCTCATCGCCTGCGGTCCGTCGGGGCGCGCCGCAGCCTAACGGTGAACTCGGCCCCAGACCGGTCGGTGCGGTTGCGTGCGACGATCGTGCCGCCATGGGCGTCGACGATCTGCTTGCAGATGGCGAGCCCCAGCCCCGAGTGATCGCCGAAATGCTCGCCATCCGGCCGATCCGTATAGAAACGCTGGAAAATGCGGCTGATATCGCCGCGAATACCCGGGCCTTCGTCAGTCACGATGATCAGCACGGCTTCGTCGGTGGTCGAGAGTGCCACGCGCACCCGGCCTTCGGGGGGCGAGAAGGAGACGGCATTGTCGACGAGATTGTTGATCACCTGCGCCAGGCGACTGTCGTGACCGAGCACTATGGGCGCCTGCTTCACGCCAGTGGTGTCCAGAACCACGTCGACTTTCCGCTTTTGCGCCACGTCTTTCTGGATCGACACCATGGCGTCGGCCAGCATGCCGATATCGACGGCCTCGGCGCTCTGTCGGGCCAGCTCGGCATCGAGCCGGCTGGCATTGGAGATGTCGGAGATCAGCCTGTCGAGCCGTCGCACATCGTGCTGGATGATGGCGTTCAAACGTTCGCGATCTTCCGCGCGTTTGGCCAGTGGCAGGGTCTCGACGGCGCTGCGGAGCGAGGTCAATGGGTTTTTCAGCTCATGCGCCACGTCCGCGGCGAAGCGCTCGATGGCCTCGAGGCGCGCATAGAGCGCCGAGGTCATGGCGCGCAGCGCGCGGGCCAGGTGCCCCACCTCGTCCGTGCGCGCCGAATAGTCCGGAATCTCGGCACGCGTGCTGATCGAGGACTGCACCCGCTCGGCCGCGCCGGCGAGGCGGCGCAGCGGGCCCGCTATGGTGCCCGCCATGAGGAGTGACAGGATGATCTGCACGGCGGCCGCGACGAGTGCGAGGCGCAGTACGCTCCAGCGCTCGGCAGTAGCGATCGAGTCGATATCGCCCGGCTGGGTGGAAAGCAGCAGCACGCCGACATTGGCGCGCACCCGCTGCACCGGCACCGCCACCGAAACGACGAGCTGGTGCTTGCTGTCGACCCGCACAATGGCCGTCGCCGCGCCCGACAGCGCCGCCGCGACCTCGGGATACTTCTTGCCCTCGTCCGGACCGAGTTCGACATATTGGGGGTAGTCGTCGCCCGGCAGCAGCCGCATCAGCGCGTTCCACCAGTCGAACAGGAAGAAGCCTTGCGGGTCGGCCGGCTTCGGGACCTGCCGCAGCACCTCGCCTCGCGCATAGAGATTGGCGCTGTCGAGGATCAGGAGGCCCTGCTGGTCATAGATGCGGGCGCGGGTTCTGGTCGGGGTCACCAGATTGCGCAGGAGCGGCGCGACCTGCTCCGGATTGATCGGAAACTCGAGCTGAGGATCGAAGAAGCTGAGCGGCGACACGGTATCGCCACTCTGGCTCTCGAGCAGTCGGTCCGGATTGACGGTGATCACGTCGCTGTCGACAGTCGCGGAAGCGGCGATCGCGGCCGCGATGATTTCGCCCTGGACGCGCAGGCTCTGCACCCGCGCCTCGATGAGCCCGGTGCGCCACTGGTTGAGGAACAGGATGCCGACGACCAGGATCGCGAGGCCGAAGAAGTTGAGCACGATGATCCGGCGCGCAAGGCTCGAGAACACGGTCACTTCGAGGCCGCGCTTCAACTGCGCTATGGCCTTCAGCACGTATTGACCCAGAATGGCCGCGCCGCGGTTGAGCCTTTGCCAAGCCGAAACGCGGCCGGTCCCTGCCGGGGCCGGTCCTTCGGTCTCGCTCACGGGCTGGTCGCTGGCAGCCAAAGCGGCTCCTTATTGCTCCTTGAAGCGATAACCTACCCCATAGAGGGTCTCGATCATCTCGAAATCGTCGTCAACGGCCTTGAACTTCTTCCGCAGCCGCTTGATGTGGCTGTCGATGGTGCGATCGTCGACATAGACCTGATCGTCATAGGCCGCATCCATGAGCGCATTGCGGCTTTTCACCACACCGGGCCGGAGCGCCAGCGCCTGAAGGATGAGGAACTCGGTGACCGTCAGGGTCACGCGCTGGCCTTTCCAGGTGCAGGTGTGGCGCTC
>CAYPYV010000170.1:2998-6955 GCA_964414845.1 uncultured Devosia sp. | reverse complement strand
AGCGTGTGCCGGGCGACCTGATTATTCGCCCGCGTAGAACGTTGCACAAAAACCGGGACTGCCGTACGCATTGGCCGGAAGGCGACTTGCGCTGCCCGAGGGCGGAAGTAAGCTCGCGCGCGAAGCAATAAGGGGAAGACCCATGCATATTCTGATCATCGGCGCGGCGGGGATGGTGGGGCGGAAGCTCACTGCGGCGCTGGTCAAGGCCGGCATGCTGCGCGGCAAGGACATCACCCGGCTGTCGCTGGTGGACGTGGTGCTGCCGCAGGCCGTTCCGTTCAAGGGCGAAGTGACGGCGCGCGTGGCCGACCTTTCGGTTCAGGCCGACGCCGTGGGGCTGGTGGCCAGCCGTCCCGACGTGATCTTCCACCTCGCGGCGATCGTTTCGGGCGAGGCCGAGCAGGAATTCGACAAGGGCTACCGCATCAACCTCGATGGCACGCGCTACCTGCTCGAGGCCATCCGCCAGGAGGGTATCAAGAGCCCATACCTGCCGCGGCTGGTGTTCACCTCCTCGATCGGCGTGTTCGGCGCGCCGTTCCCCGAGGCAATCGGCGACGAGTTCTTCCTGACCCCACTGACCTCCTACGGCACGCAGAAGGCGATCTGCGAGCTGTTGCTCAACGACTATTCGCGCAAGGGCTTTGTCGATGGCGTGGGCATCCGGCTCCCGACCATCACCATCCGCCCCGGCAAGCCGAATCTTGCGGCATCGGGCTTCTTCTCGAATATCCTGCGCGAGCCGCTGAGCGGGCTCGAAGCGGTGCTGCCGGTTTCGCGCGACGTGCGGCACTGGTTCGCGAGCCCGCGCGCTGCAGTGAGCTTCCTGATCCATGCCGCCGAAATCGACAGCGCCAGGATGGGCTGGCGCCGCACGATTTCCGCGCCGGGGCTGTCGGCCACGGTTGGCGAGGAAATCGAGGCCCTGCGCCGGGTCGCGGGCGAGAAGGCCGTGGCGCTGATCAAGGAAGTGCCCGACGAGCGGATCATCAAGATCGTCGACGGCTGGCCCCGCAATTTCGACACCAAGCGGGCTGAAGCGCTCGGCTTCAAGGCCGAAAGGACCATGGACGAAATCATCCGCATCCATATCGAGGATGAGCTCGGCGGCAAGCTGGGCGTGTGATTGCAGACCTTCTTCGGACGGCACTTTCGCCTGAACCCGCTCTTGAGAATCGGGTTCAGCCGAATGCCAGGCGTCCGCAGTGAGGATCGGCGCCTGATGCCGGGAACCGAATAGCGGATAGCGATCGGGGACCTCCGCAAGGGCAGCTTTGCCATGCTCGCGCATGTGCCGCGCGGCTGGATCAGGCCGAGTCGATGATGTGCAGGTCACCGCCTGCGACGCAGCGTTCGAGTCCCGCCGGCCGATGATCGCGGGCATGATGGACGCGATGGGCGAAGATGACGCGCGGAACGAGGCTGGCGCCTGAACCTTCACCCGCCACGGATCCGCGGGATTTTAACCGCACCGGCCGAATATAAGCCTTTACCCATCTTCCGAAGGCCCGGTCTGCGGGGCTTTCCGAATTAGGCTTGGAGCCGAACTTATAACTTCCCGGGCTTTCGCCGGATGGCCGTTAGCCTGAGGGTAACGGCACTCGCCGCTCACCCCTTCGCAGAATGAAAGTGCTCGCTAGTTTCCGCCCCATGAGGGATCGGACGGGACCGCATTCGGTCGCGTCGGATTTGGCTGGGGAGCCATTCGATGACTGAGCAGAGCGTGAAGACCTACCAGATGCTGACGGACCCGGTTGCGGGCTCCACGGGAACGGGGCTCGACCAGCTCGTCGAGTTCATCGGCGCGGATACGGGCCTGGCCGGCGCCAATACCGCCGCGCAGATCGTAGGAGGTGCTACGGCGGCCGATGGCCTGAACGCCATCATCCTGGAGGCGATCGCCAATACCGAAGTCGGCACCCGCATCGCTGAGAGTGGCGGGGTGTTCTTCGAATATGACGTGCAGCTGCTGAATACCTGGATTCGCGCCAACCGCCTGACCGAGTGGACGGCGCTGCACGGCGACGACGAAGGTGGGGAGGAGACCGGGTTCCACCTGGTGCAGAATGACGGCGCGACGACGAGCTATCGCGGCCAGAACCTCGTCAACACGGTGATCGACGGCATTCATCACCTGGGCTTCGAGATCGTCGGCGAAACTCTGGTGAACGAAGACGGCGACGCAAATGCGAGCCTCGCGCAGGTGGCGAACTGGCTGACGCAGTTCTATACCGACCACTCGACGACAGGCACCGGGCTCGACCGGATCACCAATGCCGTGATGGCGGACAAGGGGCTGGGGAACAACATTCCCGAGCAGCAGATCGAGGAGGGTGCCGACGCCGCCAACAGCCTCAACCAGCTGATCGTCGACGCGATTGACGCGACTGGCGCGAGTGCCGACGGCAAGATCGATGCAGCCGACGTGCTGGCGATCAATGCCTGGATCCGCGCTGATGCCGGGCGGCTGGCGATCTTCACCGAGTTTCACGGCGACGACGAGAACGGCTCGGAAACCGGCTTCCATCTGGTGCAGAACGATGGCGCCTCGACCACCTATTTCGGCCAGAACCTGGTCAATACCGTCGCTGACGGGCTCTACCATATCGGCTTCGAGATAGTGGACGGCCGCTTCGTCAACGAAGATGGCGACGCCAATGCCACCGTGGAGGATGTCGCCTCCTGGCTGGACTATTTCCACTCGGATCACTCGAGCACCGGGACCGGCCTCGACCGGATAACCGACACGGTCATGCTCGATCGGGGACTGAGCAAGTGGACCTCGGCTGACGACATCAACTCGGGCGCGGCGGCGGCGGACGGCCTCAACCACCTGATCGACGACGGGTTCACCGAAAACGACGCCACCGCCGACGGCTGGATTACCATCGAAGACCTGATGGCGCTCAATCTGTGGGTGAAGGCCGACCCCGGGCGCTATGCGCAGTTCATCGCCTTTCATGGCGACGACGAGGATGGGGTGGAAACCGGATTCCACCTGGTGCAGGGCGATGGCGGTTCGGTGAAGTATTTCGGCGAGAACCTGATCAACACCGTGGCCGACGGCATCTATCACTTCGGTTTCGACATCGAGAATGGCCGCTTCCTCAACGAGGATGGCAACGAGAACCAGACACTTTCCGACGTTTCGGCCTGGCTCAACTACTTCTATCTCGGCAAGGCCATCACCTACGGCACCGACAGCGCCGACGTGATCGACGGCACGGACGCGGGTGAGCAACTTCTGGGCGAGGGCGGCGACGACGTGCTGAATGCCGGCGACGGCAGCGACCTGCTCTATGGCGGCTGGGGCGAGGATATCCTCAATGGCGGGGCGGGGGCGGACCTACTCTACGGCGACCAGGGCGACGACCTTCTGGACGGCGGCGAGGACGGCGACAGCTACCACGTGACCGGCAACATGGCCGACGGCTGGGCCAGCTGGCAGGGTTTCGACACCTACATGGATACGGGCGCCTCGGGGACCGACCGCATCG
Source organism: uncultured Devosia sp. (assembly GCA_964414845.1). GTDB lineage: Bacteria > Pseudomonadota > Alphaproteobacteria > Rhizobiales > Devosiaceae > Devosia_A. The sequence continues at coordinate 3,455 of CAYPYV010000170.1, read as the reverse complement.
TCGCCTATGGCGAGAATGTCGATATCGGGATGACCGATTTCAGCGAGGCGAGCGGCATCGAAGAGATCGACGCCACCGGCGCGACCAGCGAGGTGCGGATCGTCGGCGACTGGCAGTCGAACACGCTCGACTTCAGGGCCACGACTCTTGTCGGCGATATCGTGATCGACGCGGGCTACGGCGAGGACAGCGTGTTCGGCTCCGCCGAGGATAATGTCATCATCGGTGGGGGCGGCGACGACCAGCTCGACGGCTGGTTGGGCAGCGATACATACGAAGTCAGCGGCAATATCGAAGGCGGCTGGGAGAGCTTCGAGGGCTTCGATAGCTATGACGATACAGGCGATGACGGCGGTTGGGACCGGATCGTCGCCATTGGCGAGGATGTCGATATCGGCGTCACCGGGTTTGGCCCCGACAACGGGATCGAGGAAATCGACGCCTCGGGTGCGACGGG
>CAYPYV010000170.1:0-2898 GCA_964414845.1 uncultured Devosia sp. | reverse complement strand
GGCACCTGGGAAGACAACATCATCGATGTGTCGGGAACGACGCTGATCGGCAACATCGTTATTGATGGCGGTAGTGGCGAAGACACGATCATCGGCAACGAGGACGACAACGTCATCGTGGGCGGCGGCGGCGATGACCTGCTCGACGGCGCTGGCGGCAGCGACACGTATCTTGTAACCGGCAATCAGGCCGAAGGCTGGTGCAGTTTCCAGGGCTACGACACCTATGCCGACAGCGGCGCCACGGGCACCGACACAATCGTCGCCATGGGCGAGGATGTCGATATCGGGGTCACCGGCTTCGGCCCCGACAACGGCATCGAGGCCATCGACGGAACTGGCGCCAGCGGCCTTGTGCGGGTGGCGGGCACCTGGGAATCCAACCTGCTGGATTTGCGCAATGTCACGCTTGTCGGGCACAGCCTCGACACGCCCTATGGCGTGACGCTGGCCAACAATATCGTCATCGATGGCGGATCGGGCAACGACACGATCTACGGCAATGCCGACGCCAACACCATACTGGGCGGTACCGGCGACGATGCGCTCGATGGCGGCAATGGCGGCGACCTGTATGTGGTAACCGGCAACACGGCCGAAGGCTGGTGCAGCTTCAACGGCTATGACACCTATGCCGATACCGGCAGCAGCGGCACGGACACGATCATCGCCATCGGCGAGAATGTCGATATCGGCTTCCGCGGCTTTTCGGCGGCAAGCGGCATCGAGGCGATCGATGGTACCAAGGCGACCGGCACGGTTCGGCTGGTTGGTACCTGGGAGGCCAACCTGCTCGACTTCCGCGCCGTCACCCTGCTGGGCGACAATTTCGAGATCGATGCCGGCTCGGGCGACGACATCGTCTTCGGCACGGCGCTGGCGGACATCATCACCGGCGGGGCAGGCAACGACAAGCTCAACGGCGGCAATGGCGGTGACACCTATATTGTTACCGGCAATGTCGCGGGCGGCTGGCAGAGCTTCCAAGACTACGACACCTATACCGACACCGGAACGAGCGGCATCGACACGATCCGCGCCATTGGCAAGAATGTCGATATCGGGTTGGCAGCCTTCTCGGCGGCGAGCGGTATCGAAGTGATCGACGCCACCGCTGCGACAGGCACGGTGCGGCTTCTTGGGGACTGGCAGGCCAATACGCTCGATTTCCGCTCGACCACGCTGCAGGGCAGCAACATCGTCATCGATGCGGGCTCTGGGAATGACACGATCTTCGGCTCGGCCGGCAACGACACGATTGTCGCGGGCGGCGGTAATGATAGCGTCAATGGCGGCGAGGGCAGCGACACCTACAGGGTGTCGGGCAATGTCGCGGGTGGCTGGTCGAGTTTCCAGGATTACGACACCTACAAGGATACCGGCACCACCGGCACCGACACGATCAGGGCCGTGGGTGGCAATGTCGATATCGGCATGACCAGCTTCTCGGCGGCCGCGACCGGCATCGAGGTCATCGACGGCACCGGCGCCACCGGGCAGACGCGGCTCCTGGGCGACTGGCAGGCCAACACGCTCGATTTCCGCGGGATCACCTTCGTGGGCGGCAATATCGTCATCGATGGCGGCGATGGCGACGACACCATTTTCGGCTCGGCACAGGCCAACCAGATCACCGGCGGGGCCGGCAACGACAAGCTGAATGGCGGCGATGGCGGCGACACCTACCGGGTGACGGGCGCGTTCTCGTCGAGCTTCACCGGCTTCGACAGCTATAACGACACCGGCGCGACCGGCATCGACACCATCCGGGCCGTGGGCAACAACAAGGTGGATATCGGGCTCGCAGGCTTCGGGCCGAGCTCGGGCATCGAGGTGATCGACGCGACCGGCGCGCCCAACCAGGTGCGGCTGCTCGGCAGCTCCGCCGCCGATGTGCTGAACTTCTCGGGCGTGACCTTCGTGGGCAGCAATATCCTGATCGATGCCGGCGCTGGCGCCGACACGGTGACGGGCAATGGCCAGGCCAACCTGATCAATGGCGGGCTCGGCAACGACGTGCTCACCGGCGGGCTGGGCGCCGACCTGTTCCGCTTCGATACCGCGCTCAGCAAGACGGACAATGTCGACCGCATCACGGATTTCTCGGTGGTGGACGACACGTTCCAGCTCGACGACGCGGTGTTCAGGAAGCTGGCGGCGGGCGCGCTCAAGGCGGCGGATTTCGTCACCGGCAGCAAGGCGCTCGATAGCTCGGACCGCATTGTCTACAATTCGACCACCGGCGACATCTTCTACGATGCCGACGGCTCGGGCAGCGGCGCGGCGGTGCTGTTTGCCAAGGTGGCGGCGGGAACGGCGCTGACTTCGGCGGATTTCCTCATCATCTAGAGTTCACGAGCTTGCCGGCCGGGCGTTGCGGCCCCGGTCGGCATGCCGTTGTTGCGGCGGCGGAGGCGGAGCGGAAACGCTCCGCCTTTGCGCATCTGGGGGGGAGCGGGCGCGGGCGGCCCGCTCACTTCCATTCGGGCGGCGGACCCTTGGCGGGCCGCTCGGGGACGAACAGCGCGCGGAGGGAAACCACCACGCCGCCCAGCGCCAGCAGCGTCATGAGGCCGAGAAATATCTCCACCGCCCAAAATTGCAGCGGCTGCGTGTCGCGGGCGAAATGGATGCCGCCCCGGCCGAGCGCCACCACGCCTGTCTGCCAGGCATCGACGACGAAATAGCCGAGCGCCCCGGCCGCGATCAGCGACCCGAACGCGGTGAGCAGCGGCTGCGGCTTCGATGGTTTCGGCGGCTCGTTCGGAACGCCCATGCCTGCCCCCTCACAATGGCCGGCGGCGCTTGATGGCCGCGATCCGCTCGGTATCGGACGCGCTGAGATAGACACCGCGCTCCAGGATCTCGAGCACATATTCCTCATAGGTGAGGCCCAGC
>CAYPYV010000169.1:0-6970 GCA_964414845.1 uncultured Devosia sp. | reverse complement strand
CGGTGGACGCGGTCGGCGCCCTCACGCGGGCCGGCACCAGTTGCGGCTCCTGCCGCGCCGAGATCCGCACCATCATCGCCCAGCATGGTCTGAAGCGCGCCGGCTAGGCCGAGCCGACAGGTGCGACTTGCCGCGGATAATCCCGAACTCCGCTGCTGATCAGCGAACCCGAACTACGGGCCCGACGATGGCGCCAAGCCAATTGATCGCGCCACCCCCAATCCTTGGAAGCGGAACGTGTGGCACATGCCCAGTCAACCCGGGGAGGGGCGCCACTCATGCAGGTGTCGCCGGGCTGGCCAGTAGGTCAGCGTCACACGTGGGCTATTCGCGGCACGGCCTACCGACGAATCTGCCGATATTGCTCGGGGTCGATCCCAAGCGCCTCAAGAGTCCGGTTCGTCGGCTGCTGCCCATGGCGAGCGGCTGCGGCGGCCGTGCCGGCGGCTCCGAAGAGCGACAAGAGACGTGCTGTGTTCCGAAGGAACCCGAGGTGGACTTTCATGGCGAAGCTCCTGTTTGCCATGCCTATGTGGGTGGCAACCAAGGAGGTCGCCACCCGGCCGGCGTGCAGGGAAGCCATGCATTCGCTCAATCGTTGTCGGCAGCGACCTCGGAGAGAATTCGCCCGCGTCCCCGAGCCCGCAGAATGAGCGGCACAACGAGTGCAAGGGCGGCGATGGCCAGCAGGGTGGCCGAGATAGGCGAAGCAACCAGCACGGTTACGTCGCCCTGCGATATGGCCAGGGCGCGGCGAAGCTGCTGCTCAGCCATTGGTCCAAGGATCAGCCCAACCACAACGGGCGCTATCGGGAAGCCGAATACACGCATTCCGAAGCCCATCAGGCCAAAGACCAGGAGCATGCCGAGTTCGACCAGCGAGGGATTGGCACCCATTGTCCCAAGAGTGGCAAACAGCAGGATTCCGGCATAGAGCCAGGGCTTGGGGATGGTGAGGAGCCTGACCCATAGCCCGATCAGCGGCAGGTTCAGCACAAGCAGCATGAAATTCGCGATGAGCAGGCTGGCAATCAGTCCCCAGACCAGCTGCGGGTTGGACGTGAACAGCAGCGGGCCCGGCTGCAGCCCGTATTGCTGGAATCCTGCCAGCATGATCGCAGCTGTCGCGGAAGTCGGCAGGCCGAGGGTCAGCAACGGCACCAGCGTTCCGGCCGCCGACGCATTGTTGGCCGCCTCCGGCCCGGCGACACCCTCGATCGCGCCCTTGCCAAATTCCTCCGGGTGCTTGGATAGCTTCTTTTCCGCCGCGTAGGAAAAGAACGTCCCGATCTCGGCCCCACCTGCCGGCATTGCGCCGATGGGAAAGCCGATCACGGTGCCTCGCAGCCAGGGCTTCCAGGATCGCGCCCAGTCCCTTGCGCTCATCCACAGCGATCCCCGCACCGGTTCCACTGTCTCCGGAGCGCGCTTGCCCTGGGCGGCGACGTAGAGCGTCTCGCCAATGGCAAACATGGCAACGGCGAGCGTGGTAATCTCGATGCCATCCAGCAGGTCGGGAACACCGAAGTTCAGGCGCGCCTGGCCTGTCTGCAGGTCGATGCCGACGAGTCCCAGCGTCAGGCCGATGAACAGCGAAGTCAGCCCCCTGAGTGCCGAGTCGCCAAAGGCCGCCGACACGGTAACGAAGGCGAGAACCATCAGGGCGAAATACTCCCGCGGCCCGAAGGCGAGCGCAAGTTTGACCACCCATGGCGCGAGGAAGGCGAGGGCGATGGTGGCGATCAGCCCGGCCACGAAGGAACCAATTGCCGCCGTGGCAAGCGCCGGGCCGCCCCTGCCCGCCTTGGCCATCTTGTTACCCTCGAGCGCGGTGACGATCGAAGCGCTTTCGCCAGGGGTGTTGAGCAGGATCGACGTGGTCGAGCCGCCATACATACCGCCGTAGTAGATGCCCGCGAACATGATCAGCGATCCGGCGGGATCGAGCTTGTAGGTAACTGGCAGCAGCAGCGCCACGGTCGTGGCCGGCCCGATGCCTGGCAGCACGCCAACGGCGGTGCCGAGCGTTACGCCGATCAGGGCATAAAGCAGGTTGATCGGCTGGGCGGCGACAGAAAGGCCCTGTAGCAGAAGCGCAAAAGTGTCCATCAGGCGGCGCTCCCTGGAGCGGATTCGAAGGGTGCGGTGATGAGCTCGGCGCCTTGAACGATAAGCTGCTCGATCGGACCGACGGGCAGCGTCAGCTGCAGCAGCCGACCGAATACAAACCAGACCACAGCAGAGATCAGGATGCCGCTCAGCAGCGCCAGCGGCAGCGACACTCGGCCCAGTCCTCGCGCCGTCATGGCAAACAGAATGCCGGTGGCAATCGAAAAGCCCGTGAACTTGATGAGAGCAATCTGCGCGACCAAGCCGCCGACGATCCACAGAACAGGAGCCCACTCCTGATGGTCGCGCGCCGGAAAATCATGTCGAAACGCCGCAAACACGGTCCAGATCGACAGACCGCCAAGGCATATGGCGATCACAACGGGAATTGTCTGGGGGCCAACTCGGGCGTATGCGCCGCCGGACCCAAGGCGCGAAGCATCCCAGGCGACCAGCGCGGCAAGCACCAGCAGTCCCGCCGCGACAAGCAGCGCCGCCCGGTCGGGGCGGCGCCTTTCATTGGATTGAGCCATCGGCTCGCTCATTGCACGAGTCCGATATCCTTGAGGATCGCCGTAGTGGCCTCGATCTCCTTGGCAAGTTGCGCCTTGAAGGCGTCGCCCGGGAGCCAGGTATTGTTCCACCCCTTGGTGGCAAGCGTCTGCTTCCAGCTCTCCGAGTTCACGACCTTTTCGACATCGGCGGTGATCGCAGCGGTCTGCTCGGCACTGAGACCGGGGCCCGCCCAGACGCCGCGCCAGTTCTGCACCACGAGTTCGACGCCTCCTTCAGTGAAGGTCGGCGCATCGATGACCGAGACCCGCTCCGGCGCCGAGACACCGAGAACGCGCAGGGCACCGGCTTCGACCTGGGCCTGGAACTCGCCATAGCCTGAAATGCCGACGGTGACCTGGTTCCCCAACACCGCAGCCAGCGCTTCGCCGCCGCCCGAGAAGGCAATGTAGTTGACCAGCTTGGGGTCGACCCCGACGGTCTTGGCGAAGAGCCCGGCAGTGATGTGATCGGTGCCACCGGCCGAGCCGCCAGCCCAGGACACCGCACCCGGGTCGGCCTTCAGCTTGGCGGTCAGGTCTGCCAGCGTCTTCAACTCGGATGCGGCAGGGACAACAATTACCTCATACTCGCCGGTGAGGCGGGCAATGGGCGTAACGGCGTCGAGTTTGACGGGCGCATTGTTGGTCAGGATGGCGCCAACCATGACATATCCGCCCACCAGAAGCCGGGTCGGATCGCCATTGGCTTCCTGAGCGAACTGCGCAAGCCCTATCGTTCCGCCGGCGCCCGGGACGTTGATCACCTGGACATTGCCGGAGATACCCGACGTGGTCATGGCCTCCTGCATGGCACGGGCCGTCTGATCCCAGCCGCCACCCGGGCCGGCCGGCGCCATGATGGTATAGTCGGCGGCCAAGGCTGCCATCGGCAATGCCATGGCGCCAGCAAGCAAGGTAGCCGCGAAAAACTGCTTCATCTCTGTCTCCTCCGTTTCGCGGCCGTCGGACCGCTATGCTCATGGGAGTGGACGCAGCAAAGCCTCCGCCCTCGCGGATCGGTGGCAAGATGCTGTGGGGGTCCTCCCAGACTCCTCAAGCCGGAGTCGTTGCTCCAGCTCGGCACAACCAAGCACAAGAAGCTGACGCCAACCTGTCGTGGCTACTGGATCAGTGCGTCGTTCCACCGCGCGATCAGGCGGGTGCGCTTGACCTGGTCGAGATAGACCATGAGTCCCGGGCTTACCGGGGTTGGCCGCAGCTGGCTTCCAAGCGACTCCAGCATTGCCGCCGCGGTGTTGGAGCCCGTCACCGAAGGATTGAGCGCGGCGATCTTCAATTGTTCGGCCATGATGGCCTGCCCCTCGGCGGACATGAAGAATTCGAGGAAGGCCCGGCCAAGGTCAGGCTGGGCTGCTGCCTTGGGAACCAAGCCGATGCGGGACGTGACGATCGTATAGTCCTTGGGCAGGATGATGCCCAGGTCGGGGTTCCGCGACGCGGCTTCTGCCGCGTAGGAGCCCAGAATATTGTATCCGAACACGAATTGCCCGCTCGCCACGCGCTCGACGATGGCCGAGGTTGTCGAGTAGAGCTTGACGCCTGCCGCGCCCATCGCGCCGACCAGTGTCCACAAGTCGGAATATTGCTCCTGGTCGCGCGACAGGAACATGAAGCCAACCCCGGATCTGTCGATGTCATAGGTCCCGACCCGCCCGTGAATCGCGTCGGCATTGGCCTGCAGATAGGCAATCAGCTCGGCGCGGGTGGAGGGTGGCTCCCGTCCGGAGAAGCTTGGCTTGTGATAGATGAACACGGCTGGTTCGTAAGTGAGCGCATAGGCCGTGTTCCGCCAGTTGGCCCATTTGGGCCAGCTTGAGGAGAGCGCGACGTCGCTCACCTGGGCATAGCCGTCATTGGCCAGCTTGACCTGCAGATCCATGGACGACGAGAAGGCGAAATCGGCGGTCGGCTGACCCGCATCCGTCTCGGCCACCAGGCGGTCATAGATATCAACGGTCTGAAGGTCCTCGTAGCTGACGGCTATGTCTGGATTCCGGGCCTGGAACGCCTGGATCATGGGGCGCGCGAGCGGACCATCCAGTGACGAATAGACAGTCAGGACCCGTGCATCCGATCGGCCGTCTGGCGCGGGATATAGGGTCGTCTCTGCCAGAACCGGCGTTGAGAGCAGGGCAAGGAGTGCAGCAATTCGGATCATTGCACACAATGAACTTGGATTTTCGATCGCCACAAGGAGCAACTTTGACGCCGCCCTCACGCCCGCTTAGTCTGGCGGCGGGAGGACCGCTTGCGCATTCTTGTGGTCGAGGACAATCGGACATTGGCTGCCGGCCTCCTGGCCGTGCTGCGCGGGGACGGTTTTGCGGTCGATGTGGTCCACGATGGACCATCGGCCCTTGCTGCATTGATGGCCGAGGCGTTCGACCTGGTCGTGCTCGACCTCAGCCTGCCCAAGATGGATGGGCTCGATGTTCTGCGCGAGGCGCGGGCTGCCGGGATACAGACGGGCGTGCTGATCCTCACTGCCCGTGGCGCACTTGATGAAAGGGTGCGTGGCCTCGATCTGGGGGCCGACGACTACATGACCAAGCCCTTCGAAATTGCCGAACTCGAGGCCAGGGTTCGTGTCCTGCTCCGGCGGCAAAGTGGGCGGCGCAGCACCAGCATTTCATTTGAAAGACTGAGCCTGGATACCGCCAGTCGTTCGGTGAGTGTCGATGGAAGGATGCTGGATTTCCCGGCGCGCGAACTCGGCCTGCTCGAGACCCTTCTCCGTCGGCAGGGCAAGGTTGTGTCGAAACAGGCGATCCTCGAGTCGCTCGCCAGCTTCGAGGATGATTTGAGCGAGAACGCCATCGAACAATACATTTCCCGGCTTCGCCGCCGCCTCGCGCCCCATGGCATCATCATCCGGACCGCGCGGGGGCTCGGCTACTATCTGGACCGAGCGACCGAGTGAGCCGGCCATACTCATTGCGTCGCCGCTTGCTCTGGGGGCTCTTCGCGGCCCTCATCCTGATCGGAACGGTCGCGCTCGTCGACACGTGGAGCGAAGCCGTGAACACCTCCGACACGGCGTCCGATCGCGTGCTTGCCGGCTCGGTCCTTGCCATCGCCGAGCGGGTTATCGTGACGGAGGCCGGTTCGCTTGAGGTTGATGTCCCTTATGTCGCGCTGGAGATGCTGACCTCCTCGGCACAGGATCGCGTGTTCTACCGGGTTGACGGGCCGGAGGGGTTCATTACCGGCTACGCCGAACTGCCCACCGATACGGCGGCCAAGGATCTGCGGCTGTTCAACGGGCAGTTCCGCGGGGAGCCGATCCGCGTCGCCGTGCTCGGCCGTTCGGCGTCCTCGGGTGACCGCGCCATCCCGTTCACGGTTACCGTCGCAGAGACCACGATCGCGCGCACGCAACTGGCGCAGACGCTTCTGCTGCGCTCGGCCGCGCGTCTGGCTTTGCTCATTGCGGCCGCCGCTGTCGTTCTTTGGATCGCCGTCGCTCAGGCGCTCAAACCGCTCACGCGGCTGGGCGAAGCCATTTCCCGACGCAGCCCGGAGGATCTCTCCGCAATCGACGCCGAGGTCCCGCGGGAAGTCAGCTACCTGGTCGATGCCATAAACTCGTTCATGAGGCGCCTTGCCGACGCCATCGAGGCACTGAGGCACTTCACCGGCAATGCCAGCCATCAGTTGCGGACGCCGCTGAGCATCGTTCGGACGCAATTGGCCCTGGCGCGCCGGCACGAGGAGCCGGACAAGCGCGAGGCCGCGCTTGCAACGGCGGACGAAAGTGTCGCTCAGGCCGAGAGAATCCTTGCCCAGATGCTGGTACTGGCCCATGTCGACAAGGCAGCTATCGACGGCCTCCGTTCGGGTACATCCGACCTTGCAGCCATCGCGCGGGAGGAGGCCTCCGAGCATGTGCTGGACGCTCGCGCCTCAGGCATTGATCTCGGCTTCGAGGGGGCGCAGTCGGCCATCGTGCATGGTGACGCAGTGCTGTTGCGAGAGCTTGTTCGAAATCTCATCGACAACGCAATCAGCTACGCCGGTCGGGACTGCGAAGCTACGGTACATGTCATCGCGGGCGAGACTGTTCAGCTTGTTGTCGCCGATACCGGACAAGGCGTGTCCGGAATGGTCGCCCCTCGGCTTGGTCAGAGGTTCCAGAGAGGAACCCAGACCGGTGACGGCGCTGGCCTGGGCCTCGCAATTGTCGAGGAGATCGCGACGCTGTTTGGCGGCACCTTGAGCATCACTTCTTCCCCCGGCCAAGGATTTGTCGCCACTGTTTCCTTTCCGGCTGCGCGATAGGCATCCGC
>CAYPYV010000168.1:0-7040 GCA_964414845.1 uncultured Devosia sp. | reverse complement strand
CCTGGGCCATGCCGGCCTTTGTCGCCTTCCTCACCTGGCGCGTGCTCTACCAGCCGCTCGGGGGCGGCATAAACCTCATCCTCAACCAGACCGGCCTCTATTCGGGCACCATCGATTGGCTGGGCCAGCGCCAGACCGCGATGAGTTCGGTGATCATCGCCTCGGTCTGGCGCGGCTTTCCATTCTGGTTCGTGTCCATCCTCGCGGCGCTGCAGACCGTCCCGCGCGAGCTCTACGAGGCCGCCATCGTCGATGGCGCCAACCGCTGGCAGCGCTTCTGGTCGGTCACCGTGCCCGGCATCCGCCAGGTGGTCATCGTCACCACGCTCCTCAGCTCCATCTGGACGGCGAATGGCTTCGAGCATGTCTGGCTCCTGACCCAAGGGGGGCCCTCCGATGCAACCATGGTCTTCCCCGTGCTTGCCTATTACGGCATGCAGACCCAGCGTATCGGCGAGGCCGCTGCCGTATCCGTCTACATGCTGCCGGTGCTTGCCCTTCTCGTGATCTTCGCCACCTCGCTCATGATGCGGAAGGACGAAGGATGACGGCCGCCGCGCTCCCCGACCTTCCCGATGCCGCCGGTATCGCCCGCACCCGCGCCCGCAACCGCGTCCTCCTGGGCCGCATCTTCTCCTATCTGGCGCTGGGCCTCGCGGCGCTGCTGGTGCTCTTCCCCATCTACTGGATGATCATCACCTCGCTGAAGCTACCGCGCGAGATCTTCCGGGTGCCCTCGCTCTGGCCGCAGGTGTTCACCGGCGACAATTTCACCAAGCTCCTCGCCGATGGCAGCTTTCTCGTCGCCATCCGAAACAGCTTCATCGTCTCCGCCACCGTCACCATCATCTCGGTCGTGCTCTCGAGCTTTGCGGCCTATTCCATGGTGCGCTTCCGCTACCGCTTTCGCGGGCTCATCGGCAGGCTGATCCTCTTCGCCTATCTCACCCCCGGCTCGCTGCTCTTCATCCCGCTGTCGATCGTCATGGCGCAGCTGAAGCTCGGCAACTCGCTGGTCGGGCTGGTGCTCGTCTACCTCACCTTCTCGCTGCCGCTTTCCACCTGGCTCCTGCAGGGCTATTTCCGCGGCGTCCCGCGCGAACTCGAGGAACAGGGGCTGATCGACGGGCTCACCCGCATGGGCGCGCTGGTCCGCATCGTGCTGCCGCTTTCGGCGCCGGGCATCGCCGCCGTCGCCATCTTCACCTTCACCGGCGCGTGGAACGAGCTGCTTTTCGCGCTCGTGCTCATCACGTCGGATAGCCAGCGCACCGCGCCGCTGGCCCTCAGCTACCTCATCACCTCCGACGTCCTGCCCTGGGGCCCGCTGATGGCGGGCGCGGTGATCTCGTCGGTGCCGCTGATGATCCTTTACTTCGTCGCCCAGCGCTTCATGGTAGCCGGCATGACCGAGGGGTCGGTGAAGGGCTGATACAGTTTCGGGCGCACACACGCCGCGCCCTTGAGGAGGAGAACGAGAGACTATGGGTATCCGCGTCGCCGTTGGGCAATTCCATGAGTTAACCGAGGAGCGCCTGCGTTTCGCCGCGCAGATCGGCGCCACCGGCCTGCAGATGAACAACCCCACCCTCCCCGGCGATCACCGCTGGGCTGAGGCGGATGTCCGCGCGCTGGTCGACAAGGTCGAGGCCGCCGGGCTCAAGTTCGAAGCCATCGAGAACGTCCCCACGCATTTCTACCACAAGGCGATGATGGGGCTCGACGGCCGCGACGAGCAGATCGAAAACTACCAGGCGACCATCCGCGCCGTCGCCCGCGCCGGCATCCCGGTGCTCGGCCTGCACTTCATGCCCAATTCCGTCTGGACGACCGATCGCAATGGCGCGACCCGCGGCGGCGCCGTCGCCCGGCAATTCGACATGGATGTGGTCGAAGCCAATGCCGGCAACCTCGAGCTGCTCCGCTCCTTCATGCCCACCACGCTGGGCCGCGCCTCCTCCATGCCGCTCTTCGGCAAGGATGGCCCGGTGATCACCGAAGATCAGATGTGGCAGAACTACACCTATTTCATGCGCGCGGTGCTGCCCGTCGCGGAGGAGGAAGGGCTGAAGCTCGCCCTCCACCCCGATGATCCGCCGGTGCCCATGCTGGGCGGCGTCGCCCGGCTGTTCTACAAGCCCGAAAACTTCATCAAGGCCTATGATCTCGTCGGGCGCTCCGAGGCCTGGAGCCTCGATCTCTGCCTCGGCTGCTGCTCGGAAATGACCGGCGGCAGGAAGAACGTCACCGAGATGATCGAGTATTTCGCCCCCAGGGGCCGCATCTCCTACATCCATTTCCGCGACGTGAAGGGCACCGTGCCCAACTTCACCGAGTGCTTCATCGGCGATGGCAATTTCGACCCGGCCGAGGTCATCGTGCTCTTGGCCAAGAACGGCTTCGACGGCTTCCTGCTTGATGACCATGTGCCCAAGATGGATGGCGACAGCGACTGGAACCATCGCGGCCGCGCCCACGCCATCGGCTACATGCAGGGCCTGATCCGCATGGCGGAATTCATGAAGCTGCTCTAGCCGGGAGCCAGGAGGACCTCATCCTGACTGACGGACCTCATGCTGTATTGAAGGACCTCATGGTGAGCTTCCTCATCGTGAGCCTGTCGAACGACGAACCACGAGGTCCGCGCGCCGCACCCTCAGTCAGCGCCCCTCCACCGTCTACGGGGGACTTCGATGCCGGTCGCCGCAGGCGATGAATGTCTCCGGTGGAGACATTCAGGGCAAGAAGGCCTTGAGACTTCGAAGGCTCAGGAATCGGTCCAGTGGACCGATTCCCCTGACTTCGCGGGCGTTCGGCGCAGCCGACAGAAGGCTCCTGAGGAGCCTTCTGAGACAAGAAGGCTCGAACGGCTAGGGGCCCATCCTGAAACACCGTCCGAGCCGCTAGCGAGCTACTGGGCGCATAGTTGCCTCAGGCTGAGCCGGGCGAGCCGCGGCGGGCGACCGGCCTTTGCCCCTCCTCACGCCGGCGTTCCGAACCAGCGTTGCCGGCGGGTGGACCCGAACAGTTTCTTGTCGACGCGCAAGGCTTCGGAGACACCATAATAGGTACCGGTGGGCTTTGGTCCGGAAAAGAAGTCGACTTCCACGCGGCCGATCCGATCCGCCCCGAATTCGATATAGCACGATCCGAAGCCCGGGTTCTTTGCCGTCTCAGGCTCTCCCCGCAGTCGGGAGATCAGGTTCGCGGCGACGGCACGAGCCGCCCCTTCTGCAAAGACGCCAGCCTTCGGCGCACCCGTATTGGCCAGGTCGCCCACGGCAAAGACGCCGTCATACTTGGTCTGGAGCGTTCGCGGATCAACCGGAACCCAACCGTTCTCGGTCATCCCGGAAGCGATGACGACGTCGGCGGCACGGTTCTTGGGCACGCCCATGAAGAGATCACAAGCGAGCGAATCGCCATTGTCGAGTTGTACGCGCCGGCCGGCTTCGTCGACGCTCGCGATCTTGGTCGAGCCCATGAACTTGATGCCGCGTTCGGCAAATGCCTCCATGAGCGCGACCGACGTTTCGGGCGACGGCGGCACCGGAGACGGCAGCGGATTGACGAGCGTGATCGTGCTCTTTCCACGCAACCCGCGCTTTTCGAGATAGTCGTGCAGCATCAGGGCACATTCGCTGGGCGCTGGCGGACACTTGTAGGGAGCACCGCAGACGCCCACGACGACATCGCCGCCTTCGAAGCTCGGCAGAACCTTGGCGAAGTGCGCGGCACCCGCCACCGAATAGAACTCATTGCGCCCGAGCACCACTCCCGGCGTCGCCTCGACATCATAATCGGCACCCAGCGCGACGACGAGAATATCGCAGTCGTGGACGCCGCGATCGGTCGTTACCCGCTTTGCGACAGGGTCTATGGCGGTGACCGACTCCTTGAGGAGCCGAACGCCCGGCTTGGCGTAGTCCGCATAGGGATGGCGCACCGCCCGTTCATCAGCGACCCGACCGAACATCAGGTCGAGCTTGGCAAAGCCAAAGACAAAGCCATCCGACTTGTCGATGAGAGTGACGTCGATTGCGTCGCCAAACGCCTCGGAGAGCGAGGTCGAGAGTTCGAGGCCGCCGAAACCGGCACCAAGGATGAGAATACGGCTCTTCATAGTCTGACTCCTCCCTAGATTGGGCTTGTGCGACTTCACGCCTTCATGGCGTCGGCTTGTGGTACGATGCGGAGATAGGGTTTCGGGGCCGCCCAGCCATTGGGGTATAGCATCTTCGCCTCGTCATTGCTCACCGAGCCCGCGATGATCACGTCGTCGCCGTTCCGCCAGTTTGCGGGCGTCGCCACGCGGTGCCTCACGGTGAGCTGCAGGGAATCGATGACCCGCAGGATTTCGTCGAAGTTGCGGCCGGTGGTCATCGGATAGGCAAGCATCAGCTTGATCTTCTTGTCGGGGCCGATGATGAAGACGTGGCGCACCGTCTGGTTGTCCATCGCCGTACGGCCATCCGCCGAGTTTCCGGCCTCGGCCGGCAGCATGTCGTAGAGCTTCGCCACGGCGAGTGTCGGATCCGCGATCATGGGAAAGCCGGGCTTTGCACCCTGGGTCTCGGCGATGTCGATCACCCAGGCGGCATGCTTCTCGATCGGGTCGACCGACAGCCCAATGAGCTTTACCCCGCGCCGGGCAAACTCCGGCTCAAGCCGGGCCATCGTGCCCAGTTCGGTCGTGCACACCGGTGTGAAATCCTTGGGGTGAGAAAACAGCACGGCCCAGCTTCCGCCGAGCCAGTCGTGGAACGAGATCGGGCCCAAAGTGGTCTCGGCGGCAAAGTCGGGTGCGATATCGTTGATGCGGAGCGACATGTTTTCCTCGTCTGGGTGTCGGTGATTGCGAGGCCAACCTAGCGGGGCTATGTTCCGCCATCGTTCCTCGGATCTCATGCAGGCGAGACGGGCGGCGAAGCGCGTTTTGTCTTGAGGGCGGAGACGAATGCATCTGGATATCAAGCTGCTGGGTCGTTTCGCCGTCGCGGTGGACGGCGTTGATATTGACCCCGCGACTTTCACTCGGGAGAGCGCCGCGGCGGTAGTGAAGCTGCTTGCGATTACGCCCCGGCACCGCATGCGCCGCGAACAGGTCGTGGATATCTTCTGGCCTGAGGCAGAACGCGACGCAGGTGGCGCCAATCTGCGCAAGGCCGTGCATTTCGCGAGGAAGGCGCTTGGTGATGCCGCACTTATCGAAACATCGGGCGACAGCATTGCATTCGGGCGCGGTGTCGAGGTCACGGTCGACGCGCAGCAATTCGAGACCGCTGGCAGGGCCGCGCTGCGCGGGGCAGACCCTGGCGCTTGCGCGTCTGCAGCCGATCTCTGCGCGGGCGCGCTACTGCCCGATGACCTCTATTTCGGCTGGCTTGACGGGCCTCGCGCCACAGTAGCGCAACTCCGGCTCGACCTGCTTCGAACCGCGAAGCTATGGCAGCGCCTGATCGAAGTCGATCCATCCGACGAGCCGGCACATCTCGAGTTGATGCGCGCCGCACTCGCCGAAGGCAACCGCGGCGAAGCCATCCGCCTCTTCAACCAGCTCCGAAGCGCCCTGCAGGTTGAGCTGGGGCTTGGCCCCTCCGAAGCGGCCGTGGAACTATATGAAGCAGCGCTGGCCATGCCTCGGGTCGATCCGGTCAGCCAGAGGGATCGCGTGCGCGCTTCCCTGGCCTGGGGGCTGCTGCATTTTCACAGCGGAGATTTCGACAAGGCCACCACCATCGCAGAGGAAACGAGGCGGCTCGCCCTTTCGGCCAACCTCGTTCGGGAGGTGGGCGAAGCCAGTGCACTGTTCGGTCTTTGCGCCCACATGCAGGGGCGGTGGAAAGAGGTGTTCAAGGCGGAGTTCATCGAATGGGCGCGCCAGCAGCCCGACAAGGTCTCTCAGATCATCGACGGACACCTCTGCCTCGCCGAATTCTGCCTGTGCAACGCCAAAGGCCATCACGAAATCGGCTCCTCGGCGCGGGAGCTGCTCTCCGTCGCCGAGGGTGCCGGCTCGTTCGCCGGACGCGGGCTTGCCATGCTGATATTGGGCGAAGCTGCTCTGTTCTCCGGCCATTTGGGGGAAGCGGAACGCTACCTGCGTGAAGCGGATTCTTTGCTCGAAACGGCCTCCGCTGCCTCGGGCCGGGCGATCGCGCTCGAAAGGCTGGCCGAGGTTGCACTCGCAAAGGGACAGAAATGGCAGGCGCGGCGCCTTATCCAGAGAGCGGTTGCGGTCGCCGAGCGGTCCTGGCTCTCGCCGCATCTGGCCATCCGGTTGCAGGGGCTCAAGGTTCGCGCGGCCAGTAACCGGGATGACGCCATGCTGGCGATTCACGAGGGCGACCGGCTCCTGGCCGACCAGCGCCATGGCTGCCAGCCTTGTTCCATGGGCTTCCGGATCGCAGCGGCAATCGCCATGGCCGCCATGACGGATCTGCCGCAGGTCGATCGCCGGCTGGAAGAGGCCGAACGCATCGCCGATATGTGGCATGGCGGTCCCTGGGTTGCAGCGATCTGGGAAGCGCGCGGTGTCCAGCGCCGGGCCGAAAGGAACAGCGCCAGAGCGGCTTTGGCCTTCGAGGAGGCCGCCAGCCGCTATGCAGCCCTCGGCCGC
The DNA here is from genome assembly GCA_964414845.1 of uncultured Devosia sp. Taxonomy (GTDB): domain Bacteria; phylum Pseudomonadota; class Alphaproteobacteria; order Rhizobiales; family Devosiaceae; genus Devosia_A. Next base: position 421 of record CAYPYV010000168.1, on the reverse strand, counting down.
CCGGCCGACGAAGCCCGCTGCCGCGCTGAACTGTCCACCGGCTGACACGACGAGCGCGTTTCGTGGGTTAGGCCACGCGGCGCCCGACCCGGTGAGCGACATGCGCAGCGATGACTTGTCCGCGCGGCTCGCCGCGCTTGTCGGCGCGATCGAGGGCTTCGAGGCGCGCCGTTCCGGGCCCGATCCGAGCATCGTCCTCGTCTGGCACCTGAGCAAGGGGCCGGCGCGCGGAGTAACCCCCGCCTGCAAGACCCAGCATAGGGTCCGCCCCGTCTCTTCACATGATCTTCAAGACGGACGCGCCAGTGGCGCGATGAACCGTTCGGCAGTGGCGGGCTACCAGCGCGCCACGAACCGCCCAATGATGGCGCCGGCAAGCCCGAGCAGGAGCACGCCGATCGGATACCAGGTGGCAACGAAT
>CAYPYV010000167.1:0-7073 GCA_964414845.1 uncultured Devosia sp. | reverse complement strand
ACGAAGCGGGCCTCGCCCCCGGCTGGGTCGCCTTCCGCCGTGCCATCGCCGAGCGCAGCAACGATCGGCTCGCCCTCGCCGCCCAGGCGCGTGCCATCAATGCGACGCCCATCGCGCTCGATCGGATCACCGCGAAAACAATGGTGCTTGCCGGCGACGCCGATCCGCTCGCCATTCGGCCCGAGGTGCTCGCCGCCGCCATCCCGGGAGCTGTTCTAGCCCTTGTGCCGGGCGACCATACCTCGTCTCGTCTCGGCCCCGCCTTCACCGCCGAGCTGGTCGCATTTCTGCGCTGAGCCGCGGCGCGGAACCGTCACTCCGCCTCCGCTTGCGCAATGCAGCGATTGGGCCTATATGGGGGCAACAACATCTCTGGCTCATAAGCGAGAGTGGGGTGCCTGCCGGGCCCCCGCTCTTTTTGTTTTAGGGCCGGCGGACCAGCCTCTATCCGGTCCGGACTGCAAAGAGACGCGGATGGCATTCGACCTGACTGAAAAGCGCTACGTGAAGGAAACCGCCCTCGAGGCGCGCATCGCGCGCATCATCGAGCCGGCGGCGAATGATCTCGGCTATTCGCTCGTCCGGGTGAAGATCACCCAGGAGAACGGCTGCACGCTGCAGATCATGGCCGAGGACGAGAACGGCCGCTTCACCATCACCGATTGCGAGGCGCTGTCGAAGGAAATCTCGCCGATCCTCGATGTCGAGGACCCGATCGACCGGGAATATCACCTCGAAGTCTCCTCGCCAGGCATTGACCGGCCGCTGGTTCGCGCACGCGACTATGCGACCTATCTCGGCCACGAACTGAAGCTCGAGCTCTCCGACATGCTTGATGGCCGGAAGCGCTTCCGTGGGCTCATCAAGGCCGTGGACGACGAGACCGTCACCATCACCCTTCCCGATGCCCCCAAGGGCACCGACCCCGATCACCGCCTGCCGCTGCGCCTCGTGGCCGAAGCCAAGCTCGTGATGACCGACGCGCTGATGAACATGGCGCGCGCCGACCAGGAAGAATTCCCCATCGATGACGATGAGGAAATCGAGACCGTAGAATTGCCGTCCGAGGACGGCGCGGATGAAGAAGCCGACCGCGACCCCGCAGAGGAGACCCGTTAAATGGCCGTGAGCGCGAACCGTCTGGAGCTGCTCCAGATCGCCGATGCCGTTGCCCGCGAGAAATCGATCGACCGCATGATCGTGATCGAGGCCATGCAGGACGCCATGGAGAAGGCCGCCAAGGGCCGCTATGGCGCCGAAACCGAGATCAAGGTCGAGATTAATCCGCGCACCGGCGAAACGCGCATGTGGCGCCTGCTCGAGGTCGTCGAGCAGGTCGAGGAGCCCGCGCGCCAGGTGTCGGTCAAGGCCGCAAAGCTCAAGAATGATGCCGCCAAGATTGGCGACTTCCTCACCGAGCCGCTGCCGCCCATGGAATTCGGCCGCATCAACGCGCAGTCCGCCAAGCAGGTTATTGTGCAGAAGGTGCGCGATGCCGAGCGCGACCGCATGTACGAGGAATACATCAACCGCGTCGGCGAGATCGTCAACGGCACGGTCAAGCGCGTCGAATACGGCAATGTCATCGTCGATCTCGGCCGTGGCGAAGCCATCATCCGCCGCGACGAACTCATTCCGCGCGAAGTGTACCGCTATGGCGACCGCGTCCGCGCCTATATCTACGACGTGCGCCGCGAGCAGCGCGGCCCGCAGATCTTCCTCTCCCGCACCCATCCGCAGTTCATGGCCAAGCTGTTCATGCAGGAAGTGCCGGAAATCTACGATGGCATCATCACCATCCGCTCGATCGCGCGCGATCCGGGCAGCCGCGCCAAGATCGCCGTGACCTCGAACGACAGCTCGATCGATCCGGTCGGCGCCTGCGTCGGTATGCGCGGCTCCCGCGTGCAGGCTGTCGTCGCCGAATTGCAGGGCGAAAAGATCGACATCATCCCGTGGACGGAATCGATCGCCGATCTCGTCGTCTCGGCCCTGCAGCCCGCCGACGTGGCCAAGGTCGTGCTCGACGAGCAGGCCGAGCGCATCGAAGTCGTCGTCCCCGACGAGCAGCTTTCGCTCGCCATCGGCCGCCGCGGCCAGAATGTCCGCCTCGCCAGCCAGCTCATCGGCTGGGATATCGACATCCTGACCGAGCAGGAAGAGTCGGAGCGCCGCCAGAAGGAATTCACCGAGCGTTCGGCGCTGTTCATGCAGGCGCTGGACGTCGACGAGATGGTGGCGCAGCTGCTCGCCTCCGAGGGCTTCTCCTCTGTCGAGGAACTGGCCTATATCGACCTCAACGAGATCGCCTCCATCCAGGGCTTCGACGAGGAAACCGCGTCGGAAATCCAGAATCGCGCCGCCGAATATCTCGCGGCCATCGAGCGCGCCAATGACGAGGAGCGCGCCGCGCTCGGCGTTTCCGAGGAGCTGTACGAGGTTCCCGGCCTCAATGCCGCCATGCTGGTGGCGCTTGGCAAGGAAGGCATCAAGACCGTTGACGATTTCGCCGGCTGCGCCGCGGACGACCTGATCGGCTGGACCGAGCGCAAGGACGGCGAAACCAAGCGCTTCGAAGGCACGTTCAAGGATTTCCCGGTCTCCCGCGAGGAAGCCGAGGAAATGATCCTGCAGGCCCGTCTCAAGGCCGGCTGGATCACCGAGGCCGATCTCGGTGCCGTAGACGAAGAAGCCGAGGAGGGGGCGCCCGCGTAAGCGGCGTCCGTGACCGGCTTGGATGAGGCCCAGGAGGATGTAGTCGAAGCGGCTTACGACGAGGCCGAACGGTTGTGCGCGGTAACCCGTGCACACCTGCCCGTCAGCGAGTTAATCCGCTTCGTTCTCTCCCCGGATGGCGAGATCGTGCCCGACACGGATGCCAAGGCCGAGGGTCGCGGCGTCTGGGTCACGCTCGACCGGGGGCTAGTCGAGGAGGCGGTGAAGAAGAAGGCCTTCGCCAGAAGCCTGAAGGCCGAGGTGAAGGTGCCCGAGAACCTGGCGGAACTGACCCGCCAGCGCCTCGAGCAGCGCCTGCTGCAATCGCTTGCGATGGCGCGCAAGGCCGGACAGCTCATCACGGGCGCCGGCAAGGTCAAGTCGGCCATCGAGGCCGGCGAAATTCTGGCGCTCATCACTGCCTCGGATGCGGCAGCCGATGGGCGAAACAAGCTGGCGCAGTCCCTCAAGGGCTTCACCATGGCGGCCGAAGAGGCGGGACTTAACCTGCCCAGAATACCGCATTTCGAATTACTCGATTCCGGCCAAATGGGTTTGGCACTCGGCATCGAAAATGTGATACATGCTGCGCTCACAAACGGGGGCGCAGCCCAGGCGGCGGTGCTGCGAGCCGAAAGACTGGCTCGTTACATTGCCGGCAAGTTGGGTTAAAGAGCGGCGCGGCAAGCGCTGTCCGCACCGGATGCCCGAACCGGACGAGATGATTTGAGGGGTCGGCAACGATCCCGAATGCGAACATTCGCAAGGAAGACGCGAGTTACATGGCTGATAACGACGACAAGCGCGACGACTCTGGTGCCGGTGGCAAGAAGACCTTGTCGCTGAAGGGAGCTCCCACCGTGGGGAGCCGCCCCAATGTGGCACGTTCGTCGCGCAGCACGGTAGTCGTGGAGAAGCGCACCCGCTTCGTACCGCCGGTTTCGCCGCCGGTAACGCATACCCCGCGCGCACCGGCCGCTGCACCGGCGGCAGCGCCTGCTGCTGCGGCGAGCCCAAGCCCGAGCGCCAGCCCGGCGCCGGTCCAGGCTGCCCGCCCGGCCGCAACGAGTTCGGCCCCGCCCCCGCGTCCCGTGAGCGCGCCTTCGGCGCCGTCCTCGCGGCCGGGGTCCGGCGCCCCGTCGCAGTCGCGTCCTTCGGGCGCGCCCGGAGGCTCTCCGTCGGGCAATCGCAATTTCAACTCGTCCGGCCGTCCGCCGCTCCGCACCGGCGGTGGCGTGCAGCCCGGCTTCCGTCCCTCGCAGGGACTGAGCGCCACCGAGGCCGACGCCCGCGCCCGCGCCCTGCGCGAGGCGGCAAGCCGTCAGGCCGAGGATGACGCCCGCGCCCGCGCTGAAGAGGCCCGTCGCGCGGAGGAAGACGCACGTCGTCGCGCCCTGCGCGAGGAAGCGCAGCGCGCCGAGGAAGCGCGGCTGAAGGCCATCGAGGCCGAGAAGGCCCTCGCCGAAGTGGCGGAAGTCTCCGCGCCCTCGCGTGAGCCGCGAGTGTCGCCGGCAAAGCGCGCGCCGCAGTCTCCTGCAGCACGGCCCAACGCGCCGGTCGTCGCCGAACTGCCGCCGACCCCGCCCTCCGAAGCCGATGGCCGCAAGACGCGTTCCATCCCGGCGGCTCGTCCCGCAGGCACAGGCGCTGCGGCGCTCGATGCCGACGCGGCGCGCCGCGGTCCTGCGCGCGGTGCCGTGCCCGAGCGTCCGGCCGTGCGCCGTGCCGGCGATACCGATGCTTTCGGCCGCAGCCGCCTCACCGTCTCGAGCGCTACGACGGAATCCGATCGCGATCGCGGCCCGTCGCTCGCGGCCATGCGTCGCCGTCGCGATAAGAAGATGGGCCGCAACCAGCAGGCTGCGCCCAAGCTCAGTCGCGAAGTGATCATCCCCGAGGCGATCACCGTCCAGGAACTCGCCAACCGAATGGCCGAACGCGCCGTCGACGTGATCAAGATTCTGATGGCCCAGGGCCAGATGATGAAGATCAACGACGTCATCGACGCCGACACCGCCGAACTCATCGCCACCGAACTCGGCCACACGGTCAAGCGCGTGTCCGATGCCGACGTGGAAGAGGGCCTGTTCGACATCCCGGCCGACGACAAGGCCGAGGATCTCACCGATCGCGCCCCGGTGGTGACCATCATGGGTCACGTCGACCACGGCAAGACCTCGCTGCTCGACGCCATTCGCCAGGCCAATGTGGTTTCGGGCGAAGCCGGCGGCATTACCCAGCATATCGGCGCCTACCAGGTCGAAACCAACGGCCAGAAGGTCACCTTCCTCGATACGCCGGGCCACGAGGCCTTCACCGCCATGCGTGCCCGTGGCGCGCAGGCGACGGATATCGCGGTGCTGGTGGTGGCGGCCGACGATGGCGTCATGCCGCAGACCATCGAATCCATCCGCCACGCCAAGGCGGCGGGCGTGCCGATCATCGTGGCCATCAACAAGATGGACAAGCCGTCGGCCAACCCGACCCGCGTCCGCACCGAGCTGATGCAGCACGAGGTCTTCGTCGAATCCATGGGCGGTGACACGCTCGAAGTGGAAGTCTCGGCGCTCAAGAAGACTGGCCTCGACAAGCTCATCGACACCATCCTGCTCCAGGCCGAAGTGCTGGAGCTCAAGGTGCCGCGTGATGGTCGTGCCGAAGGCCTCGTCATCGAGGCCAAGCTCGACAAGGGCCGTGGCGCCGTGGCCACCGTGCTCGTGCAGCGCGGCACGCTCAAGGTTGGTGACATTCTCGTCGCCGGCACCGAGTTTGCCCGTGTCCGTGCGCTCATCAACGACAAGGGCGAGCAGGTGAAGGAAGCCGGCCCGTCCATCCCGGTCGAGGTGCTCGGCTTCACCGGCGTGCCGTCGGCGGGCGACCGCTGCTCGGTCGTCGAGTCCGAAGCGCGTGCCCGCGAAGTCACCGAGTACCGTCAGCGCGCCATCCGCGAGAAGACTGCCGGCGGCGGCGCCACCAGCCTCGAACAGCTGATGAACCAGCTGAAGGTCGCTGGCATCGCCAAGTTCCCGCTGGTCATCAAGGGCGACGTGCAGGGTTCCGTCGAAGCCATCAACGCCTCCATCAACAAGCTCTCCACCGAGGAAGTCTCGGCGCAGATCCTGATGAGCGGCGTCGGCGGCATCACCGAGTCCGACGTGCAGCTGGCGGCGGCGTCCAACGCCGTCATCATCGGCTTCAACGTCCGTGCCAACAAGCAGGCCAACGATCTGGCGGCTCGCGACGGCATCGAAATCCGCTACTACAACATCATCTACGACCTCGTGGATGACGTGAAGGCGGCCATGTCGGGCCTCTTGAAGCCCGAGCGTCGCGAAACCTTCATCGGCTACGCCACCATCAAGGAAGTCTTCCAGATCACCAAGGTCGGCAAGGTCGCCGGCTGTCAGGTCACCGAAGGCATCGTCGAGCGTGGCGCGGGTGTCCGCCTCCTGCGCGACAACGTCGTTATCCACGAAGGCAAGCTCAAGACGCTCAAGCGCTTCAAGGACGAAGTCAAGGAAGTGCCGGTGGGCCAGGAATGCGGCATGGCCTTCGAGAATTACGAAGATATCCGCGCCGGCGACGTCATCGAATGCTTCCGCGTCGAGCAGGTCACGCGCACGCTGTAACCTCCCGGCGTTTCACGTTATGAACAGGGCGTCGGCTTCGGCCGGCGCCCTTTCTTTTTGCCCAGCCGCGACAGGAACCCATGCGCCGCGTCCTTGCTACCTTCGCTACACTCCCGGCCCTGCTCGCCGTTCAGGTACTTGCCGCCGAAGATTTCTCGATCGAAGGGGATCTGATCAAGGTCACCTCGCTTGGCTTCGAGGTCTCGCTGCCTGTACCCGAATGGGGGCGCACCGCGGGCGCACCCGACGCGGCGACGCTGCAGCTCGTCCGCACGCCCTATGCTGCCGATGTCGAAACCCTTGAATTCATCCCGGCGGGCGAAACCATCGACACCTGGACGCGCATGGTGGCCGCCCTTGTCGTCGCCAAGCCCGGCTATCCGGCTGCGGCGCATGAGGAGTCCATCGTTTCTGCCTTTGAGAAGGGCTGCGAGAAGGCGTCCCTCAATATGGGTGTCGCCGCCAAGGGCGATGGCGACCTGCCGCCGGTCTTTCTCGTGGCATGCGGCGCTTACACTTCGGAGATCGCGGTGGGCACTTTCGCGGGGGGCGGCGAAATCTTCATCGGCGCGATAGCCGAGGGCCCCAAGGGCGCGGTGAAGCTCTATCAGGAATGGCGCGGCAAGGCGTTCTCCCCCGACGACGCCGCGTCGTGGCCGGTCGCCGGCACCGAACTCGGTGCCGCCATCGCCGCCTTCCACACCGACGCGACGGCGGAAGTGAAGTGAC
>CAYPYV010000166.1:0-7138 GCA_964414845.1 uncultured Devosia sp. | reverse complement strand
TACGCGCCACCCTCTCCCTCTCGAGGGAGAGGGTCGTCGACTGCGAGTGTGGGTGACGCGCTAAACTGCCACCACCTTTTCCCCCCAGTAGTCCTCATGCTGAGCTTCCTCATCGTGAGCTTGTCGAACGACGAAGCACGAGGACGTGGCCGACCCACCTTCTGCTTCCTACTCCGCCACCACGGGGATCTCGCGCACTACGTCGCCGGTCTTGCCGTCGAACACGCGGATCGACACCGTGCCGCCGATCCTGTAGGTCAGCGTCACAAGGTCGTCGGCTGCCACTGCCGAAATGACCTCGCCGCCGGCGGGTATCTTCAGCGCGCCAATCTGGTAGGGCATCGCGCCCTTTGAATCCCCTCCGCTGGTGCGATAGACAACCGCTCCAAGCACGACAACGAGCCCAAGGATCAGAAGGCCCATGGAGATCATGAAGCTCCTTCGTGCGCGTGCCAATACCGCCTTGGCCTCGGGCGTCAGCTCGGCGGCCGGCTGGTTTTCTTCTTGAGGCTGAGACATGCAGGTCACTCCAGGCGAGGAGACGGAATGGGCTTTCGCGGCCGAGCCCGAAGATATCGGAGCCCGGCTCGATGTCGTCTTGGCGCGCCGCGTGCCGGCCTTCTCGCGCAATCGCATCAAGGACCTGATACTCACCGGCGCGGTTGCGATCAATGGCAAGCCCGTCAATGAGCCAAAACTGAAGGTGAAGTCGGGCGATGAACTGCTTCTCGTCGCGCCCGAACCGGTCGATGCCGACCCGGAGCCTGAGAACATCCCGCTCGATATCCTCTATGAGGACGAGCACCTGATCGTCGTCGACAAGCCTGTCGGCATGGTCGTCCATCCGGCGCCGGGCAGCCTCACCGGCACGCTGGTCAATGCGCTCCTCTACCATTGCGGAGACAGCCTCCGTGGCATAGGCGGGGTGAAGCGCCCGGGCATCGTCCATCGGCTCGACAAGGATACATCGGGCGTCATGGTCGCCGCCAAGACCGACCAGGCCCACCAGCACCTCGCGGCGCAGTTTGCCGACCACGGCCGCACCGGCCCGTTGCATCGCGCCTATATCGCCTTTGCCTGGGGGCGCACGCAGCAGGCTCGCGGCACGGTCGAGGCCCCGCTGGGGCGCGATCCCGCCAATCGGCTGAAGCAGGCCGTCCGAAAGGATGGCCGCGAGGCGATTACCCACTATGCCGTCGAGGCGCGCTATGGCGGCGAGGGCTGGGACATTACCCGCATCCAGTGCGTGCTCGAAACCGGCCGCACCCACCAGATCCGTGTCCACATGGCCCATATCGGCCATCCGCTGGTTGCAGACCAGCTCTACGCGCCCGGCTTCGCCACCAAGGTGAACCGACTGCCCGAGCCACTGCGTACTGATATTGCAACGCTTGGCCGGCAGGCCCTGCATGCAGCCGAACTGGGATTCGAACATCCGGCAACCGGCGAGGAAATGTTCTTCGAGGCGCCGCTTCCGCCGGACCTGGCCACGCTCGAAGAGCATCTTGAGCCCTTCGACCTCGCCCAGCCGGGATGATCGAATATCCGAAGTTCGACAGATCCCGGCGGAACTTTGGTTACGGGTCCGTCGTTATACGGGTTTATTGCGAGTTGCGTGCCTGAGGTCGGCCGGGGGCCTTATCAAGGCCATTGTCTGACCTATATCTACGATCCATCTGCCCGCCGTGCCGGGGTCGGACGGGGGCGGCATATCTGCCCGCTACAACGGGGGAAGGAAGAGGGTGCACTATGGCCCAAAGCAATTTGCCGGTTCTGTCGATGGAAGGCGGTCTCAACCGCTACCTCCAGGAAATTCGCAAGTTTCCGATGCTCGAGCCCGACGAGGAATACATGCTGGCGAAGCGCTATCGCGAGCATGAGGACCCGAACGCGGCCCAGCGTCTCATCACCTCGCATCTGCGCCTCGTGGCGAAGATTGCCATGGGCTATCGCGGCTACGGCCTGCCGATTTCCGAGGTGATCTCCGAAGGCAATGTCGGCCTGATGCATGCGGTGAAGCGCTTCGAGCCCGAAAAGGGCTTCCGCCTCGCCACTTACGCCATGTGGTGGATCCGTGCTGCCATCCAGGAATATGTGCTGCGCTCGTGGAGCCTGGTGAAGATCGGCACCACGGCGGCCCAGAAGCGGCTGTTCTTCAACCTGCGCAAGATCAAGGGACAGATCGCCGCCCTCGAGGACGGCAATCTGCACCCCGACCAGATCAAGCAGATCGCCACCACGCTGTCGGTTTCCGAGCAGGACGTTGTGTCGATGAACCAGCGCCTTTCCGGCGATGCCTCTCTCAACGCACCGATGCGTGCGGACGAAGGCGCCTCCGAATGGCAGGATTGGCTGGTCGACGACACGCCGGACCAGGAAACAACCCTCGGCAATTCCGAGGAATATGACGAGCGCATGGCCCTGCTCAACACGGCGCTGGGCGATCTCAACGAGCGCGAGAAGGCGATCTTCCAGGCCCGCCGCCTGCAGGACGAGCCCGCGACGCTCGAGGAACTGGCGCAGGAATACAATGTCAGCCGCGAGCGCATCCGGCAGATCGAGGTTCGCGCCTTCGAAAAGGTGCAGGAGGCCGTACAGAAGGCCGCCCGCCACCGCGCCGAGGCGTGACCTAGACGAAAGTCAGCAGTCGGGACTCCCTCTCCTGCTTGCGGGAGAGGGAAGCAGACTGAGGGACCGCCCAAGCTTCCACATGGTAAGCCTCCTCATCGTGAGCTTGTCGAACGACGAACCACGAGGAAGCGGCCCCACCCACTTCCCGATTGCCTATTGCCGACTGCCGATTGCCCCCTACAGCAGCGCGTCGATCAGCCCCATCAGATGGTGCCGCGGCAGGATCAGCAGATAGGGCGCATGGATGCCCTCTTCGGGCACGATGGTGAAGGGCCCGTCCAATGCCTCGTTCGACGTTCCTGTGCGCAAACCCGGCGCCAGCTTCACCGCATCGAGCGGATATTTGAGCCCGTCCGAGCGCCAGAAATTCACCGGCGCCAGCGGGTGGATCGAAACGCGCTCGGCCGGGGCCACCGTGAAGCTGAACGCCTCGGTAAGCGCCACCGCGACATCTTCCTCGTCGACAAGGATCAGTTTCCGCCGCGTCGCATAGCGTGTCACCACGTCGAGCGCAGCGAGCGTATGGTCGAAGCGCCGCCCCGTCATCCCCAGCGCCACCGTCAGCGGCGCGCGGGTCGAGTACAGCACCTTCTCGAAATCGGTGGTTTCCTGTTCCTTGATCTGCATGAGCCGGGTCTTCCCCAGCCAGCCGAACGGATCCTTGAGCGAATCGAAATCCCCGATGATCATCTCGGGCTTGAGGCCGGCAGCGACGATCTGGTCCGCGCCGCCATCGGCAGCAACCAGATGCCCGCCCGAGGCATAAAGCTCGGACATCAGGGCCGGGTCGACCTGCCCTCCCCCGACCACGACCAACAGGTCTTCGAACACTGCGACGGTATGCTGATTGGCGCGCGCTTGCACGGCGGAAAAACTCTGACTATGAGTCGGCTGTCTCGCTGGGGTGCTCCGGTTTTTCTGGAGCTGAGAAACACCCATTGAACCTGAACCAGGTCATGCTGGCGGAGGAAGTTCGAGAAGGCAAGGATGCAAAATTGCGTCCTGCGCCAAATCTGCTCCTTTCATTCCACATGGCCCTCGACACGAAGGACTCTACCGATGCACTCGGTTCGCCTCTTCGCGTTGGCGGCTCTTGCAACCGTCTTCGCGCCATTCGCCTCCTCTCTCGCCGCCGACAAGCCGGTGCTTGAGGTCTACGCCTATGATTCCTTTGCAGCCGAATGGGGCCCGGGCCCCGCGCTGAAGGCCGGCTTCGAAAAGACCTGCGATTGCACGGTCAACTTCACCACGTCCGAAGATGCCATCTCGACGCTGCGCAAGGTGCAGCTCGAGGGCGCGACCACCAAGGCCGATGTTCTGGTGGGCCTCGATACCGCCACCGCCGGCGAGGCACGTTCCACCGGCCTCTTCGCCGATCACAACCTCTCCCCCGCGGGCCTGAAGCTCGACTGGCAGGACCCGACCTTCATACCCTTCGACTATGGCTACTTCGCCTTCGTCTACGACAAGGACAAGGTCGCGTCTCCGCCCACTTCCTTCGAGGAGCTGATTTCGAAGCCTGATAGCTTCAAGATCGTCATCCAGGATCCGCGCTCGTCCACGCCCGGGCTCGGCCTCGTCTTCTGGGTTGCCGCCGCCTATGGCGATCGCGCACCTGAGATCTGGAAGGGGCTAAAGCCCCATATCCTCACTGTCACCAAGGGCTGGTCGGAATCATACGACCTGTTCCTCAAGGGCGAGGCCGATATGGTGCTCTCCTACACCACCTCGCCGGCCTATCATGCCGTCGCCGAGAACAAGCCGAACTACGCCTTCGCGCAGTTCTCCGAGGGCTATGTCCCGCAGGTCGAGGTCGCAGGCCTGCTGAAGTCGTCGACCAAGCCCGAGCTCGGCCGGGCCTTTCTCGCCTACCTCACCTCCGTCGATGCGCAGAAGATCATTCCCACCACCAACTGGATGTACCCTGTCATCGATCTTGGCGCCGATCTCCCCGCTGCCTTCGGCGCCCCGCCCGAGAAAGTGCTCACGATCGACGAAGCGACCATCGCGGCCCAGAGCCGCAATTGGGTGGATGCAGCGCTTGCAGCGCTCCAGTAACAGCGCCCTGGCCCGTCCGCCGCGCCCGTTCCGGCTTCTTGCCGGGGCGGGCGTCGCGCTCGGCATTCTCCTGATCATCACGCTGGTCTTCTGGTCCATCGTGGCCCAGGCGCTGCCGGCCACGCCCGCTGCCTCGTCCCGCGTCGATATCCTCCGCCTCGTGGTGATGACCACGATCCAGGCGGGTCTCACCACCATCCTCTCGCTTGTGGTCGGCACAGCCCTCGCCTGGGCGCTGAACCGGCTCGATTTCCCGCTGCGCCCGCTGGTCATCGGACTCTTCTCTGCCGCCATCGTCACTCCCGGGCTGGTCGTCGCGTTCGGGCTCATCGCCGTATGGGGCCGCGCGGGATGGGCCAGCAGCCTCTGGTCGTCCCTCACGGGTGGTCCGCTCGATCTGCCGCTTTTCGGCCTGTCCGGCATCCTCCTCGCCCATGTCGTGCTCGATGCGAGCTTTGCCGCCCGCATCCTCCTCGCCCGCCTCGAAACCATCCCACCTCAACGTCTCAAGACCGGCCAGAGCCTCGGGCTTTCCCCGCTGCAGCGCTTCCTCCTGATTGACTGGCCCGCCATCCGGCCGTCGCTGCCGGGTCTCGGCGCCATCATCTTTCTTCTCGCCTTCACCAGTTTTCCCATCGTTCTGATGCTCGGCGGCGGCCCTGCCAACCAGACGCTGGAAGTGGCGATCTATTCCGCCATCCGGCTCGATTTCGATCTCCTCGGCGCGGTCCGCCTCGCACTCGTTCAGGTCGCGCTCTGCGCCCTTGTCCTCACGCTGGCAGCCGGATTTGCGCCCGTGCCGAGCCGCCTGACCCGGAGCACTGGCCCTCTCTGGCGCGAACGCGGGCTCGCCCGCCATACAGCCATTCTTGTCCTCATCCTTGGCATTCTCGGTTTCGGCCTGCCGCTCGCCGCTGTGCTGATTGATGGTCTCGGCGCTGCGCTGCCGCCGCTTCTCGCTCGCCCGAGCTTCTGGCAAAGTCTCGTGACCAGCCTCGTCATCGGACTGAGCGCCGCCTCTCTCAGCCTCATCATGGGCTTTGCGATCGCCGCCGCCCGCGCCACGAGCCCCTCGCGTCCGCTGCGCATCGGCCTCGGCCTCCCCGCCAATGCCTATCTCGCGGTGCCATCGGTGGTGCTGGCGCTGGGCTTATTCCTACTTGTTCGCGGCTTTGGCATTCCGCCGGGCACGCTGGCGCTGCCGGTGGTGATCCTCGCCAACAGCCTCCTCGCCCTGCCTTATGCGATCGCCACCCTCGCGCCGCCGCTCGAAGCCATCGCCGTCACCCGTGGCAAGCTGATCCGCGCCCTCGGGCTCACTGGCCTCAGGCAGTTCAGCGCTGTCGAATGGCCCCTGCTCTCCCGCGATATTGGCGTCGTGCTGGCCCTCGGCTTCTGCTTCTCGCTGGGCGATCTGGGCGTCATCTCGCTGTTCGGCACCGAAGAGATCACTACGCTCCCCATGCTGATGTATCGTGCGCTCGGCGCCTATCGCAGCGCCGATGCCGGCGCCATCGCCGCGCTGATGCTGCTGCTCTCGGTCGCGGCTTTCACGCTGCTGCCCCCGCTTTTCGAAAGGCTCGGCCGTGCTCATCGCCACTGAACTCAGCTTCGCCCGGCCCGGCAGCACGCAGCGCTACAAGTTCAGCCTTACCGCGGCGCCGGGAGAGATCACCGCTGTCTCGGGCCCGAGCGGCGCCGGCAAGTCGACGCTGCTCGATCTGCTCTCGGGCTTCCTCACGCCCCAGTCCGGCAAGCTCACGCTCGATGGCGTCGATCTTTTGGCGCTCCCGCCCGAGGGCAGGCCGATCTCGATCCTCTTCCAGTCGGATTCGCTGTTCGAACACCTGAGCGCCGCCGCGAACCTCGCCCTCGGCCTCCCCGCCGATAGCCCTCGCACCGATCGCGACGCCCGCATTGCCGCGGCCCTAGCTGAAGTCGGCCTGCCACAGGTGGCTTCCCAACGCGCCGGCACACTGTCCGGCGGCGAGCAGCAGCGGGTGGCCCTTGCCCGCACGCTCCTGCGCAACCGCTCGGTGCTGCTGCTCGATGAACCGTTCTCCGCACTCGATGATGCAACGCGGCGCGATGTGCGCGAGCTTGTTCTTCGCCTGACCCGCACGCACAACTGGATCACGCTGCTCGTGAGCCATCATCAGGACGACATCGCCGCCCTCGCCACCCGCCGCTATGCGCTCAAGGATGGAGAATTGCGACTGGTGGAGTAACGGATTCCGCGAGGCAGATCGATCGCGATAGCCGTGATCAAATCCGATGAGCAAGGAACCCACAGTCGGGCCCTCTCCCGCCTGCGGGGGAGGGTGCCCGAAGGGCGGGTGGGGGGCACCTTGCGCGGAATTTCTACAGCGTCGCAAAGGTTTAGCGCAAGCGGCTCCCCTCACCCGGCGCTACGCGCCACCCTCTCCCTCGCGAGGGAGAGGGACGCCGA
>CAYPYV010000165.1:0-7213 GCA_964414845.1 uncultured Devosia sp. | reverse complement strand
TATTCACCATGGCTTAACGCTGCGTTGCGGTCGCCAGTGCGAGGTGCCTTTCCATCACCGCGTTGCGGAGTTGCTGGCCGCGCTTCTCAACCACCTGCCGCTCAACGACAGTGAAGCCGTGATGCGCAAAGAATCCTTCGGCAGCAAGGCTGGCCTCGGTCCAGAGGCGCGCCAATCCTGCCTCGAGGGCGGCCGCCTCCACCATTTCGAGCAACGCACCACCGACCCCCTGCCCGCCTGCCTCTGGTGCCACGAACATCATATCGATCAGTCCGTCATCGCAGAGGTCGGTAAAGCCGGCTGCCATGCCGTCCAGCTCGGCAACCCACGTTGGACGGGAGAGACGCACTTCGTGCCAGCGTACCAGATCGTTCACTTGCGCCCATGCAGCGATCTGCGCCGCGCTATAGTGCCGCGCGGCCGTCTCCTGGATCGCAGAGAGAAAGATGCGGATCGTCTCATCGCGGTCGGAAAGGTTGTCGCGATAGGGACGAATGGTCAGCATGCCGATACCCGCAAAGCAAAGGGGCGGCCTGAGCCGCCCCCGAACACCAGATGACCGGATCGATCAGCCCTTGATCACCGCACGGCCGGCATACTTGGCGGTCGAGCCAAGCTGCTCCTCGATGCGGATCAGCTGGTTGTACTTGGCCAGCCGGTCAGAGCGGCTGAGCGAGCCCGTCTTGATCTGCCCGCAATTGAGCGCCACCGCGAGGTCGGCAATCGTCGAATCCTCGGTTTCACCAGAGCGGTGCGACATCACCGAGGTGTAGCCGGCGCGGTGCGCGGTATCGACGGCGTCGAGGGTCTCGGAGAGCGAGCCGATCTGGTTCACCTTGACGAGGATCGAGTTGGCGACGCCCATCTTGATGCCGGACTTCAGGCGCTCGGTATTGGTGACGAAGAGATCGTCACCGACGAGCTGCACCTTCTTACCGATCAGCTCGGTCAGCGCCTTCCAGCCCTCCCAATCGTCCTCGGCCATGCCGTCTTCGATGGTGATGATCGGGAACTTGTCGGCGAGACCGGCGAGGAACCTGGCGTTTTCTTCGGATGAGTAGGACTTGCCCTCACCAACCATCTCGTAGCGGCCGGATTTGAAGTACTCCGTCGCGGCGCAATCGAGCCCGAGATAGACGTCCTTCCCCGCCTCGTACCCAGCCTTGTCGATGGCCTTGACGATATAGTCGAGCGCGGCCTCGGCCGAGCTCAGGTTCGGCGCGAAGCCGCCTTCGTCACCCACGGCGGTATTGTGCCCGTCGGCATGCAGCGCCTTCTTGAGGGTGTGGAAGATCTCCGAGCCGATCTGAACGGCATGGGCCAGCGACTCGGCGCCGACCGGCAGGATCATGAATTCCTGCATATCGATCGGGTTGTCCGCATGCGCCCCACCGTTGATGATGTTCATCATCGGAACCGGGAGCACGTGGGCGTTCGGGCCGCCAATATAGCGGAAGAACGGCAGCTCGCTCGACTCGGCAGCCGCCTTGGCGACCGCGAGCGACACGCCCAGGATGGCGTTGGCACCGAGGCGCGACTTGTTCGGCGTGCCGTCCAGTTCGATCAACGTGCGATCGAGCCCGATCTGGTCGAGCGCGTCGAGCCCCTGGATCTCCGAGAAGATTTCGGTGTTTACGGCGTCGACGGCCTTGGTGACGCCCTTGCCCAGGAACGCCTTGCCACCATCGCGGAGCTCGACGGCCTCATGCGCGCCGGTCGAGGCACCCGAGGGAACCGCGGCGCGGCCAAAGCTGCCATCGTCCAGCACCACATCGACTTCGACCGTCGGATTGCCTCGGCTATCGAAGACCTGGCGGCCGGTGACGTCGATGATGGAGCTCATGGGGTGCCCTCGCGCTAAAGGTTTGAATCGCCCCTTCGTAAAGAAGCGATATGACAGAGAAAAGGGGCCGACGGCGAAAATCGGCGATTTCTTGCGCCTGAAACGCCTAGATGCGGCCCTTTTCGATGAGAGCAGCCACCGACTCCTCCGCTGCAGCCAGCGAAGAGTAATGCGGCTGGTAGCCCAGGAGTCGCTTGCCCTTCTCGATCGAATGGCTCGGCGAGCGCGCGATATGCTCCCATGTCGATTGCGCGTCATCGGGAGCGACCGTGGATTTCCAGTGGTCGAACGGCTGGTAGGCCAGCTTTGGCGCATGGCCGAACCAGCGATACATGTGCTCGGCATAGCCGCGCAGGTTCACCGCCTGAGCCGAAACGGCGTTGAACGCCTCGCCGACCGCACCACCCCAGTTCATCATGGCGCGCTCGACCACCTGTGCGACATCGTCGGCGTGGACATGGTGCACCGTCTCGAGGCCGAAATTCGGTACAATCAGTTCTTCGCCGCGCTTTATGGTCGACCAGACCTGGTCGTTGAAATTGCCCTGCGGATTGAGAATGCTCCAGCCCGGCCCGACGATATGTCCCGGGCGGAATACCGTCGCCGGGAAATGCCCGCGTCGTGCCCTGTCGAGCAGAAAGGCCTCAATTGCGGCCTTTTGCGTGCCGTATTCGCCAAACGCGTTGAGCGGCTGGTCCTCGGTCGCGGGAACGAGGGTATTGTGCCCGTACACCCAGATTGTTCCGCAATGCAGGAAATGCTGCACCTTGCCCTCAAGCGCCGAAACCAGATGCCGGCAGCTCTCTAGTGTGAAGCAGATCATGTCGATGACGACATCGGCGTCGAGCGCCGCAATCCGCTCGCCAAAGCTTCCGTCAGCCTCGGTTGCAGCGCGGTCGATCGTGATGGTTTCGACGCGGCCCCAGGCTGTACTGCCGAGATAGGGAGAGGACGCGCCGCGCGAGACGTTCACGACATCGCAGCCGAGATTGACCAGACGTGGCACGAGATAGGTACCGACATGCCCGCTACCGCCAATGATCACGACCTTCATGACTTTCTCCCTTTCAGCCCTTGATAGACGGGCCCCACAGACCTAAGCAACACCGCGCGCAAATGCCAAGCGGGCCGACCGATTGCGCACCATACAAGGTTGGGCGTTCAAGTCGGCATCAGTATTATCGATAAACCATTTTCGGTTCTTGGAGAAAACCGTTCCATGCGGCAGGAATATCGTCCTATCATGCCGGTTATTCGTGTTCTTGGTGGCCCGTCTCATCACAAAGTGCTGAGCGGCGTGCAGATCGCTGCGGGGGCGACGTATCTTCCACGGCAAGCAAGGTGCTCAGGTACCAGGAGATTGAAGATGGGCGTTTTCGAGGGTTTTGTGCGCTGGAGTCGGCGCGGGGTCATGCTGGCGATCATACCGGCTGCGGCGCTTGCGCTGCTGTCCAGTGGCAGCCACGCAGCGGAGGAGCCGGTCGTCATACCGCCTCCGGCTATCGACCTGCCGGCGTCTGGCGCGAAGACCGCGACGGCAGTGTTTGCCGGCGGCTGCTTCTGGGGCGTGCAAGGCGTGTTTCAGCACACCAAGGGCGTAACGCGAGCGGTGTCTGGTTATGCCGGCGGGAAGGCGGACGACGCGACCTATGACCTCGTCAGTTCAGGGTCGACGGCACACGCCGAGGCTGTGGAAGTGACATATGATCCGTCACAGGTCAGCTATGGTCAGTTGCTGCAGGTGTATTTCTCGGTTGCGCACAACCCTACACAGCTGAACTTTCAGGGCCCGGACCATGGCACGCAGTACCGTTCTGCCCTCTTCCCAACGAGTGCCGAGGAAGAGAAGGTTGCCACGGCCTATATCGCCCAGCTCGATGCGGCGAAGGCATTTCCCGCGCCGATCGTCACCAAGATCGAGGCCTTTTCTGGGTTCTATCCGGCCGAGCAGTATCATCAGGACTTCATGACCAATAACCCGACCTACCCCTATATCGTCATCAACGACCTGCCGAAGATCGCGGCGCTGAAGTCGGTGTTTCCTGCACTGTACCGCGAGGATCCCGTGCTGGTGGGTCAGCTGTAGCGCAAACCGTATGCGGCAGCCGGCGACTTTTCTCAGGGCTTGGGGTCTTTGCCGGCACACAGCTCATCGATCGCTTCTCGGAAGCCGCCAATAATGGCCCTCTGGCTCCAGACATCGGCGGCCCGCTTCGCCGCGGCATCACCAAGGCGGCGGCGAAGTTCCGGATCGTCAGAGAGCCGGGCGATAGCGGCCGCGAAAGCTTCTGTGTCTTCCGGCGGGGTTATGATGCCGGCACCATGGACTTCACGAGCAAGTGCAGTCCCTTCTTCTGCCGTCGCGACCACCGGGCGGCCAGATGCCAGCATGTTGGTGAGCTTGCTCGGCATGACGACATTGGCGGCAACCGGCAATTGCGGCAGGAGATGCACGCTGGCGAGCGCTAGCAATTCCGGCAACCGCTCCTTCGGTTGCAGCGGTGCAAAGCGCAGATTGGGGAGCCCCTCCCCGCGTCGGCGTAACGCATCGAGGTTTGGGCCCTCGCCGCACACCAGGAAGGTAAGGTCGTTGCGCTGCGCCAGCAGCCGCGCGGCATCCACAACCATTTCGATGCCCTGCTTGTTGGCGATATTGCCCGAATAGAGCACGACCTGTGGCGTTGAAATCTCGAGTTCGGCGCGAAGCCGATCTCCGGTTTCCGGAGGTTGCGGCCTGATGCTGGGGTCGGCCCAGTTACGCAGAATGGTCGCCCGGTCAGGCGGCAGGCCCTTTACGACGAGCCGCCCCTGCATCTCGGGTGTCAGCGCGCTAACGCGATCGAAAGACTTCAGCACATGTCGCTCGAAGCGACGAGCCATCCGCCCAAGCCACGATTCTTCCTTCAGCAAGCCCATGCCGAAGGCGGCCTCGATTTCGATGTCTTGGACATGCAGCCAGGTCGCGGCCCTAGAGAGGCGGGCAGCCAGCCTCGCGACCGGCGCGGACAGAAGTGACGGAGCGACAGAAATGACGAGATCGGGCCTATGGATGATCGCCGCCTTAAGAGCCGGATAAGCACTGGCCAACGCAAAAGTGAGATGGTGGATGACGCGTCGGATGCCCGTGGGGTTCGAAGGTACGTAGTGGGGCGCCCGGTGTACAGTCACGCCGTTTTCGACGCTACGGGTCCAACGCCAGGCCGGGTATCCCGGCTCAGTCCGCCAACGCGGGTAGTAGGGCTGGCCCGCTACGACCTGGACCTGGTGGCCGGCCTCGACGAGCGCTTCGGCAAGACCCGTCGAGTATACGGCGATGCCTACCTTTTCAGGCGCATAGTTGAGTCCGACCAGAAGGATCCTCACTCGCAGCGCTCCGCACCGCCATGGTCAATAAACCAGCGGTAGGTATCGGTGATGCCCTCAGACAGGGCGATCTTCGGGGCCCAGCCCATTGCCTTGAGTTTGTCTCCGCTCATTAACTTGCGAGGTGTGCCATCCGGCTTTGTGGGATCAATCACGATGTCTCCCTCAAAACCCACTGCCTTCGCGACAATACGGGCGAGATCGAGGATGGAGATGTCGCTACCCGAGCCCACATTCACATGCTGGGCGTCGCTGTAGTGCTTGAGCAGATGCACCAGCGCGTCGGCGCAGTCGTCCACATGCAGGAACTCGCGAAGCGGTGTGCCCGTGCCCCAGATGGTAAGGGTCGATGAGCGCGAAAGCTTCGCCTCATGCGCCTTGCGGATGAGCGCCGGAAGCACATGGCTCGTATGAAGGTCGAAATTGTCGCCCGGTCCGTAAAGGTTGGTCGGCATGGCGCTTATGTAGTCGCGGTCGTACTGCCGGCGGTAGGCTTCGGCGAGCTTGATGCCTGCGATCTTCGCGACGGCATACCACTCGTTCGTGGGCTCGAGCGGCCCCGTGAGGAGGGAATCCTCTGCGATGGGCTGCGGCGCCAACTTTGGGTAGATGCAGCTCGACCCCAGGAAAAGCAGCCGGTTCACGCCGGCGGCATGAGCTGCGCCGAACACATTGGTCTCGATGACAAGATTGTCGAACAGGAAATCTGCGGGGTAAGTGTCGTTGGCAAGAATACCGCCAACCTTGGCCGCGGCGAGGATGATTGCATCCGGACGCTCCGACGCGACATAGCGCTCGACCTGGTCCTGGCGCTTGAGGTCAACCTCATCGCGGCCGACAGTCAGGACCATACAGTCCTCGCTGCCGAGACGCCGCACCAGCGCCGAGCCCACCATGCCGCGATGGCCGGCGACCCAGATGCGCTTGCCCTTGAGGTCGTACATCAGGTGCCCCTCGTCACCGGCGCGGTGCGCATCACTTCAAGGTCTCCGGCAACCATCTCGCTGACGAGCTCGCGCACCGTCCGCTTTGGGCTCCAGCCCAGAACGTCGCGCGCCTTTCCGGCATCGCCGACCAGGAGGTCCACTTCTGTGGGACGGAAATAGCGCGGGTCGACGAGCACCACCGGCTTTCCCGTGGCGCGGTCGATACCGCGTTCATCGACGCCCTCGCCCTCCCAGGCAAGGCTGATACCGACCTCCTCGAAGGCCCACTCGACGAATTGCCGGACAGGCGTCGTGACGCCGGTGGCGAGCACATAGTCGTCGCCCTTCGGCTGCTGGAGCATGCGCCACATGCCTTCGGCATATTCTTCGGCATGGCCCCAGTCGCGCTTGGCATCGAGATTGCCGAGATAGAGCCGCTCTTGCTTACCGAGCTTGATGGCAGCCGCGGCACGCGTGATCTTGCGCGTGACGAAGGTTTCGCCGCGCAGCGGGCTCTCATGGTTGAACAGGATGCCGTTCGAGGCATGCATGCCATAGGCTTCGCGGTAATTGACCACGATCCAGTAGGCGTAGAGTTTCGCCACGGCATAGGGCGAGCGGGGGTAGAACGGCGTGCGCTCGGACTGCGGGGTCTGCTGCACAAGCCCATAGAGCTCGGATGTTGACGCCTGGTAGAACCGCGTCTTCTGCTCGAGCTTCAGGATGCGGACGGCCTCGAGCAGGCGCAGTGTACCGAGCGCATCGGCATTGGCGGTATATTCCGGCGTCTCGAAACTGACCTGTACATGGCTCTGCGCAGCGAGATTATAGATCTCGTCCGGCTGGCTCTCCTGCACGATGCGGATCAGGTTGGTCGAATCCGTCATGTCGCCATAGTGCAGCGTCAGCCGCTGATGCTCGATATGCGGGTCTTCGTAGATGTCCTCGATGCGGCCAGTATTGAACGACGACGAACGCCGCTTGACGCCATGAACGCTGTAGCCCTTGGCGAGGAGGAGGCGGGCCAGATAGGCGCCATCCTGCCCGGTAATGCCTGTGATGAGCGCGACGCGATCCGTCA
>CAYPYV010000164.1:0-7356 GCA_964414845.1 uncultured Devosia sp. | reverse complement strand
CCCGCTCGACCAGCGTGCCGATCTGCGGCGGCGAAAACCTCTATCTGCGCCACGGTTTCCGCAAGGTGTTCGAGCAGCAGGCGCTCGACATCATCATGCCGGATATCCCGAAATGCGGCGGGCTCTCGGAATGCCGGAAAATCGCCGAGATGGCGGACCTCTATTCCATCCCCTTCGCGCCACATAACGTCTCGTCGCCGCTCGGCACCATGGCCTCGGCGCATGTCTGCGCCACGGTGCCGAACTTCCTCATCCTTGAGTTCCACTGGTTCAACCGGATGGATTACTGGAACAGCGTCACCGATGGCGGCAACATTATCGAGAACTGCCGCATCAAGGTCACCGACAAGCCGGGCATCGGTCTCGACTTCAACGAAGACGTGGCAAGGCGCTACCAGTACCCGCACACGACCTGGTTTGAGTAGAGATGACGGCAGTTGGAGATGCGCTCGGGATAATCGCCGATAATCCCGAGCATGCGAATTTTGTTGGTCAACGCGACGTTCAATTGATCAACGAAGCGGAACGCGTGCTCGGCTTCAGCTTCCCTCCACAATACAGAGAATTTGTCGAAACGCTGGGAGCAGGAAATTTTGGAAGCTTCGAGGTCTACGGCGTAGTTGACCGCAATTTCGACCAATCCTCTATCCCTAACGCCGTGTGGTTGACGTTGGCCATGCGACGGCGGAATAAACTCACTTCCGACCTTCTGCCAATCTGTGATCTAGGTTACGGAGGATATTACTGCATCGAACGGCGAGGTGCCGAATACCCCGTTGTTGTCTTCGAGTTTGGTATGGCGGCGGGTCGCCGGTATGAAGTCGAGGCAGTTGATTTTGGCGAGTTCTTCCTGCAGGGCGTTCGGCGGCAGCTTCTCCGTCTGATTGCCTAACTACCGCACCAGCGCCGGCCGCTTCGGGTCGAAGGTCCAGCCGGGGATCAGGTATTGCATCGCCATCGCATCGTTGCGGGCGCCGGCCGGCAGCGAGCGATAGCGTGCATGCGCCTTCTCCAGCGCCCTATCGTCGAGTTCGACACCGAGCCCCGGCCGCTCCGGCACCCTGACCGCACCATTCACGACGCGCGGTGGCTCAAGCGTCAGATGCTGGCCGTCCTGCCAGATCCAGTGCGTATCGAGCGCGGTGATCGCGCCCGGCGCCGCGGCGCCGACCTGCGTGAACATGGCGAGCGAGATATCGAAATGGTTGTTGGAATGGCTGCCCCAGGTCAGCCCCCAGCGCGCGCACAGCTTCGCGACCTCGATCGAACCGCGCGGCGTCCAGAAATGCGGATCGGCGAGCGGAATATCGACGCTGCTCAGAACCACTGCGTGTCCCATCTGCCGCCAGTCCGTGGCGATCATGTTGGTCGCCGTCCGCATGCCGGTCGCACGGCGGAACTCGGCCAGCACCTCGCGACCGGAAAAGCCCTGCTCCGCTCCGCACGGGTCTTCCGCATAGGCGAGATACGGCCTGATGGCCGTGCAGACATCAATAGCTTCGCGGAGCGACCAGGCGCCGTTGGGGTCGAGTGTGATCCGCGCATCGGGGAAGCGGCGGGCGAGCGCGGCGATCGCCTCGCCCTCCTCCATTCCGCGCAGCACACCGCCCTTGAGCTTGAAATCGCGGAAACCGTAGCGGGCCTCGGCCGCCTCCGCCTGCCGCACGATCGCTGCAGCATCGAGTGCCGGCAGATCACGGACGCGCTCCCAGTCTTCACCCGACTGCGCATTCCGATAGGGCAAGGCCGTCCGCGCCTTGTCGCCCACATAGAAGAGATAGCCGAGCATCGGCACCGCATCGCGGACCTGCCCATCGCCGAGCAGTTCGGCCATCGGCAGCCCAAGAAACTGACCCATCAGGTCGAGCAGCGCGCATTCGAGCGCGGCCACAGCGTGGATGGTGACGCGCAGATCGAAGGTCTGTGCCCCGCGCCCACCGGCATCGCGCGCCGCGAAGGCTTCGCCCACGCGCCGGAGCACGGCCCGATAGGCCGCAATCTCCTGCCCCACCACCAGTTCGGCAGCATCTTCAAGCGTGCGCGCGATGGCCTCGCCACCCGGAACCTCGCCCAGCCCCCGGTTCCCGGCACTGTCGGTGAGGATGACGATGTTGCGCGTGAAGAACGGGGCATGCGCGCCGCTGAGGTTCAGCAACATGCTGTCCTCGCCCGCCACCGGCACCACACGGATGCCGGTGACCACAGGCGTCGCCTTGCTCATGCGGTCAGCCCTTCACCGCACCGACGGTCAGTCCGCCGACGAGGAAGCGCTGGGCATACATGTACAGCAACGCCACCGGAATTGCCGTCAGGAGCGAAGCCGCCATCAATTCGCCCCAGGGCAGGATATCGCCCACCACCATGGACTGCAGACCGATCGGAAGGGTCCTGAGACTTTCCGAAGTGATGAAGACGAAGGCGAAGAGGAACTCGTTCCAGGCATTGGTGAACGCGAACAGCGCCACCGAAAGCAGGGCCGGAGCCGCTAGCGGCAGGGTGATGCGCACGAAGGCATAGAGGCGGCTCGCACCATCGATCATCGCCGCTTCCTCGAGCTCGACCGGGATCGAGCGGAAATAACCGATCAGCACCCAGGTAGCGAAGGGCACGAGGAAAGTCGGGTAGGTGGTGAGCAGCGCTCCGTAGGAATTGATCAGCCCCAGATCGCTGAGCGTCTGATAGAGCGGAATGAAGATGAGCGTGCCGGGCAACAGGTAGGTGATGAGGATCGCCGTGGTCAGAAGCCCGGCGCCGAGGAACTTGAGGCGGGTAAGGGCATAGGCGGCAAGCGCGGCGATAGCCACCGAGATGATGGTGCTCAACGCCGCCACCAGCAGGGAATTGCCGAGCCACATGAGGAACGGCGAGTTGAAGACCAACTGCTCATACTGGCTGAGTGTCGCCGGGCTGGGCCAGAAGATCGACTCGCGCTGGCTGATCTGTGTCGTGGTTTTGAACGAGGTGATGATCACCCAATAGAAAGGGAACAGCACGAAGACCATGATGGGCAGCAGCAGCAGTATGCGAACGCCTATCCCCACGCGTTCGCGGGCCTCCGGCCTGAAAACCGGCCTCTGCGACGAACCGGTCAGGCGCCGCCGCAACCCGAGCCCGAGCCGCTCGAAACCGCGGTTCAGCATGTCGAAGGGCCAGAAGAGGATGTCGAGCACAAGCGTGAACAACCTGCCGAAGAACTTGCCGATACCGAGATTGAACCGCTTCTTTTCGACCCCGGCCGACCGCTCGTCGTGCCGCATGTATTTCGAAAGCAGGTAGATCAGGAACGCCATCAGCGGCGCCACCGAGAGGGCAATGGCACTGCCCGGCCCATATTGCAGCGAGCCGATGGCCTTTTCGTAGGCGAGGATCGAATAGAGGCGTGTCGCGCCACTCGGTCCGCCGCCGGTCATGAGGAAGATCAGACCGAACTGATTGAAGGTCGAAATGAAGCTCAGAAGCAGCACCACGAGGATGACATAGCGCATGCCGGGCAGCGTGATGTACCGGAAGCGCTGCACGGCGTTTGCGCCATCGACCTCGGCCGATTCATAGAGTTCGGTGTCGATGGCCTTGAGGCCGGCCAGCAGCAGCAGGGTGAAGAACGGAATGCCCTTCCAGACATTGACCGCAACAACGCTGCCGAGGGCTAGATTTGAATCCGACAGCCAGCCGAGCGGGCGCTCGGTGAGCCCGAGCCCCTGCAGAATGGGGTTCAAGCCGCCAAATAGAGGGTCGTAGATGGATTTCCAGGCGAGCGCCGTCACGATTTCAGGCACGATCCACGGCAGCAGCATGATGGCCGACATCAGGTTGCGCCAGGGCAACTTGGAATGCAGGATCATGGCGATGGTCATGCCGGTCACGAACTTGATCGACAGCGACCAGAAGGTGAAGTTGATGGTGTTCGACAGCGACAGCAGATAGTCGGAATTGGTGTAGAGCCGCTCGTAGTTGCGCAGCCCGACATTGTTGGTGGCGCCAGTGAGGAAATTGAACGTCGTCGTCGACATCAGGATGGCACTGATGAACGGCCAGAATATCAGACCGGCCATCAGCACGACCATCGGCAGCACGAACAGATAGGCGATGCGCCAGTCGCGGCCTAGGACGTTCTTGAGCTTGAACCGCGGACGCGCGGCAGTGTTGGTGCCGCCAATTGGCACATCGACAGTCATGCGCTTGTCCATGGTCAAGCCTCCTTCCAGCTGAAGCGCCCGTCGTCGAAGGCGCAGGAGTGGCGCGCGGATGACGCCATGTCAGGCATGGCGTCATCCGGCATAAGTTGGCCGGGCGCGGCATTGCCACCCCCGGCCAGCAGCAAGAGGTGCGCCTAGGGCTGGGCGATCCCACCTTCCTCGAACAGGTCGCGCATCTTCTGGTGCGCGTCCTTGACGGCATCGGTGGGCGACATGCGGCCCGAGATGACGTTGCCGACGGATTGCTCGAGAACGCCCTGCGCACGGATTGCATCGACGCCCGCGTTCGGGTTGGCCGGCCAGGATTGCCCCAGGAACGGGTCGGTGACGCTGACCTGTCCCTTGATGACGGCAAGATTCGGATCGCCGGCGAGCAGTTCGTCGGTCCAGAGGTTTTCGTAGGCCGGTGTGAACAGCACGCTGCCCAAGGCCGCAATCTTTGAGAAATTGGCGGGATCGAGAAGGTTGAGTGCCAGCTCCCGCGCCAGGGCGGCGTTGGGCGCACCCTTGAAGATGGTCATCCAGCCGCCGACATTTCCGCCGTTTCTGTGGTCGCCATTGATAGCGGCCGGGGCGGGCAGCAGTACGATATTGGGGTAGACCGGGTTATTGTCGCGCTTTGCCTGGGCATAGATCGAGAACGCGTTCTGCGTGAAACCGATCTGGCCGGCAAGGAACGCCTCGTTGTTGCCCGTATCGTTCCAGCTTTCAACGCCGGGCGGCAGCATGGCGGCATATTTGCCATTGCGGTCGTAGGTTTCGCGCAGGAATTCGAACGCCGCCACCGTCTCGGGTGAATCGAACTTCACCACCATACCGCTCTGGTCGGTGAACGAACCGCCGAAGGCCTGCACGACGCTGATCAAGAAGCCGAAACCGTCGCCGGACTGGTTGGGCGTGAAGCCCCAACCGTAAAAATCCGGCCCGGAGATCGCGAGCGCCGCCTCGCGGCGATCGATGATCGTCTTGAGCGAGGCGGGGTCGATCCCCTTCTCCTTCAGCTTGTCGCCACGCACGAAATAGCCCGTGGTGGTGCCGATCAGCGGGATGGCCTTCCAGCGGCCATCAAACTGCGCCGTCTTGGCGGCATTGAGGCCCGGCATGATGGCGCCGTATTTGGCAATGGCCTCGTCGACAACGTCGGTCACGTCCTCGACCAGGTCGAGCAGGTGCAACTGGGAGATCGAGACGTTCGACGTGTAGGCGAAATCCGGCGGATTGCCCGCCTTCACCGCTGCCGTCATCTTGCCCAGGAAATCGCCGAAGGATTCCGGGTTGGTGGTCGAGATGTCGAGCTGCACGCCCTTCGAATCCGCAAAGGCCTGTACCGTGTCGCGGAAGGCCGTTTGCGCCGCCTCGAAATACTCCGTGCGGTGGATCACCGTCAGCTTGCCGGCAGCGCCTTGCGGCAGCGGCGCATCGGGCTTCGGCTTGTCCTGGGCAAAGCCCGGCACGCCATGAGCCGCGAGGATCAACCCCGCGCTGGTTGCGGCAGTGCCACGAAGCAGGCTTCGACGGCTGACTTTGTACTTGTCGTCCATGAGTCTCTCCTCCTCAATCGTTTGCTTTCCACGGAAGCGGCCCTCCAACCCCTTCCGCAACGCCTCAGCGCCCTGCGGGCACGTTGGCCTCCCTGGCTGCCGGCAGGTCGTGCCGGCAATGATGCTCAGTGCAGCAATGCAGGGCATGGCCCGCAGGCTGCGCCGGGCGACTAAACCTGACATCTTCGGCGCAGCAGGTCCGGGCAGCATAGGCGCGTTGCGTCACGATACCCTCCCTCGGGTCTGGTGCCCGTGTTCGTCCCTGTTTCCTCGCGGCACCACGCCTCGTGGGCAGGGCCAGCTGCGGTACGTCAGTCAGTCTGTCCGGCAATTAGGGGCCTGTCAACAACTGATCATACTACTTATCCACGTCAGGGACACTGACCCTCATTGCTACGACGTTGACACCGCCTGAAAGGGCGTGCATGCAATCAAGTTGTCGTACTGCTTCCGGAGGCATGGATGGACCTGGACCAGCTCAAGAGCACCATTGGCGCAGGCCTATTGTCCTTTCCGGTAACGGATTTCACCGCGTCCGGTGAATTCGATGCGAGGGGCTACGCAAGCCGCCTGCAGTGGCTCTCCTCCTTCGATGCGGCGGGGCTGTTTGCAGCCGGTGGTACCGGCGAGTTCTTCTCCATCGGTATCGACGAGTATGATACCGTCATTCGGACGGCCGTGGATAACTCGGCCCCAAGCGTGCCCGTGCTGGCCGGTGTGGGCTATGGCACGCGCATCGCGGTCGACCTGGCGAGGCGAGCCGAAAAGGCCGGGGCCGCCGGCATTCTGGTTCTGCCGCACTATCTCATGGTGGCCGAGGAGGCGGGCGTCATCGCGCATATGCGGGCCATTTGCGCCGCAGTGGGCATCGGCGTCATCTATTATGCGCGCGACAACACAAGGCTTTCGCCCCAGGGGCTCGAAAAGCTCGCGGAGACCTGCCCCAATTTCATTGGCTACAAGGATGGCCTGGGCGACCTGCAGCTGATGCAGCGCATCCACTACCGGCTGGGCGATCGGCTCGTGCATATCGGCGGGCTGCCGACGGCTGAGGTCTTCGCTCAGCCCTATCTCGAAATGGGCGTCACCACCTATTCCTCGGCGGTGTTCAACTTTGTCCCCGAACTGGCGCTGAGGTTCTACAAGGCGGTTCGCGCCCGCGATGCCGCGACTATCGACAGCCTGATGCAGAGCTTCTACCTGCCGCTGATCGAGCTCAGGGACAAGAAGCGCGGCTATGCCGTCTCGATGATCAAGGCCGGTGCGGATCTCGTCGGACACTCGGCCGGGCCGGTCCGACCGCCCCTCACCGACCTCGACGCTGCGGAGCGCGAGGTTCTGCGTCAGTTGATCGAGCGCCAGGCCGGGCTCGCCAAAGTGGCGTAGCCGGCCCCCTCCACCGAGCGCCGCCGTATCGGCCGCCAGTGGCCGCGCAGACCTTGTCGGCCGTCAGCCGATCACCTGCCAGCGCTCATCGCGCGGCGCGGTGGGGCGGAAATCGTAGCGATCCTTGCCGAGGCCGCGCAGCGTCGCGAGCTCGATCAGCGAGAACTCGGCTGGGTCCTCGCGGTTGAGGTTCATCGGCTCCTTCAGCACCACCGGCGGGTTGGTCATGAAGC
>CAYPYV010000163.1:0-7360 GCA_964414845.1 uncultured Devosia sp. | reverse complement strand
AGCAGAAGCTTCCCAAGCTTACGACGAGGGTTCGATTCCCTTCACCCGCTCCAATCTCCCTTCTTCAAAATCGATGACGGCGGAATGGCGGGTGACGCTGGCGCTTACCGGTGCGGCAGGCCGTCTGCCGATCATGTTCGGCGGCCGCGAGGCAACAGGCGAATACCGATTGCCCCCGGGGGGATGGGGATAGCGGTCGCGCAGAAGTCAACCTGCATTCAGCAGCCGCTCAGCCCCGATCCACCCTGAAGCCGCGCCCGCCAGGACCAGCGCGGGTGGCAAGAGGCGCTTGAAAGACCAGTTCACTACGCCCGCGACCCGGTTGAGTGCCGCATCCGCCGCGGTGCCCAGCGTCCTTCGCAATCCCAGCAGCAACACGAGCGGCGCTACGTAGATCGCCGTGTACACGACCAGCCAGAGGTATTGGCCGATCCGGCCTTCCGCCAGTTGCGGAAGCTGCGCCACCGCCGCGAACAGGGGCACCGCAGTCGGCGCGTCCGATAGCGTGCTTGCGATGGCGAACACGGCCGTGCCGGGCAGGGTCAGCGCTGCTGCGAGGGATACGTCCTTTCCGTTTGATCCCGGCTTGAACCACAGATGGATCGCGAAACCGATGCACAAAATGGCAAACCCGATCAGCAGGGCGGCAGGGGCCCAAACGGGTAGCATCGGCAACACAGCCGCAACGGCAGCGGTGAAGCCTTCGGCAAGCAGAATTGCAAACACCAGGTAGATCGCAAACGTCACCCCGACGAAGATCGCGCCGCGCGCAAGGGGGCGATCCAAGGTCAGCAGCACAGCCACCGACGCCACGGTAAACGGGTTCATGGCATCAGTGAGGGCGAGTCCCAGGAACGCGAATACGGACGGCATGGTCGTCCTCCCGGCTTGCATCTGGCTTCGAACTAGAGTGATCGCTCTATAATTCGACAAGCACTCGCCTGTCAAAGGAAACTAGATTGTTCACTCTATTTTGTGCGGGTCGGGTCGCGCAGGATGCTGTGGAGCAGTGACCTCAAGTAGGGGGCCACTTGGTCGGGCCGATGCGAAGGGTCGACGGCTTCGCGCAGCATCAAGCCCTCAGCAACCGAGATCAGGAAACTCGCGACACGGTCGGGTTCTGCATCGGCGGCTACCTTTCCGTCACGCTGCAAATCAGCCAGCAGGCTTGCGACCGATGCCTGTGCGTGCGCGGTGAAGCCGTTTACTATGGCAGCGATGCGGGGGTTCCTCGCCGCCTCGGCGTAGATTTCAAGCGTCAGCACGCCGTCGATCTGGAACCTCTGCTCCAGACTCGGAGTCAGAATGGCCCGCATCAGCGCCTCGACGGGGTCCGGGTCAGTGGCAAGCTGGTCGAGCATCCCGCGAATTCGCTCGCGGTCACTCTGCACGATCGCCTCGACGATGGCCTCCTTGCTGTCGAAATAATGGTAGAGATGGCCCGGGCTGATGCCGGCCTCCGCGCAAATGCGGGAGATGCTGGCCCCATGAAAGCCCTCCGCGCGAAAACACCGCAAGGCCGCAGCGAGGATTGCCTCCAGGCGGTCTATGGATCTCTTCTGTTGTCTCGCCATCCCTTGCCTGCCTGGCTTGCCCGCTGCTGGTGCACGTGGCTCATCGAGCCAAACTGGACCAGATGCTCCAGCTTCTGGAAAGAGAGCTTACGAAGCCCCGCAGGGGGCCGAAAGGCGATAGTTGGGAGGGGGCACAAGCGCATGGACGCGACGCAAATGCTTCGTCGCTCCCGCGCGAGGCGAGCCCTATTGCAGGATCGTCGTGCCGTCGACCGCCAATGGCAGGTCCAGCGGCGCATTGGTGACGGGCGCGTTCGCCGCTGCCCTTGCCGAGGCATTGATGTTGATCCACGCGCCCACCGCGAAGCCGCGCGCATCCACCGGCCAGCTCGCATCGTCGGGCAGCTTCGGCTTGCCCGCAACGCAGGACCATGGGCCCTGCGGGGCAATGAGCCGCGGAATATCGGGGAACAGCCGGCAAAACTCCACCAGTTCCTTGGCGCTCGGCACGATGCCGCAACGCGGCCAGGCGAATGATGAGCAACCCAGCACCTCGCCGCCGACACAGCGCCACGTCACGCGGTCACGGCTCGAATCAATGGGCATACGCAGAGCCTGTGCAATCTCGGCCGTGACCATGGAACCGGTATAGCGGCCATCGACATAGTCGATGGTGCCGACGGCCGCGCAATAGGCAAAGGGGTCGGCATAGGTGCCGCCCGCAGCGACGGAGACGGACCCGGCCGTTCCGGTGCTGGCGGCCGCGACGGCGGCGGCCTCCGTGCCGGCACCAGGCTGCCGCTCGAGCAGGAACCAGCCCGCCCCGAGCCCAAGTACCACCACGACGACGCCGGCCACGACAGCCGACCATGGGAACGACCGGCGCCGGAGCGGCCGGCCCATCTCGTCGTAATCCTCGTCATAGGAGTCACGCTCGCTGACAGTCGACTCGCGCTCCGACACGCGGGCAGCGCGGGACGAACCGCGCCGTTGCTGCGCGCTGCTACCGCCACGCGACGCCTTCGCAGCCACCGGTGGTTCCACCGGGCCACGACGGGGCGGCACGATATCGATCTCGTCGTCTTCTTCCCGCGCAGCATCTTCGAGCGTCAGCGGAATTTCGTACCGCGGCCGTTTCGGCCGCGTGTTTCGGTCCGCTGCAGGTTCAGCGCGCCCGGAGGCACCGAGCGTCGGTTCCACAGGACCTGCGGGCGTTGCGAAATCGTCTTCGTCATCCGCGTCGTCATAGTCGCGCACGCGGCGACCGCGGCGCGTGGCGCGCTCCTCGCGCAATTCTTCCCTTCGGCGGCTTGCAGCGATCTCGGCCGCGACATAGGCGGCAACGGCGCCCAGCACCGCGACGGCGCCCGGCGATGCACCTATCAGCGTGAAGCCACCCGGAATGCTGAGCAGGATGCCGAACCAGCCGACACCCGCGAGCAGCAGCAGCAGCGCTGCGATACCGGGGACGAACAGCCCGAGCAGGCCGCCCACCACTGCGGCAAGCGGCACGGCGAAGAAAATGATCTGCGCAAGTTGCCGCTGGCCCTCGGTATTCGGCCACAGCTTCACGAAGGCCGGCAGGATATTCACGTTGAACTGCTGCGGCAGGACGATCAGCAATCCCGCTACGGCCAGACCCAACAACAAGGTGAGCAGTCTCAAGCGCAAACTCCCCGCACAGCGTCCACTGCCGAGCCCGGTCTCTTGTGCATAACTTGCGTGTTTTGTCGAGATCGAAGCGGCCTAGGCGCCCGTTCCCCACCGCGCGGATCTGACACCCCCGCCATGCAGCGCCGAGGCCTTGCCTTCGCCGCCTCGGCGTCTCACTATGGTGCATGCGCGTCACTATTCTTGGAAGCGGCGTCATCGGCGTCGCCACTGCCTACTACCTCTCCCGTGCCGGCCACGAGGTTACGGTCATCGACCGCCAGCCCGGCCCGGCGCTCGAAACCAGCTTCGGCAATGCCGGAGAACTGAGCTACGGCTATGCCTCGCCCTGGGCGGGCCCGGGCATCCCCATGAAGGCCATAAAGTGGCTGCTGATGAAGGACGGGCCTCTGGTCATCCGGCCCATGCTCGATCCGCGCATGTGGATCTGGGGATTGCGGCTGCTCGCCAACTGCACATCCCGCGCCTACGCGGTCAACAAGTCACGCATGGTGCGCGTCGCCGAATACTCCCGCGACAAGATGATCGAGCTCCGCGCAGCGACCGGTATCGCCTACGAGGGCCGCGAGCAGGGCACACTGCAGCTCTTCCGCTACCAGAAGCAGCTCGACCATATCGGCGGCGATGTGGAAGTGCTGAAGCAGTATGGCGTGCCGTTCGAAGTGCTCGACCCCAAGGGTTGCGTCGCCGCCGAGCCGGGGCTCGCTACCGCGAAAGTGCCGTTTGTCGGCGCGTTGCGGCTGCCAAATGACGATACCGGCGACTGCAAGAAGTTTACCGAGGCACTGGCGACGCTTGCCGCGGCACAGGGAGTGACCTTCCGATACGAAACGGCCATCAAGGGGCTGGAGGCGGAGGGCGACCGCGTGACGGCGGTGATCACCGACAAGGGGCGCGAGAGCGCCGAAGTCATCGTTGCGGCTCTAGGCAGCTACACGCCCGACCTGGTGAAGCCGCTTGGCATCGCGTTGCCGGTCTACCCCATCAAGGGCTATTCGCTGACGGTGCCGATTACCAATGACGCCGTGGCGCCGGTCTCGACCGTGATGGACGAGACCTACAAGGTGGCAACTACCCGCTTCGACGACCGCATCCGCATTGGCGGCACGGCCGAGATCGCCGGCTGGGACACGACGCTCCGGCCGCATCGGCGCGGCCCCCTGGAGCGTTCCCTGGGCGACCTGTTCCCGGAGGCGGGCGATGTCTCGCGGGCAACATTCTGGTGCGGCCTGCGGCCGATGACGCCCGATGGTACGCCGGTGATCGGTGGCACGAAGTACAAGAACTTCTATCTCAATACCGGCCACGGTACGCTGGGCTGGACCATGGCCGCCGGCTCGGGACAGGTGATGGCTGACATCATCGCGGGGAAGACACCCGATATCGACGTGTCGGACCTTGGTCTCTCGCGCTACTGATTGCGCGGGCGGACCGGCAGCATCTGCCGCCCGGCACCATGGGTCGTCTTGGCCCAGAAATACGGGCGCCGCACCAGATCGATCAGCGCCAGCGAGGCGGCTGCCGCGTGCAGCATCCAGTAGCAGGGCAATAACAGCTGCGCGGCAAACAGGTCGCGGCGCCCCAGCCGCTCAAGCCCTGCCAGTGACAGCAGAATTGGGCCGCCATAGCCGAAAGCGAGCGCGAAGCAGACGATGGCGTCCGACAGGTCGGGCGATCCTCCGCCTCTGCCGAGGGCGGAGAGGGCGAGCACGAGGAGAAACACCACGTGCAGCGGTCCCGAAAGGATCAGGCTGCCAACATAGATCTGGAAGGCGATGAAGCCCCGCCAGCCAATATCACGGCGGAAAGTCAGGGGATGGCGGTTATGCACGATCAGCGTCTGCATCCAGCCTTTCATCCAGCGCGTCCTCTGCCTCAGCCATGGCCCGAGCCGCGGCGGCGCCTCTTCGAGCGTGCGGCTGGCCAGCGTCTGAGTGCGGTAGCGCAGGCGCGCAAATCGCACGCCCAGATCGGCATCCTCTGTGACATTATAGGCATCCCAGCCCCCGACCTCCTTCAGCGCGCTCACCCGAAAGTGGTTGGATGTCCCGCCAAGCGGCATGGGCAGGTTGAGGCGCGCCAATAGGGGCAGCATCAGCCCGAACTGGCCGGCATACTCGCCGGCAAACAGTGCCGTCAGCAGGTTTTCGCCGGCATTCTCCACCACCAGTTCGGCCTGCAGGCAGTCGATCTCGGGCTGGCTGGCGAAACGCTCGGCCGCAAGCCGCAACTGGCCGGGATCAGGCACATCCTCGGCATCATAGACGGCGAGATAGTCGCCACGCGCGAGTGGCAGCACGAAGTTCATTGCCTTGGGCTTGGTGCGCGGGCTGCCGGGCGGGATCGCCACCAGCCGGAAACGGGGATCGACCAGTTCCGCCTTAACGGCATTGAGCGTATCGGCGCTGTCCGCCTCCACCGCAAAAATCACATCCAGCCGATCGGCCGGGTAGTCGAGCCGCCTGAGCGCTGCAGCAAGCGGCCCAACCATATGCGCCTCGTCGCGCAGCGGCACCAGCACGCTGTAGATTGGCAAGTGGTGCACTCCCGGGAGGAGTGGCGGGGCGCGAACGGGCCTCGAGAGTGCCGCAGCGAGGCGCATAGCGCTCGGCACCACCAGGACGAGGCTCGCGAGCGGCATCAGCAGGGTGCGGTCCAGGAGCGGTGCAAGCCCGAAGCCCACGACCAGTGCCAGCATCAGGAGCGCAAAGCCGATCCGGGCCGGCAGGCGCAGCTCCCCCGCCGCACTGGCCATCGGCCAGCGATCGCGGAGCCGGCCCCGCGCCTCCGCCGCAAGGCGCTCTCCCACCGCCTCGACGAGCCGGGTGGTGAGACTCCGCTGCGGCACGAGGCAGAAGTGTCGCGCCATCCCAGGGTCCGCCGATATCAGGGCCCGCAGGGCCAAGATTTCGTTGAAATCCGGAGCAATGAAATACACATCGCGCCCGGCAAGTTGCAGCACCAATGCCCGGCAACTCCCCAAGGCTTCGACTGTGGTTATCCCGGCGCGATTACGTTCGAGTTCGATCATTTCGGGCACAAAGGCGATTCCTGCCCAGTCCGCCGCGCGCTCCATGACTTCGACCTCAGTCAGGCCCGCGCGCAAGGCGAGTCGATGCAGCATCCTGCCCTTGTCATCGGCGGCACCGTTGCCCTCGATGATCTCGATAAGATTGTCGACCTCTTTACCGCGCAATATCGCAGCGAGGAGGAGCAGATCCTGCCTCATTCGAATTATGCTTTTTCAGCAAATGTGCGCCCCGAATATCCACCATCTGCGCAGAAATACTAATTGGGGTCAATGTGAGACGCTTGCTCGCCCCACAGCGACGGCAGGTTTCAGGCGACGCGCGCGCCGTCTCGCCAATTCCGGCGAATTGCGCCATAAGGCAAACCATGCGCGCCCTACGACTTGCCCTCACGGGGCTGATCCTTTCCGGGTTCTCCGCCCTTGCCCCGACCGTGGGCCTGGGGCAGGCCCTGCCCTATCATGGCGACCCCACGGCGCGCGAAATCGTTCCGGACCTGACCGCAGTTCCGGCTATCCGCTTCCTCACCACGGCGGATTTCCCGCCCTTCAACTATCGTGACGAAAAGGGCCAGTTGGTCGGCTTCAATGTCGATCTGGCCCGGGCCATCTGCGCCGATCTCGGCATTGCCTGCACGGTGCAGGCCTGGCCTTGGGACCAGGCGTCGAAAGCGCTCGGCGACAATCAGGGTGATGCATTGATCGCAGGGCTCGCGGTCAGCCCCGAAAACGGCGCCCTGTTCGATTTTTCGTCCATCTACCTCATGCTCCCAGGTCGCTTCGTCGCACCCAAGGCGGCTGCGCCCGATTTCGACGCCAGCGAGTTGGCGGGCCGCGCGATTGCCGTGCGCAAGGGTTCGGCCCACGAGGAGTTCCTGCGCCGCTATGTGGTGGGGGCGAAGCCGGTGGAGTTCCCTGACGAGCCACAGGCGCTCGAGGCCCTGGCAGCGGGCAAGGCCGAACTCTATTTCGGCGACGCGCTTCGGGCCGCCTTCTGGCTCAACGCGCATCCCGATTGCTGCGATTTTGTCGGCGAGCCCTATTTCCGGCCCGACCTGTTCGGCGAGGGCCTGTCCATCGCTATAGCGCCAGGCCGCGACACGGTCCGGCAGGCCATCGATTATGCGCTGAGCCGCCTCAAGCGCTC
>CAYPYV010000162.1:0-7374 GCA_964414845.1 uncultured Devosia sp. | reverse complement strand
GATGCTGAAGAGCGGTCTCGGGAAACGCGCGCTCGTGATTGGGGCCGAAACCGCAAGCCGCCTGCTCGATTGGACCGACCGTACTACATGTGTGCTGTTCGGCGACGGCGCAGGGGCGGTGGTGCTCGAGCTCGGCAAGCCGGGCGACGATCGCGGCGTGCTGGCAACCGCGCTTCGCTCGGACGGGCAGCACTGGAACAAGCTGTATACCGACGGCGGTCCGAGTTCGACCAAATCGATGGGCCATGTGCGCATGGAAGGCCGCGAGGTGTTCAAGCACGCCGTCGGCATGATCACTGACGTGGTCTACAAGGTGCTCGAGGATTCGGGCCATACCATTGACGATCTCGACTGGTTCGTTCCGCACCAGGCCAACAAGCGCATCATTGATGGCGCGGGCCAGAAGCTCGGCCTGCCGCCGGAGAAGGTCGTGGTCACCGTCGACCGCCACGCGAACACCTCAGCCGCCTCGGTGCCGCTGGCGCTCAATGCCGCCGTTGCGGACGGGCGCATAAAGCGGGGCGACCTGGTGATGATCGAGGCCATGGGCGGTGGCTTCACCTGGGGGGCGTCGCTCATTCGCTGGTGAACCGGGCAGGCCACCTGCAGGCTGCAGCGCATTCGCCCAAGTTTCGATTGTCGACCCAGCTTGTCCCTCGACAAGCAACAATTCTTCCGAACAGTCTCTAGTCTTTGATAGCAAAGCGAGATTGCCAGCGCGCAAATGCCGCGTTAATCTTTTGACCAAGGTAGGTGGGGCGCCTGCCGGACGGTCCTGAGAGGCGGAACAAGGGGCGACAACCATGCCGCAAAAGACGGTTACACGTGCCGACCTGGCTGAAGCAGTCTACGAGACGGTTGGGCTCTCCCGGACAGAATCCGCAGAGCTGGTGGAGCGGGTCCTCGATCTCATCGGGGAAGCGCTGATAAAGGGCGAGCACGTCAAGCTGTCCTCATTCGGATCGTTTCAGGTGCGCTCGAAGAACCAGCGCATCGGGCGTAACCCGAAAACCGGCGAGGAAGTGCCGATTCTGCCGCGGCAGGTGCTCGTATTCAAGCCGAGCAACGTGTTGAAATCCAAGATCAACAAATCTATGGTCCGTTCTGGAAAATAACCCTTTTCCAGAAACGGTGAGTCCTTTTGGACAAGTCTCCAGACGCCTTTCGGACGATCTCTGAAGCGGCCGACGAGCTCGACCTGCCGCAGCACGTTCTGCGTTTCTGGGAAACGCGGTTCGCGACCATTCGGCCGCTGAAACGCGGCGGCGGTCGGCGCTATTACCGGCCGGAAGATGTGCTGCTGCTCAAGGGCATACGCTATCTGCTGTATGATCGCGGCTTCACGATCAAGGGCGTGCAAAAGATCCTGAAGGATCACGGTTCGCGTTATGTGATCGGCATCGGCGAAGGACGCCCGATCGAGTCGCTGCCGGCGCCGGAACCTGATTTCGGGCCTGAGGATCTGGGGGAGCCCGAAGTCGAGTTCGACACCGAGGGCGAAGGGCAATCAGCTTCGGTTGGCGCAGGTCTGCAAGCGCCAACGCGCGGTCTGTTCGGGCTTAAGCCGAAGCAGGCAGGCACCGGGCTGACGCAACGCGACCGTGATCGCCTCAATGATGTGCTGCGCGACCTGCTTGATGCCAAGCGGCTGCTCGATCGAGCGCGAGAGAACTGAACGGGCAAGATCCTGGCGGTTGCAGCAGAGCGTCCGGACGGGGAAGCACTTGGGAATGCAGACCGACACGAGGCCGGTGCAGTACTTCCCCGCCACATGTTCCGGGCTGGTGGACGCGAATGCCCTGAACAAGTTTGAAGGTAGAGTATGCATCGTGCAGCATGTTGATATAGGTCAACTTTACGCAAATGTGCGCAATACTACTTAAATTGCTGTGATATTGCTATCGGTCGGGTTGGTACGCATGTGCCCAGAGCGTTGAAAGCATGTCGAAGACCACTCCAGCAACTGTTGCGCTCGGCGAGGCCGGCGTCGAATTCAGCCTCTGCCCCTACGACTACGATCCAGAGGCGCCGCGCATCGGCCTGCAAGCCGCGTCTGCGCTTGGACGCGACCCGGAGCAGGTATTCAAGACGCTGATGGTGGAACTTGATGGCAAGCCGGCCTGTGTCGTCGCGCCTTCGGATGCCGAAGTCAGCATGAAGAAACTTGCAGCGGCACTCGGCGGCAAGTCGGCGCAGATGATGAAGCCTGTGGATGCCGAGCGGCTGACCGGCATGAAGGTGGGCGGCATCAGCCCCTTCGGACAGAAGAAGCGCGTGCCCACGGCGATCGACGAGACAGCGCTGCTGTTCGACGAGGTGCTGATCAATGGCGGCCAGCGCGGGCTGCTGCTCGCAATGCAGCCACAGGATGCCATCCGCGCCGTCGGAATGGTGGTTGCAGATATCGTTGCGACCTGAAGGCCATCCGGGCAGAGACGCCTGGTACGACCTGACGGGCGGTACGATTCATGGGCCACATCATGCAGGCCGCAGGGGACCGTCCAGCACCGCGGTGATGATGCGTCTTGCCCCGCGCCGGGTGCCGGCCTCGCTGCGGCACGGAGGGGATTTTCCAGGTGGCGTCGGGCTTTGTGGCGCACCGTGGCCCGACGCCACAAAATTGCCTCTTGCCACAAAAGCCAAGGTTCACTAGTGGTTCGCGCCAGTCGGGGTGTAGCGCAGCCTGGTAGCGCATTTGTCTGGGGGACAAAGGGTCGTCGGTTCAAATCCGGCCACTCCGACCATTTTCCTCAATCGGGGCAGTCAATGAGCACAGCGAGGCCCGAGAACGAGCCCGATGCGCTCGCTTTGGTCACCCGGTCGCTGTCCCTCTGGCGCGAGACCGAGGGTGGCACCCCCCGGCTCATCAATCATTCCGAGAACCTGACCTTCCTCGTGGAAGGTCCGAACGGAGCGCGGAATGTCTTGCGGCTGCACCGGCCACATTACCAATCGCGCAGTTCGATCGCGTCGGAGCTTGCCTGGCTCGAGGCCCTCGAGGCCGCGCCGGTGCCGGTGCCAAGGCTGGTGCGCGCAGCCGACGGGACCTCCATCCAGGAAGTCGCGCCTGATCGCTACGCGGCGCTTTTCGCATTCGAGCCCGGCCACATGCCGAAGCCCGACGAGAACCTGGTTCCGCTGTTCACCACCCTTGGCCGCTATGCGGCGCTGCTGCATCTGCATGTCGGCAGCTGGCAGCAGCCCGAGCGGTTCGTGCGGCCAATATGGGACGGAATCGGCTTGCTGGAGCCGGCGGGGCTGTGGGGAGACTGGCGAAGGGCGCCTCGCGTCGAGGGGGACGTGCGCGCCACGCTGCTTGCTCTCGATCAGCGGCTGAGGCAGGAGCTCGCATCCTACGGCACCGATATCGACCGCTTCGGGCTGATCCATGCCGACATGCGCCTCGCGAATCTGCTCGTCGAGGGCGACAAGGTCACCCTGCTGGATTTCGACGACTGCGGCTTCGGCTGGTTCATGTACGACCTTGCGTCCAGCCTGTCGTTTTTCGAGACGAGCCCGCAGGTCCCGGCGCTGATCCGCGCCTGGCTGCAGGCCTACATGCAGGTGCGGCCGCTGAAGTCGGAAGATATCCGCATGATCGACGCCATGATCTTGCTGCGTCGCATGGCGCTGCTTGCATGGATCGGTTCGCACGAGGAAACCGACCTCGCGAAAGCCCATGCCGACCGCTTTGCAACCGACACGGCCGACATGGCGCGGCGCTATCTGGCGCGCTGAGGCTTCCGCGCAGGCAGCAATGCCGTCAGCCCCCAGACGAGCCCGCCGACCAGGAAGAAGTGACGCCAGTGGTCCACGTCGATAATGGCGGCTTCGCCTGCCAGCGGCAGAAACACCGAGATCACCGGAATCAACAGCAGCCTGTTAGGCCCCGGCAGCTTCAGGGCGGCCAATCCGCGCCAGATGGTGAGCAGGATGAAGCCGATGAACATGGCGCCACCGCCCCAGCCATAGGCGTGCAGCACGTTGACATAGGTGTTGTGCGGCTCTTCCTTCACGCGCAGATTGCGAAACTCGAGCGGTCCCAAGCCGAGTGGATGGGTCAGCGCGAGGTCGAACGCGTAGCCCTGTCGCCCGAAGCGGCCCGATTCTCCGGTGTCGTATGTTTGCTGCTGCGTCCTGAGTTCGATGAAGCTGCGGACGCTCGGTATGGAGAAGGCGACGCCGAGCCCCATGACCAGACACACGACGCCTGCACCTGCCAGCATTACCATACGCTGACGCTGCGCCCGCCCCGCCTCAAGGGCAAACAGCAGCACGAATGTCATGCCGCTCGACAGGACAACGTGGCCCCAGGCGGCGCGGGAGAAGCTGACCAGCACGCCGGCAAACAGCAGAGCGTAGAGCCCGCCCCAGAGCCAGAACTCGCGACGCGTGCCCATGAGCAGACGCGTCAGCGCCCAGGTCGCCGGGAGGATGAGGAAGGGTGCAAACACATTCGGATCGTTGAACAGCGCCTTGGCGCGGTCATAGCGAGTGAGGAGCGCGTGTCCGATGCCGAAATAGCCCATGAGACCGAGCAGCGCCGATGCCGCCGCGGCGGCGACATAGGCGCCCATTATGCGCTTCATCCGCTCTTCAGGCGCGTCCGCGACATAGTTCGCCACCCAGTAGGCGGTGAGGAACAGGAAGATCGTCACCGACTGATAGATCAGCGCATCGGTGACGCCATTGAAGCGAACCTGGAAGGCGGCGACGTAAGCGAAGGGCGTGAAGAGCCCGATGAGCCCAAGCAGACCAAGCGTGCCGCGATGGAGGTTGAAGCCACCCAATAGCGAGGCGCCGAGCACGAGCAGGAACGCCAGTTCATAGGGCGAGGGCTCGGTAAGCACCACTGCGCCGCACGCAATCCATAATGGCACCACCCGGTCAACCAACGCCAGCCCGCGGCTCCGTTGCCGTGGGACTGGATCGCTGGCCGGGAGGGCGAGTGTCATCGGGAGCCCGGATCAGAAAGCGTTGTGGCGGTTCTTGATCAGCGAGATCGGCGTCAACAGAACGATCTTCAGATCGAGCCAGAGCGACCAGTTCTCGATGTAGTACAGATCGTGGCTGACGCGCTGCATCAGCTTGTCCACCGTGTCGGTTTCGCCACGCCACCCATTGATCTGGGCCCAGCCGGTCATGCCCGGCTTTACCCTGTGGCGGGCGAAATAGCCTTCCACCGCTTCGTAGTAGAGCTGGTTGTTCGCCTTGGCCTGCAGTGCATGCGGCCGCGGGCCGACGATGGAAAGTTCGCCCTTCAAGACGTTGAACAGCTGAGGCAATTCGTCGATCGAGGTCTTGCGGATGAACTTGCCGACCCGAGTCACTCGGGCATCGCCCTTGGTGACCAGCTTTGCAGCGCCATGGTCGAGCTGGTCGGTCCGCATCGAGCGGAACTTGTACATGTCGATCAGCTGGTTGTTGAACCCGTGGCGCTTCTGTCGAAACAGGACGGGGCCGGGGCTGTCGAGCTTGATGGCAATCGCGGTCGCGATCATCACAGGCGAGAGCAGGATCAGCGCCGTC
This sequence comes from uncultured Devosia sp., assembly GCA_964414845.1. Lineage (GTDB taxonomy): Bacteria > Pseudomonadota > Alphaproteobacteria > Rhizobiales > Devosiaceae > Devosia_A. The sequence goes on along the minus strand of CAYPYV010000162.1, from coordinate 1,845 downwards.
AGGGCCACCACCTTGTCGAACAACCACTTGAACACGAGGTTCCAGTCCGAGATCGGCCGGTCGGCCATGTCGAACACGGGCACGTTGCCGATATAGGAATAGGCCTTGTGGGTGAATTTCAGCTGGCTCATGTGCGCAGACAGACGGATGTCGACCGGCAGCACCCAGAGCTGCTTCAACATGTCCAGCAGGCGGCCCTCCGCCGACAGTGGCATGGAGACGATCACAAGGTCGATTCTTGTCATGCGTGCGAACTCGATGAGGTCGGACACACGACCGAGCTTTGCGACACTCGCTACCGATTCCGGCGAGCGCACATCATTGCGGTCGTCGAAAAGGCCCAGGAGTTCGATATCTTCGGTGCCGCCCGCGCGGATCAGGTCGATCAACTGTTCAGCCGGCCGACCACCACCGACGATCACCGTGCGGCGCTTCAGCTTGCCTTCCTTGGTCCAGTGGCTGACGATGGCTCTCAGTGCTACGCGGTAGATGATGATGGCCGCGATACCCAGCGCCCACCAGCCGATGATGAAGTTGCGCGCCATTGATTCATCGCGGTCGAACAGGATGTTCATCGCAGTCAGCAGCGCGATCACGCCACTCCAGACCAGGCCCGAGACCGCGATCTGCTTGAGCAGCGTGCGATAAGCGGCAATCGTGTGCTGCTGCGCCTTGGCAATCAGCACCTCGGCGCCAATCGCGACGGCAAGGATCACCATCACGTTGAGCAGCCGATCGCCATCGTGCAAGAGGCTGAAACCGAAGCCCGCCAGCATCAGCAGTCCAGTCTCGATTGCCTGGGCGACACCGGTGACAATAGCAGGCGGCACGATGGTGCCTGCGGGCCGTTCGGCCACTTCGCGCATCAGCTGCTGCAGGTCAGAGGCGGACTTGGTTTCCGCCGCTTTATTGACGTGGCTGAGAACGGCCTGTTGTGGGTCGAAACGATACATCTGGCTCACCGGTCGTAGTATTCCCGCGACCTGTGTACCGGCGAGCCATGAAGATGAGGTTTAGCTGGCGGTCTGCTTCTTTCGCGTCGCGAGCACCTTGCGGTAGAGTGCCTCGATCTGGTCGGCCATGTGTGCGACCGAGAAGCCCGACCGGACAAAGCGCAAGCGCTGAGCGGCTTCGGCTCGCGCGCCAGCCGGATCGTTCAGGGCCGTCTGCATGGCCGTGAGGAGAGCCGCCGTATCCCCAGCGGGAATCAGGCTGGCGGCCGTTGGCCCAAAGATCTCCGCGATGCCGCCAACCTGAGTGGAGATAACGGGCAGCGCCGCAGCCGCCGCTTCGAGGACGACATAGGGCAGCGACTCCGCAAGCGAAGGAATCACCACCACGCGCCCATGCTGCAGCGCTTCGCGAGCGGGGCGGACGCCCAGCAAGCGTACGCGTCCGGCGAGGTCGGCCTGTGCGATGCGTTCCTCGACGATACCCAGGTCCTGGCCGCCGCCGGCCATTGCAAGCGTCGCTGGCGTGCCGTCGGGACGCCGGCATTCGGCAATCGCCTCAAGGAGGTAGGGGATGCCCTTGGCAGCGCGGAACTCTCCGATGAAGACGAAATCGCAGGCGTCGGGCAGGGGGATGATCGGTGCAAATTCGCCGATGGTCAGCCCGTTGTGAACAACCGGATGCGGCGCCGCGGGCGTGCCAATCTGCGCAAGAAAGGCCTGTTGCGCGAAAGCGCTCTCGAACACGAAGGCATCCGTCGCGCCCATGACCGAGCGCTCGATCAGGCGGAAGGCGCGACCTGCGGCACTGCCGGGCTCGAAGTTGAGAACCCCACCGTGCGGCGTGTAGAGCGCCACGCGGTCGCGGTGCCCGATGCGTCCAAGACGGGCGTTG
>CAYPYV010000161.1:0-7378 GCA_964414845.1 uncultured Devosia sp. | reverse complement strand
CCTTTCAGCGTGGGATCGAGCGCATCGCGCAGGCCATCGCCGAACAGCGTGGTCGCCAGCACCGTGATGGCCAGGGCGGCGGTCGGAAACAGTGCCATGTGCCAATAGAAGAATACGAAGTCGATGCCCGAGCTGATCATCTGACCCCAGCTTGGGGTGGGTGGCGGCACGCCGATGCCGAGGAAGCTCAGCGACGCCTCGAGCATCATGGCCAGCGGAATGGCGAGCACGAAGCCCACGATGATCGGCGAGACCGAGTTGGGTATGAGGTGGCGCCGGATGATGTACCACGGCGAGGCGCCGAGCGCCTGGGCTGCGCGCACGAACTCCTTCTCGCGGAAGGATTTCACCTGCGCGCGCACCAGAAGGCAGACATTCACCCAGCCGAACAGCGCCGCGATGACGATGATGGTGGCATAACCGCCGCCGGTCAGGGCACCGAGAAGCATGGCGGCGAGCAGTGAGGGGACGACCGAGAACAACTCGATCACCCGCATCACCAGCCAATCCACCTTGCCGCCATAATAGCCGGCCAGAGCGCCAAGCGGGATGCCGATGAGTACCGAAAACGCGGCGGCAGCGAACCCAATCGAGAGCGACACCTGTGCCCCGAAGACAATTCGCGTGAAGAAGTCGCGCCCGAGATCGTCGATGCCCATCGGAAACTCGGCCGACGGAAAGGCCAGTGCCTGCGTGAGGTAGTCCTGTGCCGTGGGGTCGCCCTTGGTGAACCACGGTGCAAAGATCGCCGCCAGGCTCAAGATCAGCAACACGACGCCGCCCGCGACTGCCGCCTTGTTGGCGACGAAGCGACGCCAGGCGAACCATAGCGGACCATGCGGCTTGACAGGCTTGGCGGTGGTGAGATCGAGAGCCATCAGTCGTCTCCCAGCCGGATGCGCGGATTGAGCCAGGCATAGGCTATGTCGGAAATCAGGTAGGCGAGGCAGGTTGCGATGGTCACCATCAGCACCAGAGCCATTTCAAGCGGATAATCGCGGTTGGAAATGGACGAGACGAAGTAGGAGCCGAGACCGGGCACGCGGAACATCGCTTCGACGAAGATCGAGCCCGTGGCCGTGCCGATGAACATGGGCAGGAACACCGTCACCATGGGGATGGCGGCATTGCGCAGCACGTGCTGGAAGATGATGCGGCGTTCGCTCAGGCCCTTGGCGCGCAGCGCCGTCACGAAAGGGCGATGCAAGACGTCGAGCATGGCTGACCGAGTATAGCGGGCATAGGTCGCCAGCGGGATCGCGGCATAGGCGATGATCGGCAGTACCCAGCGCTCCGGCTTTCCCCACCCGTTGGCCGGCAACCAGTTGAGCCACACGGCAAACACGAGGATCAAGAGCATCGATATGACGAAAACCGGGATGGTGAGGCCCAGTGTCGACAAAGTCGAAGCGAGATAGTCGATCCAGCTGTTGCGCTTCAAGGCGGCCGCCATGCCGAGCAGAATGCCCAGCGGCGCGCCAATCAGAACGCCGAGACCGCCGAGGAGCAGGCTCGGGGGCCAGGCATTGGCCAGAAGCGACAGCACGGTTTCTCCCGGCGCCTGAAATGGCACGCCGAAATCGAGGGTGAGTACGCCCCTCATGTAGTTCACATACTGCACCCAAAGCGGTTGATCGAGCCCGAGCGACGCCATCAACTTGGCCCGCACGGCTTCCGACACCGGCATGTCGTTGCCATCGAACGGGCCGCCCGGCACGGAATGCATCATCAGGAAGACGACGAGCGAAACGATGAAGAACGTGACGAGGACCGAAAGCAGCCGCTTGATGATGTAGAAGATCATGTGCCTTTGCTCCTCAACCCGTAACCACGGCTTCGACGAAGTGCTCAGGCGCAATCGCCACGAGCTGTGGTGCTTCGCCCGGGGTCGCCGCCTCGGCGATTTCGCGCCGCGACAAGCGTGGCAACTGGGAATCGATCATCTCGGCTGACAGGAAGTTCCGGGGTCGCCGGCGACGTGGATCGGTCGCAGGAATGGCGTCCAGCAATGCTCGCGTATAGGGGTGCCGAGGATCTGAAAAGATCACGGATGTCGGAGCCTTTTCAACCACGCGGCCCCGGTACATCACCACGACGCTGTCGGTGAAGGCACGCACCACGCTCAGGTCGTGGCTGATGAACAAGAGGCTCAGCCCCATCTGCCGCTGAAGGTCCTTCAGCAGGTTGATGATCTGCGCCTTGACCGTAACGTCGAGCGCCGAGGTCGGCTCGTCGGCTACAAGCACGGCCGGCTTCAGGATCAGCGAGCGGGCGATAGCCACGCGCTGGCGCTGGCCGCCCGAGAGTTCGTGCGGGTAACGGTTGGCGAAACTGCGGTCGAGCCCGACCCGGTCGAGCCACTCGAGTGCCTCGGCGACCTGTTCCTTCTGCGTCCCGACATTGTGGATCACCAATGGCTCGGTGATGATCTCGGTGAGCGTCAGCATCGGGTTCAGTGCAGAATAACTGTCCTGGAACACCACCTGCATTCGCTTGCGGAACTTGCGCAACTCCACCGGGTCCAGCCTTGCGATGTCGCTGCCCTCGACGCGGATTTCACCGGCCGTGGGTGCAATGAGGCGCATGGCCATGAGCCCCGTCGTGCTCTTGCCCGAGCCGGATTCGCCGACCAGTCCGACGATGCGGTTGCGCGGCACCACGAGGTCCACCCCGCGCACAGCCGGAACTTCCACTTCGCGTGAGCGAAACCGGCCGCGCCGCCTGACGAAATAGGTCTTCTTCAGGCCGCGCAGCTCGAGGGCCGGGGTCTCGCCGGGATTGTCCTGTGCGGGGCGTCGTTCGGCCTCGCCGGCCCGCAGGCTGCCCAGCAATTGCCGCGTATAATCGTTCTGCGGCGTATCGAAGATCGCTTCGACCGAGCCGGTCTCCTTCACCATGCCGCCATACATCACGATCACACGATCGACTGTTTCGGCGATGACGCCCAAGTCGTGGGTGATCATGATCAGCGCCATGCCGAGCTCGGCCTGCAAAGCCTTGATCAGCTGGAGAATCTGCGCCTGGATGGTGACATCGAGTGCGGTGGTGGGTTCGTCGGCGATCAGCAGCTTGGGCCGGCAGGAGAGCGCCATCGCGATCATCGCGCGCTGGAGCATGCCGCCCGACAGTTGGTGGGGGTAGTAGTTCAGAACGTCTGCGGCGTTCTTGATCTCGACGCGGCGGAGCCAGCTCTCGGCTTCCTTCAGTGCCTCCGACTTGCTCGCGCGCCGATGCGTCAGGATGGTTTCAACGATCTGGTGGCCGATGGTGAAGACCGGATCGAAGGCCGACATGGGATCCTGGAAGACCAGAGCCGCCACGCGACCGCGGAGCTCCTGCATCTGCCGTTTCGTTGCCTTGAGGATATCGACGCCATCGAGCGTCATGCGGGTGGCGTCCACCTTGGCATTGGCCCCGAGCAGCTTCATCAGCGCCATGCAGGTGACGGATTTTCCAGAACCGGATTCCCCGACGATACCGAGGCTCTCGCCCTCTTCGAGACTGAAGCTGACACCGGACACGGCGGAAATCGTGCCCCCATGCTGTGCGAAGCTGACCTTGAGGTCGGCGATGTCGACGAGTGCCATGCCCGGTCCGGGTTCGATGCGGGGGAGAGGAAAGGCGGCGCCCCGGACCCGGGAGGTATCCGGGGCGCCTAAGGTCAAGCTTACTGCTTTTCCGAGATGTGCGAGTAGAGGAAGTTGCCGATACGATCGAGCGGCGTGAAGCCCTGCGAGTTCGGCGTGACGCCGGCACCGGTGAGCTTGTCGCTGACCACGGCCATGATGATCGGGTGCACGAGCGGCACGATCAGGCCCTGGTCGATCATTACCTGCTCGGCGGCCTGGTAGAGCTTGTAGCGCTCATCCCAATCCGTTGCCGAGTCGGCCTTGGCGACCAGATCGTCATATTCCTTCACGAAATAGCGGTGACGGCCGCCATTGTAGAAGATGCCATAGAAGTTCGACGGATCGAGGTAGTCGTACTCATAGGGCGCGATGAAGATGTTGTTCTTCTTCTGCTGAAGACCTTCCATCCAGTCCTTGCCGGGCATGATCTTGATGCCCATCTCGATGCCGAGGACCTGCTTGAACTGGCTCTGCAGGTACTGCGCCATCGGGGGCAGGATCGCGCCGTTATAGCCACCTTCTTCACGCAGCCAGATCTCGATCTTCGGGAAGCCGTTACCATCCGGGAAGCCGGCCTTGGCGAGGAATTCCTTGGCCTTGGCAGGGTCGAACACGGCCTGCTTCACGATCTCGGGGTTGTAGCCGGGATAGCTGGGCGGCAGGATCGAGCCGGCGGGAATGGCGATATCCTTGAGCACCGTCTTGGTCAGCTCGTCGCGATTGACGGCATAGTAGAAGGCGCGGCGCACATCGACATTGTTGAATGGCGGGGCATCGAGGTCGAACGAGATATAGGAGGTGGCGAACACCGCGTTGGTCCGGATCGACTCCGGGGCGCGCTGCTTCATCACCGGGATCTGGCCGGCATTGAGGTAGGTGAAGGCGAGGTCACCGGCGAGGAAGGCCGGCATGCCGACTTCCGGAGCACCGACCGAGGGGTCGATGGTCAGTTCGTCAACTTCAGCCGGCCACGGGCCGGTATAGGTGTCGTTCTTCACGAGTACGACGGAGTTGTTCGACTTCTCCCAGCTCTTCAGCTTGAAGGGGCCGGAGGAAACGACATTGTCGACATTGGTCGACCAGTCATCGCCGAACTTATCGAACTGGTGCTTCGGAACGGGATAGAGCAGGCTCACCACGCTCGGCAGATAGGGCTTCGGGGTCGCGGTGGTGATCTCAAGGGTCGTGTCGTCAACGGCCTTGAGGCCCAGAGTCGAGGCGTCGGCCTTGCTTTCGGTGACGTCCTTCCAGCCCTTGATGCCGCCAGCAAAGTCCCAGTACCAGGCAAAGTCATAGCCCGTCGATGCTGCGTGCTGGAGCGCGAAGACATAGTCCCCAGCCGTGAGCGGCACACCGTCGGACCATGTGAGGCCCGCGCGGAGCTTGAACGTCCATGTCAGACCGTCAGCGGATTGGGTCCAGCTTTCCGCCGCGAGCGGCGTAAGCTGGTACTCGTTGTCGAAGCTGGTGAGCGGCAGCTGCAGCAGTTCGGCACCTGAAGCACGGGCATAGACGGTCTTCATGTAGTCCATGTAGGTGCCGGTGGTGGACCCGCCGGGCACCGTGAGCTTTGTCTCGGCCAAGACCGGCGCAGCGGATAGTCCCGCGGCCAGCGTCAGCGCGCCGACAAATTTCAGCAACGCATTCATGTAGCTCCCTCCTTCAGCAGAGCTGGTGTGACGTCCCTCGGCCCTGCTCGCCCGAAGGCTGGCATGACCTGTGAAGTGCGGCCGCCGGATGAGACGCCCCCGGCCGGCAGCCGGATCGAGGCAGGTTCCTTTCCCTCCGAAACCTGTCCAATGACATATGTCTGACAAATGCATGGGGCCTTGTCCAGCCGCAGCCGGGGCGGTTTCGCCCAAGTTTTGGCCAGTCGAGACGAAAGTGCTAAAAATGGGCAGTAGTGCTGACCTGAGTATGGCGATCATGTCCTGCTCCCACGCCGCGGACCGACGAGATCTCGTGCTGCGTCGGCTATCGCCTCGGCGTCGATACCGAAATGTCGGTAGAGGTCGTTCACCGTGCCGGTCTGGCCGAAGTGCTCGACACCCAATGTCAGCGTGCGATGGCCGCGCACACCGCCGAGCCAGCCGAGTGTTGCCGGATGCCCGTCGATCACGGTGACGAGTCCGGCCCGCTCCGGGATTTCGCCGAGCAGCGCCTCGATATGTGAGCCGCCCGCATCGCCCTGTCGCCGCGCGCGCTGGCTCGCATGCCATCCGGCATTGAGCCGATCGGCCGACGTGATGGCGAGCACCGCGATATTGTCGCGCTCGGGTCCGATCTGCCCTGCCGCCGTGATCGCTTCGCTCGCAACCACGCCCTGGTATGCGATCACCACTTCCGTGCGCGGCGTCGGCGGGCGCAACCAGTATCCACCGCTGATGATGTCGGCGGCGAGCTTATCTGACACAGCGCGCGGCACTTGCTCGAGCGTACGAGTCGACAGCCTGAGATAGACCGAGCCGCCCGAGACATCCCGCGGCCACACAGCGAGATCGGCGCGGTCCGAGCCGTCGCGCTGCAGGTAATCGAAAGCCCAGTCCATGATGATCGCGAGTTCGTCGGCGAAGGCCGGTTCGAAGGCGCACAGCCCGTCCTGCGCCATGCCGATCAACGGTGTTCCGATGGATTGGTGGGCTCCGCCTTCGCCGGCGAGTGATACGCCGGACGGCGTTGCGACCAGCAGGAAGCGGGCATCCTGGTAGCAGGCATAGTTCAGCGCATCGAGACCGCGCGAAATGAACGGATCGTAGAGCGTGCCGATGGGAATCAGCCGCTCACCGAAAAGCTGGTGGCTCAGCCCCGCCGCGCCAAGCAGAAGGAAGAGGTTCATCTCCGCAATGCCGAGCTCGAAATGCTGGCCTTCCGGCCCGAAGCTCCATTTCTGCGCGCTGGGTATGCGGTGCTCGGCGAAGACGTCTGCCTTGGGGCGCCTGTCGAACAGCTGGCGACGGTTCACCCATGGCCCGAGATTGGTCGAAACCGTCACGTCGGGCGAGGTGGTGATGATCCGGCGCGCCAGTTCGCTGTCGGATTTCGCGATCTGGTCGAGGATGCGGCCGAAGGCGGCCTGTGTCGAAGTCACGCCGGTGCCGACGAATTGCGGCCCGAGGCCGGGCACCTGTGGCGACGTCAGCCGCCGGCTCTCGGGCGTATTGAACGGCGCGGCCGCGAGCGCATGCTCGGCGAGCGTGGCGTCCGCGAGCCCCTCGAATTTCTCCCACTCGAACCCCGGCCTTATCGCATGGCGGCTGCGCAGCAGCTCCATCTGCGCGGCGGTCATCTGTCCCGCATGGTTGTCCTTGTGGCCGGCAAGTGGCGTGCCCCAGCCCTTCACCGTATAGGCGATGAACACCGTGGGCTGGTCGGAGGTTTCGGCCGCGAACTGCTCATGGAGGCTCTCGACGCAATGGCCGCCGAGATTGGCCATCAGCTCCGCCAGGTCGTCGTCGGAGCGGCGGGCGATCAGCGCCGAAGTCGGCCCTTGGTCACCGATCTCGTCTTCCAGCCGGGCGCGCCATGCCGCCCCGCCCTGGAACATCAGCGCCGAATAGAGATCGTTGGGGCAGCGGTCGATGAAGGCCTTCAGCGCCTCGCCGCCCGGTTCGGCGAAGGCGCGGCGCTGCTGCGCGCCATATTTCAGCGTCACGACGCGCCAGCCGAAGGCGGCGAAGATCGCTTCTATGCGGTCATACAGTCCTTCGCGCACCACACCGTCGAGGCTCTGGCGGTTGAAGTCGATGATC
>CAYPYV010000160.1:0-7434 GCA_964414845.1 uncultured Devosia sp. | reverse complement strand
ACCCAACCAGCCGCCTATACCCCCGGCCAAAACCCAAACACCCCATCAAAGGCCATCAAATGAATTCCACAGCGCTCATGCGTGCACGGGGTTAGCGCGGTACGGCGCCACCCCCTGCGGACCGGCCTCTTTCAGCGCTGTTTGCTCATGTGCTGCCCGTGTCATGGGCCGGACGGTCATCATCAAGTCCGGCCGAAAACTTCTCGCCACATTGCATCCCCTGCACTTGACGGAACCGGTCCGTAGCAATATGAGCAGTCCCGTTGCGCCCATCGTCTAGCGGTCAGGACGTCGCCCTCTCACGGCGAAAACAGGGGTTCGATTCCCCTTGGGCGCGCCAACACCCCCAGAAAGCCTTCGGAAATCGCGGTTTCCTTACTACGCTTGGCATCCGCTGCAGTGGATTGTCCGACCCGGCAGTTGCGCCGCTTGACCACTGACTTGCGGCTTCGCACTGCCGCACCCATCGGCGCAAAAGGCTGCCTCAGGCCCCCTCATCACACCAGCTCGCAGGGGGTGAAGACCTCCCTCGCCACCCCGACCCGGGCTTGACGTAACGTTAGGCCGTCCCATAGCCGCTTTGGGGAGCCTCCGAGCTCCCCGCGGCACCGTGGCCGACGCTTCATGGACTGGATGCCGCCAGCGTGGTTGTCGCGAGACGTCACTGAGCCTGCTGGTGGGCCTAGACCATTTCGTCTTTCGCCTGAAACGTCGAAATGACCCAAGCTTTTGTTTGGGCGCGCTTTCGAACCGGAATAGTCACGCAACTTGTCCTGAAAGCGCTTCAGTCATGACTTGTTTCTGCTGGTTGTCCGATCAGTGTGAGAGCAGGACCGGAAGATGCAGGTGCTCGAGAACCCCCTTCGTGGCACCGCCAAGGACGAAATCGCGAAGACGCGAATGGCCGAAGCCCCCCATCGCAAGGAGTTGGCTGCCGGTCGAAAGCGCGGCCTGCTGCAAGGCCTCCGAAACAGTCCTCCTGCCCAGCGCGACCTCCACGGGCGTGGCGCTGAACCCGCGCTTTTCCAGCCACGAGGCGAGAACGCCAGCCAGATTCGGTCCGCCCAGGGGCTTCTCGTCCACGACCGTCAGAACGGTGATGTGCCCGCCTTCTCCAAGCAGAGCCAAGGCGTCGCCCAGCGCGCGCGCGGCAACGCGGCTGCCGTCCCAGGCAATCGCGATATGGCTAATGGGAGCGGGACGTGCGCTGGGAGGAACAAGGATAGCAGGCCGGCCTGAGCCAAAAACGACAGCCTCGACTATGTCCTGGACAGCGCCTGTATCAGCAGACCACGGCAGAAGCGTGAGGTCGCAGTACCGGGCTTCGGCAGCGGCGGAGTCAAAAACTGCGCCCAAGGACACCGTCTGGGTCGTACAATGCGCCTTCAGTTGCGACGCCGATACCTCGTTGACCAGATCCTGCAGGCGCCCACATTCGGCTTTGCTGCGCTCCTCGGCGGCCTGGATGAGTCCAGGAATGTTGATCAGGTAGTCGCCCAGTCCTGAAGATACTCGCGGAATGTCGACGGCGAATGCCTTGACATGAAGGGCACAACCGATAGAGGCAGCAAAGCCGATTACGGCTTTGACTGCAGCGTCTTCGACCGCTTCTGGATAGGTTGCCAAGGGCATGTAGGCGAGACGGATGTGCGACATGTCGGCTGCTCCACTCAATGGCTTGTTCCCAGGCGGTGAGCGCCCGAGTGCCATCGAGACTGCCAGAGAAGCAGCGCCGCAAGATTGACCTGAATCAATCATCTTTGACGAAACGGAACTATTCTGGAGCATACTGAAGCGTGGGGTGCTGAATGCCACAAGACCGGTATCAGACCGTACAGAAGCTCGCCGACCGTCTGGAGGTTGCCGAGGCGACGGTCAGGCATTGGATCAAGAGCGGAGAGCTCAGGGCCATCGATATCGGGAAGGGCTGGCGCATTGCCGATGCCGACCTTGAGAGTTTTCTCAAGTCTCGCGAAACCGCGCCCCGCAAGAAAAACGATACGGCAACAGTACAGGCGAAGCAGAGGTCTTGATCAGAAGTGCCGACCTGACCCGATTACGTAGGACCTAGCCGAGCCCTCACTCCCCCCGGAGCCTGCCGCGTCTCGCTCGACACCGCATCATGACGCCAGGCTGCCACGGAAGGTTCAGCCTGACTGGCCATCCACGGACCCGATCGCCACCCACAGGCGGCGTCGCGAGAACCGGAGGCCGCTGTCACTCCTGCCGTCCGGCAAATGCCAGTGACTTGGCCTGCTGCACATCGGTCTGCAGCAGTTGCTTGCGCATTGCGGCGTGGCTGCGCTCAAGCCGCATCTGGGCGCGGTCGATGGCGAGGGCTGCAAGCCACCCCTGCCCCAGCGACACCCCGACCCTTGCCACTGCGCGCCAGACGAGACCACCCGCCTCGACCAGGATTCCGTCATCGAGGCAAAGGATCGGCTCGAACTGCCCCGGCTGCCCCTGCCTGCCGGCCCGCCCCGCCAATTGTCGATCGATGCGACGGGCCTCCTGTCGCTCAATCATCACGACATGCAGCCCCCCGAGTGCCTCAACGCCCTCTCCGAGCTGAATGTCGGTCCCCCGGCCTGCCATGTTCGTCGCCACGGTAATGGCGCCAACATTGCCGGCGCGCGCCACGATGTCGGCCTCTTCGGAATCCTGCCTCGCGTTGAGCACGGCATGCGGAAGCCCGGCCTCGGTGAGGCGGCGACTTACCTCGACGGAAGAGGCCACGGTACGGGTTCCGATCAGCACGGGCGCCCCGCGTCGATGCAGCTGGCCGACCCGCTCGATGACCGCACGCATGTGCTTGTCGGGAGTGGCAAGGACACGTGCGCGAACGTGACGCCGCTGCACCTTACGGTGCGTGGGAATGGGCACGACAGCAAGGCCGTAGACGTGGCGCAGTTCGGCAGCCACCTGGCTAGCCGTTCCGGTCAGGCCCCCGACATTGCTGTATCTTCTGAACAAGCGCTGGTAGGTCATCCGCGCAAGGGTCTGCCTTGCCCGCGACGGCTCGAGACCTTCCTTGAGTTCGATGAGCTGGTGCAGACCGTCGCTCCAGCTACGGTCCGGCATGGCGCGCCCGGTATGCTCGTCGACGATGACGACCTTGTCGTCTTTGAGCATGTAGTGCTTGTCGCGCTCGAACAGGAACAGCGCCGTCAGGGCCTGGCGGACGAGTTCTTCACGGCGAATGACACCGCGCCACTCGCTCCCCCTGCCCTCGGCAAACTCTGCCACGATGGCGCGACCTTCCTCTGTCAGCGAAACGCGACGCTCTGTTCCGTGAATGTCGAAATCAGCACCACGCCGCATGGTGGCCGCGAGCTCCAGTGCCTCTTCGCCCGCTGCACTGTCGAACGGCGCCGGCACGGTGCGCGAAATGATCAGCGGCGTCCGCGCCTCGTCGACGAGCACACTGTCAGCTTCATCGACGATGGCGGCATTGAGCCCTCGGAGCCGCAGCTCGGCTCCAAGGCTGCCATCGACGCGCAAGGCATCGAGCCGCAAGCGGGTATCGCCGTCGCGATCGCCGAGCACAAGTCGGTCTCGAAGAGCGTCGAAGGCAAGTTCCTTGTTGGTGCAATAGACGATATCGGCCGCGTAGATGGCTTGCCGTTCATGCAGCTCCTGCCCACCGACAATGATGCCCAGACTGAAGCCGAGCCGATCGAAAAGCGGCCGGCCCAGCTCGGCGTCGCGCTCGGCCAGATAGTCGTTCACCGTCACCACATGCACCGGTCGGCCCGCCATGGCGTTGAGGGCCGCAGCCATTGCCGCCGTCATCGTCTTGCCCTCGCCGGTGGCCATTTCAGCAATATGCCCAGAGAGCAGCGTGGCGGCGCCCAGAAGCTGCACGTCATAGGCACGGCGGCCCAGGGTCCGCCGCGTCATTTCGCGCAGGTAGGCGAGGGTTTCCCCGAGGAGGCCGCGATGAGCAATGCCATGCCGCCGGAGGCGCCCGCCAATATCCTTCGCAAGCGCGTCGAGGGCCTGGTCGTCGAGGGCCGAGAAGTGCTGTTCGAGCTTGCCGGCCCGTCGCACGGTACGACGGAGAGAGACGAGGTGCCTGCGCGCAGCCAGCAGATCGATGCGCTCCCAGATCAGCCTTGCGACCTTGTCGAGCCCCGTCGGCTCCTTGTGCCGGACGAACTGATAGGGATGCAGAGGTGGAGCGCGACCAAGGTCACTCGCCATGGCTAGACACCGAAAACCCGAAGCAGCGTCTGGCGGACGGAACGCACGATGCGCTGGAAGAGTGGCTCGGGGGCATGGGTGAAGCGGACATAGGCGCGCGCGCCATAGGGCAGTTCGTGCGGGAGGCGCTCGGTCGCCACATCTATGATGAAGATGCGCTCGAGCGCGACCGGGGTACCGTCGGCGTTGTGGCCTATCGGAATATCGCCCCCTGCCCGCTCCGCGAGCGCGAGGCTCGGAAGATCATTCTGCCCCGTCGGGACCTCTCGGATGATCCGGCCGGCAACAGTCCGGTCCGGTGCGAAGGAGTAGCGGACCTCGATACCGTCCGTCGCGGCGCGCACGAGGTCGACCTCCGACTGGGGGACGACCACCCTGACGACGGGCTCAGCGTCGGTGAGAAGGTAGCCAAGCAACCTGCCCTGCTGGATAAAGCTGCCGCCAACATTGTCGGCGAGTGGCACGAAATGTCCCTTCGCTGGCGCCGTGGCAACGAGTTGGCTCTGTCGCTCGATCAGGTCCGCCTTCTGGGCTTCCAGATGATCCCGCTGCTGCAGGATCTGCGCGGCCTGCACACGGTTGGCGAACTGGGTCGCCTGGTAGCGGGCATTGAGTTCAGCGATGCGTGCATCGATGACGCGAAGCCGCGCGGCAATACCGGGATCCTCGAGCGTCACAAGCGGTGTGCCGGCGGCAACGCCGTCAGGGGCGTCGGACACGACATTGGTCACGACGCCAGCAGCCCCGGCACGGATCTCGGCCTCGCCCGGCAGCCAGACGATACCCTGGGCAACGGTGGCATAAGGAAGGGGAAGCACGCCGAACAAGACGAACAACCCCGCGATGACCGTGCCAGTGACCGTGAGGGCACGCCGGCGATCAGTCCTCAAGGACGGCGACGTGAACAGGTACTTGATGCCCTTGAGCAGCGGCATCACGAACGTGGTGAAAAGAGTAAGCAATGCAAGCGCCGCGCCGACGAAGAACAGGCGGGTCGCCACGAGCATGGCGATCGAAAGGCTCAACACCACGCGATAGGCAAACGACGCGATGGCATAGGTGAACAGCCATTTGCGCTCGCTGCGCTCATGCGACGGGTTGTCGGCAAAGCGCAGGCCAAAGGCATAGCGCTGGATGAGGTAGAAAAAGTACTTGTTCGCGCGTGTACCGAGGTTCGGAATCTCGAGAAAATCCGCCAATACGTAATAGCCATCGAAACGCAGCAGCGGGTTCCCGTTGAAAAGCAGCGTCGAGACGCCACCGATCAACATAACATTGAAAGCCATCTCTTTCGCCAGGCCGGGTTCGGCGTTCAGCCAGAACAGCATGGCGAGCGCGGCGAGGCCGGTTTCCACCATGATCCCCGCCGCACTGACCACAATCCGCTGCCATTTGTTGGCGAACGCGGTGGCCGCAGTCGCATCGACATAAGGCGCCGGCACTAGGATGAGCAGCATGAAGCCGAATTCATGCACATGGCCGCCAAAAACCTTCGTTGCGTAGGCGTGCCCCGCCTCGTGCAAGGCCTTGATGACGGGATATGTGAGCGCGATGAGGGCAAGATTGCCCGCATTCAGCAGTTGCGACGAGGCCGCCACCTGCAGCTGCCCCCAGTTCTGCGCTGCAAGGACAATACCCACGACGCAGAGCGCGACCCAGACGGCGAGGCCGAACCAATTGAAGAAGGGCCGCGCCAGAAACACGGTCGCATCGAGAAAGCGATCCGGGTCCCATACGGGAATTCGCAATGCGAGCGGGTTCTTCAGCCTGCTGACAACGTTGCTGCGCGCCGTCTTTTCGGCCCGCTCGGCCAGCTCCGCAAGGTCCGGCGGCAGTTCCCCCTGGAGCAGATCGGAACTGTGCAACTGCGACAGCAGCAGAATGATCTCATCCTGAGTCGGCGGATCGTTGCCGGCCCGCTGGCCAACCCCATCCCAGATCTCTTCCATGGTCCGTCGGCCGTCCATGAGTGCGACGGCGAGGTTGGCGCCGGCCGACAACCGGTGGAACTTGCCATTCTGCCGATCCTCGAGCACATACCAGACGGTCTTGCGAAAGCGCTGCCGGTGAATGATCGCCTGCTCACGCAGACGCGGCTTCAACTGCGCAACGCGATACCACGACGATGAAAGCAGCGAGTAGGACACGGTTGCGCTCGCTTACGGCAAAATGCGCCACCAGAGCAGGCCGAGCCAATCCAGGAACGGACGCGTCCAGATGGCAATCAGCGGCTGCCTGTCGAGCTCAATTCGCGCCACGCCGGTCATGCCGGGGCGAAGCCGCTCGACATCGCCCGACAGCGAAGCCTCTACACGGAAGCCCGACTGCCCCTGCTCCTCCGACGCCACGGGTGTGATGCGGTCTATCACGATAGGTATGGGCTGATCCGGCAAGGCGGCGAACACCACCTCGCCCGTCTGCCCTGGCGCAAGCCGCGCAATGTCCCGCTCGCCCACATCGGCGACGACGCGATAGCGAGACAGCGGCGAGAGTTCGAACAACGTTTCCCCGCGGCTGACTGAAGCGCCGATGCGCTGTGTCAGATCGCCCCTTACCACCAGCCCATCGAAGGGAGAGGTGAGCACCGTGCGCGAAATCTGCTCGTCTATGAGCGCAATCTGGGCATCGGCCTGCTCGATTTGCGCCTTCACGACATTGATGTTCGCCAGGTCTCGCGCGGCGAGAGCACGGTCATACTCGTACTGGTGCTGCTGCTTTTCTGTAACCCAGCGGAGGCGCTCGAGATTGAGCTCACGGTCCTCCAGCGCGGCGAGTTCGTCGCCGGCCTTCACCACATCGCCTGCTCGTGCCTTCGCGGAATGAACATAGCCATCATATGACGAGACAATTGCCCTGCGCTCGACAGGCTCAAGTTGGGCATTGGCGACGACGTGAAAGGTTTCAGTCCAGAAACTCAACGTCGCAACCACGGCGAGCACGATGAGTGCCGCGAGCTTGCGTCCCAGATATCCAGGCCCGAGCAGCCGGCGCAGTTGCAGAATGGTCGCGTCCCAGGCCTTGACGATCAGCCAGCGGTCGTTGAGCCGTTTCTCATACAGAACCGGCCCTGTGGCAGCCACCGCCGCAGATAGCTGGGTGATCGTTTCCGCATCGAAGGTGGCGCCGCTCGAGCGCTCGAACACGAACGCGCCTTCGTAAGCATCGACAATGAAGATCGGAACCGTGAGGACGCTGCCGCCCTTTGCGTCGGCCGCGAGTTCGGCATGGGCG
>CAYPYV010000159.1:0-7459 GCA_964414845.1 uncultured Devosia sp. | reverse complement strand
GCGGTGGTTGATCTGGTGCGGCGACTGGGCAAAGCTCCGGACGTGAGGTTGTTCCTCGCCACGAACCAGGAGCACATGCGCGCGCAGTGGATCTGGCAGACCCTCAAGCTCGGCGATATCTTCGAGGATATGTTTCACTCCGCACGCGTCGGGCACGCAAAGCCGTCCCGCGCCTATTTTGAATGGGTCAGCAACACCCTAGGTCCACAGCGAGAGCCACCCCTGTTCTTCGATGACCGGGAAGACATCGTGCGGGCAGCGCGAGCGCATGGCTGGGAAGCCGTGCACTTCACCTCCTTCGCCGACGCCGCGGAACACCCCTGGATCAAGGCAAGGATTAACTGAGTTGGCGAGCGACTACACCCTCATTGCGCGCATTCCGGACAGCACCACCTACCGGACTCTCAGGGCGTCATGTGGCCTGAGCGGCAAGAGCGAGGAAGCAGCCGCGCGCGGTCTGCCCAACTCGCTGCATGCGGTGGTGGTCGAGCATCGCGGCGAGGTGGTCGGCATGGGCCGGATCATCGGCGATGGTGGAACCGCCTTCCAGGTCACTGACATCGCCGTGCTGCCCGCCCATCAGGGACGCGGCCTTGGCAAGCTGGTCGTCGGCGCGCTGGTCGAATGGCTCAAGGCCAATGCGCCTCCCACGGCCTATGTCAGCCTTATCGCTGACGGCGAAGCACACCGGCTCTATGCGCAATTTGGCTTCGCGCCGACCGCCCCAGCATCGATCGGCATGTATCTGCGGATCACCTGACCGGATGGCCAGTCCATCGCCTGCGGCCGATGTAGGCCTCGACAGTGCCCGCTTGCGGGATTATCTAGTGCCGCAAAGCGACGGCCTTTTCCCGTCGGCCACGAAAGGTATTCCCATGAGCGACATCAACGCGCTGATCGACCAGCAGGTGAAGGGTAATGACGTGTTCCTCTACATGAAGGGCACGCCCGATTTCCCGATGTGCGGCTTCTCCGGCCGCGTCGTGCAGATCCTCGATTACCTCGGGGTCGAGTACAAGAGCGCCAATGTACTGGAGAGCCAGGAACTGCGTGAAGGCATCAAGGCCTATACCAACTGGCCGACAATCCCGCAGCTTTACGTAAAGGGCGAGTTCGTCGGCGGCGCCGATATCGTCACCGAAATGTTCCAGGCCGGTGAGCTGCAGTCGCACCTCTCGGAAAAGGGCATCGCGGTCAAGCAGGACGCTTGATCGTCCATCACTGTTCGATCAGGCGAATCGGAGTGCGACGCTGCCGGTCAGGCCGAGCGTCGCATCACATTCGCTGCGGGTATTGCGGTGAAATCCGCCGCATACCGGCTTTCCCTCAGCGGCCGAACCCGCCGCGTTGCCTCGGCGTAGAGCGGATGCGCCTTGTAGGCCGCCAGAGCGGCTTCGTCCGCAAACTCGGCATAGACCACCACATCTACATCGTTGGCGATCTGGTCGACCTTGGCATTGCGCGACACTTCGAAGTGCAACGCATGCGGAATCTGTGCCAGGAGGCGCAGCCCTTCGACTACGGCATCGACTTTTTCAGGCTTGGCGGTGAAGAAGACGATGTGGCGGATCATGGCGCGGCTCCAATTGCACCTTAGATAGTCCGCCCTCCTCTACGGTCAACACCAGCAAACGGGGCATGCGCGGGGTGCATGATCCACATCAAGGTATCGGCAGCGGTGATGAGGCTATCACCGATTTTCGTTTCCCCACCTGCTGCGCCCGAGTTAGCTGAGATGGAAAGGATGCCACAAGTGACCAGTGCTGCCCCCACCGCCCCGGCCCGTTCTATCGCCATTCCACTGCTTGTGCTGATCGTGGCGGGCTGCGTGATCGCGGCGGTAACAAATGGCCTTCGCACCAGCCTGGGTCTCTTCACCTTGCCGATGTCATCCGATCTCGGCATCTCCCGCGAGAGCTGGGGCATGGCCATGGCCATCCAGAACCTCGCTTGGGGTATCGCGCAGCCCTTCGTCGGCGGGTTGGCAGACCGGTTCGGTACCGCCAAGGTCCTTGTCGTGGGCCTCGTGGTCTATGCGCTCGGTCTTCTCGGCATGGCGTTCTCCGATGGCGCGGGGATGCTGACGCTTTCGGCTGGAATCGTGACCGGGATCGGCATTGCCACCTCATCCTTCTCCATCGTCATGGCGGCGTTCGGCCGGAACGTTCCACAGCAGAAGCGCAGCCTGATCTTCGGCGTCGCCACCGCGGCTTCGTCTTTCGGGCAGTTCCTGTTCGCGCCGGTGGGCCAGGGCTTCATCTCGGCTTTCGGCTGGCAGCAGGCGCTGATCTGGTTCGCCCTTATTCTTGCGCTGGTCGTGCCGCTCACCTTCGCGCTGCGCGGCAAGTCCACCCATGTGGCGGGCGAAGTGAGCCTCGGTTTCCGGGAGACGCTGCAGCGGGCATGGCGGCACAATTCCTACCGCCTGCTTGTCGTCGGCTTCTTCGTCTGCGGCTTCCATATCGCCTTCATCAATGTCCATATGCCGGCCTATCTCGTCGAATGCGGGCTCTCGCCCGAGGTCGGCAGCTGGTCGATCGCGGTGATCGGGCTGTTCAACATCGTCGGCTCGCTGACTGCCGGCTGGCTCGGCGGCCGGCTGCCGAAGCAGATGCTACTCGCGACGATCTATCTCAGTCGCGCCGTCGCCTTCGGGCTATTCGTCTTCCTGCCGGTCACCGAGGTCACGGCCTTCGTATTTGCCGCGGCGATGGGGCTGCTCTGGCTGTCCACCGTGCCGCTGACCGCCGGGCTGGTCAGCGTGTTCTTTGGCGCCCGCTACATGGGCATGCTCTATGGCATTGCCTTCCTCAGCCACCAGCTGGGCTCGTTCCTCGGCGTATGGCTGGGCGGCTATGTCTATGACCATACCGGGTCCTACAGCCTCGTGTGGTATCTCGGCATCCTGCTCGGTCTTGGCTCCGCGGCCCTGCATCTGCCGATCCGCGAGCGGCCCAGCCTCGGATTCACCGCACCCGCCGCGGCCTGATCAGGTCCCGATCCACAGCGGGCGTGTTGCGGGTTGCATAATCTGCGGGCCGGGCGCATCGTGGCGGATCATCCTCTGCGCGCCCTGTCGCGCGCCCATGTTTTCGAGCCCTGTTGCATGCCAAATGCCCCCCACGCGACGCGGGTGCTGTCCCGCGTCGAATTCATCGCCCTCCTTGCGGCGATCATGTCGCTCAACGCCCTCGCCATCGACGTCATGCTGCCTGCCCTGCCCTATATGGGCGAGGCACTGGGCATCAGCCACGAGAACGAACGGCAATTCGTCGTTGGCGTCTACATGCTCGGCTTTGGCGGCGCGCAGCTGCTCTTCGGTCCCCTGTCCGACCGCTATGGCCGCCGCGCACCGCTGCTGTTTGGGCTGGCGATCTATGTCGTGGCGGCACTGGCGGCAATCGTCGCGCCCAATTTCGGCACCTTGCTGGCCTGTCGCTTCATTCAAGGCATCGGCGCCGCGTCGACGCGCGTCATCGCGACCTCGGTGGTGCGCGATCGCTTTTCCGGCCGCGAGATGGCCGAGGTGATGTCGCTCACCTTCATGGTCTTCATGGTCATCCCCATCATCGCGCCGAGCGTCGGGCAGGTGCTGCTGCTGACCGGCCCCTGGCAGACCATTTTCATCTTCATGGCCGCGCTGGCGCTCGCCTTCGGCACCTGGAGCTTCTTCCGGCTGCCTGAAACGCTGAGCGAGGACAAGCGCCGGCCCTTTACCCTCGCCTCCGTGACCCAGGGCTTCAAGATCGTGCTCACCAACCGCGTGGCGCTGAGTTACGGGCTCGCGGGCATGTTCCTGTACGGAGCAATGTTCAGCTTCATCACCACCAGCCAGCAGATATTCGTCGATATCTATGGGCTGGGCCCGCTCTTCCCCATTGCCTTTGCCGGCATGGCAGCGACAATGGCCATATCGTCGTTCCTGAACTCCCGCATCGTGCGGCGCTTCGGCATGCGGCGTCTCAGCCACCTGGCGCTCATCGTCTATGTGTCGATGGCGCTGCTGCTTCTGGCTCTCTCGCTGGTGATGTCGATCCCGTTCTGGGGCTTCTTCGTTCTGCTGCTGGTCATCCAGTTCATGTTCGGATGGGCCGCCTCCAACATGAATTCGCTCTCGATGGAGCCCCTCGGCGCCGTCGCCGGCACGGCCGCGTCGGTCTTCGGCTTTATCCAGACCGTGGGCGGCGCACTGCTGGGCACCCTGTTCGGGCAGATGTTCAACGGCACGCTGACACCTGTAGCGACCGGCTACTTCGTCATGGGCGCGACGAGCCTCGTCTGCGTGCTTGTTGCCGAGAATGGCCGGCTCTTCGGTTCAGGCCAGGCCCATGCCGACCCGGGCCCGGACGCCGCCGCGCACTGAGGCGCCGCCCAGCATTTCACTAGACCGTAAACACCTCGCGGCGCAGCAGCGCCCAGGTGTCCGGATCCGGAGTGATGATCAGCCCACCCTCGCGGTGGCGCGGAAGGTATTCCGAGCCATCGAAGCGGCGGACATGCGCACCAGCCTCGGCGCTGATCAGCGTGCCGGCGAGGTGATCCCATGGCATCAGCTTGTTGAACACCACGAAATGCGAATGCCCTGACGAAAAGGTCCGGTAGTCGTGCCCGGCGACCCGATAGTTCGCCACCACGCGCACCTTCGAGAGGTTGCGCATGATGTCCGGCTTCCGCGCGGGCGGCAGGAAAGTCACCGACACATGGCCCACCAGCTGGTCGAGGCTCGGCGCCTTTGCTACCTGCAGGCGTCGCGCCGAACCATCCGGCCGGCGCAGCCACGCACCGCCGCCCTTTTCCGCCAGCACCCAGTCGTCGCCCATGGGGTCATAGATGATGCCGGCCACTGTCTCGCCCTTGCTCACCACCGCCGCCATCACCGCAAAGAGCGGCAGCCCGGCGGCAAAGTTCGCGGTGCCATCGACAGGGTCGACCACCACGGCGAGATCAGCGTCATCGAGTTCGTCGAGCAGTGCCGGCCGCGCCGCGACCGATTCCTCGCCCACGAACAGCGCCCCCGGCGCCAGAAGCGCCACATCGGCCTTGATCCGGCGCTCCGCCTCGGTATCGGCCTCCGTCACGAGGTCGATGGCCTCGGTCTTCTGGTGCACCATGCCGGCGCCGAGGTTACGGAACCGCGGCAGAATCTCGGCCTTGGCCGCATCCCTCAGGATATTGGCCAGGGCGACGATATCTATGGCAGGCATGGGCGTCTCCGGATTGTGCGGCGCGCAGGCGGGATGGGCTCAGCTTTCCCTGGTGAGCGACAGGAAATCGAACAGCTTGGGGTCGAGCAGATGGCTCGCCCGCACGTTACCGAGCGCCTTTATCATGACATCCTTGCGACCGGGCATGCGCTTTTCGATATCGTCGAGCATCGCCTTCATGGCGTTGCGCTCGAGCCCCTCCTGCGATCCGCAGAGATCGCATGGGATGATCGGGAACTGCATCGCCTCGGCGAACTTGGCGAGGTCGGGCTCGGCGCACCAGATCATCGGCCTCAGCACCTCGACATCGCCCTCGTCGTTCATCAGCCGCGCCGGCATGGCCGAAAGCTTCGCGCCGTGGAAGAGGTTCATGAAGAAGGTTTCGAGGCTATCCTCGCGGTGATGGCCGAGCACCAGTGCCGAGCAGCCTTCCTCCCGCGCGATGCGGTAAAGGTGGCCGCGCCTCAGCCGCGAGCAGAGTGAGCAATAGGTCGCGCCCGGTTTCAGCTTGTCGGTCACGATCGAATAGGTGTCGCGATACTCGATCCGGTGCGCGATGCCATGCTTGGTCAGCCAGTCCGGCAGGATGTGCTTTGGGAAGTTCGGCTGCCCCTGGTCGAGGTTGCAGGCCAGAAGCTCTACCGGCAGCAGCCCGCGCCATTTCAGGTCGAGCAGCAGTGCCAGCATGCCATAGCTGTCCTTGCCACCCGAAATCGCCACCAGCCAGCGCTCGCCCGGCCGCGCCATGCCGAAGGTCTCGATCGCCTCGCGCATCTGGCGGATCAGTCGCTTCCTCAGCTTGTTGAATTCCACTGAGCGCGGCGCGTCGCGGAACAGCGGGTGCGCGCCCGCAAGGTCCTCGGCGTCGGCAATCTGGTCTGGCGCAAGCATTTCGTTCATGGCCGATGCTGATAGCGCCTCCGGAGCCCGGCGGAAAGCACGTTCGCGCCCATGCAGGCAGGCAATTCGTTCGGGTCCCGATTAACTCTTAGAAAGGTCGAGAGCTCTTCCTTGTTTTGCCGGGATTTCAGCAGTTACATGGCCGTCACAATCCGGAGCCTCGGAGTCGCTCGTGTTCCGCTCTTTCTTCCCCAATCCCAAGCTGTTCTTCCTATCGGCAATAGCGGTGACGCTCGGAGCCATCTTGCTCTTCTTTGTCATCGGCGGACCGATCCGTTCGGTGGTCAGTATCGATCGATTCCTTGCCCCAGCCATCTGTGCGCCTGACGCAACACCGCCATCGGCTCCCGGCGCTGCTGCCGATAGCGGCACGGCATCGACCGATGCGGCTTCGTCAGCTGCCGCAGGAGCCGAAGCCACCAACCCGAACGCACCTGCCTCAACCGAAAGCGCCGCACCTGCTGGCACAGCAACCGCAGCGGCCAACTGCGTTGTCGAGGATCCCAACTTCCTCAACGGCGCCAAGATCTGGGAGTACCAGTATATCCTGATGGTGACGGTGCTGTTCTGCGCCTTCTGGTTCTTCTATGGCCGCAACGAATGGTACTGGTGGAGCGTCGTCGGTACAGCTGGACTGATGTTGTCCGTCTATGGACAGGTACAGATCGATGCCTGGGTCAATGATTGGCAAGGCGGCTTCTTCAACGTCGTTCAGAAGGCGCTCAGCCAGCCAAAATCCGTCTCGCCGGAAGAGTACTGGCCCTATGTCATCCAGATTATCGCGGTGCTATTGCCGAACATCATCTTCCTGGTTTTGCTCGCCTTTTTCACCTCGCACTACGTGTTCCGCTGGCGCAAGGCGATGACCTTCTACTACATGGCCTATTGGCAGAACCTGCGTGACACTGAAGGCGCCGCGCAACGCGTGCAGGAAGATACGATGCGCTTCGCTTCGATCGTCGAGGATCTGGGCACCAGCTTCGTATCCTCGGTGATTACGCTTGTGGTGTTTCTTCCGATCCTTTGGGAGCTGTCAGCCAATGTTTCGGAACTACCCTTCATAGGCGCAGTTCCCGGTAGCCTTGTTTGGGTGTCCCTTGTCGTCGCAGCCTTTGGTACCGTAATGCTCTGGCTGGTCGGTATCCGGTTACCAGGGCTCAACTTCGACAATCAGAAAGTTGAAGCGGCCCTCCGCAAGGAGTTGGTCTATGGCGAGGACCAGGCGGACCGCGCCAGCCCGCCCACATTCCGCCAGCTATTTGCAAATGTGCAGCGGAACTACTTCCGGCTGTACTTCCACTACACATATTTCAACCTCGCTAGATATGCCTATCTGCAGGTTGCAGCCTATGTGC
>CAYPYV010000158.1:0-7504 GCA_964414845.1 uncultured Devosia sp. | reverse complement strand
GCCGAGCTTTGCGACGATTGCAGCGGAAGCGGAGCGCAACGGCTTGCAGATCGTGCATGTGCCGGTAGCAGGCGGGCTTACGCAATCCAACTTCCAGCGTTTTGCCGATGCCATGCAGGCACTGCCGCGCCCGGTACTGGGCTATTGCCGCTCTGGCGCGCGCGCTGGGAGCCTCTACGCCGCCTGGAAGCGCGGCTGACGCCTTGCCATGCTCTTCAGGCTGGGCGCCACGGGCCGGACCTGCTTCCGCACCTTGTACACCAATGTCACCATGACCGGCTTGAGCAGTCACCAATACCGGCCAGAAACGAAGAAGGGCCCGCGAGGGCCCTTCCATGTCTCAATTGCTGAACAAACTCACAGAGAGTCGGAAGCATATCCGCCGCGGAACGGCGCCACGCTTGTCGCGAGCGGGTTGAGCGAGCCTGCGGCCGTCTCATTGCCGAACGGAACCGACAGACCGACCTTCAGGGAATGCTCAATGGCGTCGTCATTGTCCAACTGGGTCATCGAGTAGAAGCCTTCATAGGCCGCGGTCATGTTGAGCGGCGTGTCCGTCGGCAGAGCATAAGCCAGCTTTGCTGCCCACACCGCATAACCGCCCGGATCATCATTATTGTCGAAATCGGCGCTGTATCCAACTCCAGCCGAGAGCAGGATCGCGAGTTCATCACTTACGGCATACAGGGCGCCGGCCTCGACAAACGGCCCGACCATACCCTCGAGGTCGGAACTATCGTCGTCACCGTTATACTCATCGCTGCCAGCAAGGGCATAGCCGACCCTGCCGAACAGCGTCGCATCCCCGGCATCCGCGGTTCCCTCGATACCGATGGCATAGCCGACGAGCACGTCTTCGACGTCGTCATCGGGGTAGAAGCCCACTGCGCCAAAGGCGCCCAGATACCCATCCCCGACAGCAGCGCCGAGGTGAGCCCCGAGCGCCCCGATATAGGCCGGGGTAAGATCGTCATCAGCACTCACGCCCTCGAGCACCACGGCTTCGAGGTACCCGTCGAACCCGAACATCATCGAGTCGGAGCCGCTCCATGCCGAGAACGACCCGTATGCACCACCGACGATGTCGTCGTAGTCGAGATTGCCGTCGCCGTCATATTCCGCAGCGTAGCGGGCCAAACCGCCAGCCTCGACCGCGCCGACCCAGTCATATCCGGCGGGCGCCACAGGCTCGGGCGCCATCGGAGCATCAGCGGCATATGCAGAAGCTGCAATCATGCAGCCCGCACCAGCAGCAAGAAGTCGAGTCAGCAACGCCATCAGTACCCCCCATGAATCATACATGGCTATTGAATAGCATAGGCCCGCAGATTTGTATCAGGGTTCGAACTAAATCCTCGGTCTTTGTTGTTTTCCTGCAACATGAATGAATCCTTTAGCGAAATCAGACAGTTTTCGAGAATGGCTCCGTGAAACAGGGGAGTGGCATTGAGCAGCTGCGAGGCTTTCTGCGGTTGAGCAAGGGCACGAAGCGGGCTAGAAGGTCCCGGTTTATGCAATCGATTGCATTGACCCGGGCGCTGCCCGCCCTCGATCCCGAATCGACGTCCGGCAAAGGCCGGGCCGGAGGAGACCATGACCGAAGCCGCCCACTATTCCGAGCTCGACCTTTCGGGCGCCTTTACCCTTTCGTCGCCGAAGCGCAACAGCACGCTTCCGATCACGTTGCCGGGCGACGTGCACTCCGCGCTCCTCGCTGCCGGGGAAATTCCCGACCCTTATTTCGGCACGAACGAGCAGGCGGTCATGTGGGTGCACGACACGCCCTGGACCGTGGAGCGCGAGTTCGACGCGACCCCCGCCGATATCGATGGCTACCTGACGCTGACGCTCGAAAATGTCGACACCATCGCCACGGTGTTCCTCAATGGCGAGGCTATTGCCGAAACCGACAACCAGTTCGTCCGCTACGACCTCGACGTGACCGGCAAGGTCAGGGCAGGGCGCAACCATCTCCGCATCGCGTTTGCCGTCACCAAGGACGTGGCCAAGGCCCGTGCCGACGCGCACCCCTTCCCGATCCCCTTCACCTACAACTACCTCTCCAACGGCCTGCCCGGCGTGCACATGAACTTCGTGCGCAAGGCCGCCTGCCATGCCGGCTGGGACTGGGGCATCTGCCTGATGCCGACGGGCGTCTATGGCCGCATGGCGCTGCGCCGCTCGCGCCTCGCGCGGCAGGAAAGTGTCACCGTGGTGCAGAGCCACGGCAGGAACTCCGTCGAACTCGCGATCACGACTCGCGTTTTCGCCTTTGCTGAAGGTTCGGTTGAACTCACCCACGAGATCGCTGGCCAGAAGCTCGTCGACAAGCTGGTGGTCCGGCCGGGCGAGAATGCCTTCACCCACAATATCACCATCGACAACCCGCGCCTCTGGTGGCCGAATGGTCATGGCGAGCAGCATCTCTATGATTTCAGGACGATGCTAGACGGCGAACGCACCACGCGCCGCCTCGGCCTCCGCCAGCTCGATTGGGTGATCGAGAAGGACGAGATCGACCACTCCTTCAAGTGCCGCATCAATGGCCGCGACATCTTCTGCTTCGGCTCAAACTGGATCCCGGCCGATGCGCTGCCGAGCCGCATCACGCCAGCGTCGGTTCGCGATCTGCTGGAAAGCGCCAAGGCGGTGAACCAGAACATGATCCGCGTCTGGGGCGGCGGGCAGTACGAGCCCGACTATTTCTACGAGCTCTGCGACGAGCTCGGCCTGCTCGTCTGGCACGATTTCATGTTCTCGTGCATGAGCTACCCGTCGAACCGCGAATTCCTCGACAATGTCCGAACCGAGATCATCCAGCAGGTGCGGCGCCTGCAGCATCACGCCTCGATCGCCATCTGGTGTGGCGACAACGAGGTCATCGGCTCGATCACCTGGTACCCCGAGACAAAGGCCAACCGCGACCTCTATCTCGTCAACTATGACCGGCTGAATTCCATGCTGGGCAATATTGCCAATGACGAAGACCCGACGCGCCGCTTCTGGCCCTCCTCGCCATCGCTCGGCTACATGGATTTCGCCGATGGCTGGCACCTCGATACCCGCGGCGACATGCATTACTGGAGCGTGTGGCATGAGGCGAAGGACTTCTCGGCCTATCGCAAGGCCAACCCGCGCTTTGCCTCCGAATTTGGCTTCCAGAGCTTCACCTCGATGAAGGTGATCGAGAGCTTCACCACACCCGAGGATCGCAACCCGTCCTCGCCGGTGATGGAGAACCACCAGCGCAATGTCGGCGGCAATACCCGCATCATCGAGACGATGACGCGCTATTTCCGCTTCCCGTCCGACTTCGAGAAGATGGTGTTCCTCTCGCAGGTGCAGCAGGGCCTCGCCATCAAGACGGCCATCGAGTACTGGCGCTCCACCAAGCCGCGCTGCATGGGCACGCTCTACTGGCAGATCAACGACATCTACCCGGTGGCGAGCTGGTCCAGCCTCGATTACGGCGGCGGCTGGAAGCTGCTGCATTACATGGCGAAGCGCTTCTTCCTGCCCATCAATGTCGTGGCGGTGCCAAGCGAGAGCGGCATCGAACTCCGGGCCATCAACGACACGCCGGACAAGTCCGTCATTGGGCTCGAAGTGCTGGCGGTCAACGCGCTGGGCGGTACTAGGTCCCTCGGGAGCCTCACCGTCACCACCGAGCCGGGTGGCGCCATCGTCGCGGCGACGATCGCGAAGTCAGACCTCAGGCCCAATGAGTTCCTCTTTTTCGCCTGGACGGCGGAGGACGGCAAGCTCCTCGGCGAGAACGACTTCTTCCCCGAGGCCTACAAGGCTTACGATATCGCGAAGGCCAAAGTATCCGCGCGCTGGGAGGGGAGCGAGGAGGCGCCGGTGCTGGTGCTCTCCACCGACCAGCCGGCGCTCTTCGTCACCGCCACTACCGATGTGCCGGGCTATTTCTCCGACAATGCGCTGACGCTCTTGCCCGGCCGCGAGGCGCGGCTCAGCTTCACCCCGCGTTTGGGCGCCCTAGCGACAAAATCGGCGCTTGCCGAAAGCCTAAAGGTCAGCCACCTCCGCGAGACCTATTGAGGGCCAGCACAAGACAAGCGGCCGGGCTTACTCGTCAATTGACCTTCGGCTGATTGACAAGCCTTCCCGGCCGCTCTCTTGTGAAATTCCAGCCGCGACTCCCTCCTAGCGCGGCTCTTTCGGATTATTGCATGAGCACGAAGATCGCGCCCGTCGAGGAGCGCCGCAATCTCGGCATCGCCATCCTCCTCGTGGCGCAGCTGTTTTTCACCACGCTCGATACGTCGGCGAAATACATGTCGGTGGCCGGCATTCCGGTCACCGAGATCGTGTTCATCCGCTATCTCGTGCATGTGGTATTGATCCTTGTGCTGATCGCCCCGCTGCAGCGCGGGATCTTTCGCACCCGCGCCTGGAAGCTCGAAGTGCTGCGCGGGCTTTGCCTCCTTGGCATCACGGTCGCCAACTTCCTCGCGATGCGTTTCCTGCCGCTTACCGTCACCGGTGCGCTGATGTTCACCATGCCGCTGATGGTCACCGCGTTGTCGGGGCCCCTGCTTGGCGAAAAGATCGGGCCACACCGCTGGGCGGCGGTCGGCGTCGGCTTCATCGGCATCCTGATCATCATCCGCCCCGGCACCGAGGCCTTCCACCCGGCTGCGCTGATCGCGCTTGCGGGAGCATTGGCCGCAGCCTTCTATTCGATCATCACGCGCAAGCTCGCCGGCGTCGACGGCCCCACGACCCAACAGCTTTATTCCGGGCTGATTTCGCTCGGCTGCATAACCCCCTTCGCGTTCCAGGATTGGGTCTGGCCGTCCGATGGTGCAACCTGGTTCGCCTTCTTGATCGCCGGCGTGGCGGGCATGCTCGCCCACCAGCTCAACACCATTTCGTTGCGCTTCGCCTCGCCCTCGGTGCTCGCGCCCTTCAGCTATACCGAATTGCTGCTCCTCGCGGTTGCGAGCTGGCTGATCTTCCAGCAGCCACCGGACATCTGGTTCTACCTCGGCGCGCCGATCATCATCGGCTCGGGTGTCTATATCTGGTGGCGCGAGCGCGAGACCCACAAGCCCGTTACCATCTCCCCGGTGGAAGACTGATGTCGGCGGCCGTCAAGCCGATCGAAGACAGGCGACTGCTCGGCATAGGGCTCGCGCTGTTCGGCTTCTTCTGCTTCTGCGTCACCGACAGTTGCGCCAAGTGGCTTACCCAGCGGGGCATGCCCACCATCGAAGTGGTGTTCATCCGCTATCTTGGCCAGTTCATCATCATCTGTGCGCTTGCCGTGCCGCGTGCGCCCAGGGCGACGCTCACCACGCGCCGCCCCTGGCTGGAAGTGGCGCGCGGGCTGGCGCTGCTCGGCTCGACCATCGGCAACTTCTTCGCGCTGACCTTCATTCCGCTCACCATCACGGCATCGATCGGCTTCACGATGCCGCTGATCCTCTGCGCACTGTCGATCCCGTTCCTTGGCGAAAAGGTCGGCTGGCGGCGCTGGGTGGCGATCGTGGTGGGGTTCATCGGCGTCCTGATCATCGTCAGGCCCGGCACCGATGCCTTTCATCCCGCCATGCTGCTATCGCTTGTCGCGGTGACGTTCAGCGCGCTCTACTTCCTGCTGACCCGCAAGCTGGCTGGGGTCGATTCCACCAATACCCAGCAATTCTATGCGTCGGCCGTGGCGACGGCCTGTCTCGTGCCCTTTGCCTTCGGCGGCTGGGTCTGGCCGGTGGGGCTCGATCAATGGATTCCGTTCCTGATGATCGGCGCTGCCGCAACGCTCGGGCACCAGGCCATCGTTACCGCGCATCGCTTCGCGCCCGCTTCGACACTGGCTCCGTTCAACTATTCGCTGATCGTCTACATGACCATTGCAAGCTGGTTCGTCTTCGGCCAGCCGCCCGATGGCTGGATCTTCCTCGGCGCGCCCATCGTCATCGCGTCGGGTGTCTATATCTGGTGGCGCGAGCGGCAGCTCTCGAAGAGCCTCGCATCCGACGCGCTGTCAGGAGATTGAGGCAGAGCGATAGCATGCGCGAGCGGAGCGAGACTGTCGTATTGCTGCATGGCCTGGGTCGATCGTCCCGAAGTCTGCTGGGTCTCGAGCTTGAACTTCGGCAGGCTGGCTATGCCACCTACGCCGTCGACTACCCATCGACGCGGCTGGGGATTGCCGCATTGGCCGAGGCCGTCGCGCACGATCTGGCCTCCCAGCAGATATGGCAGGTTAGTTCGCGCGTGCATTTCGTCACCCACTCGATGGGCGGCATCGTGCTGCGGCAGCTGATCGGACGCGTCCTTATGCCTGAGGAGCTTGGCGCCATCGGCCTGGTCGTCATGCTGGCGCCGCCCAACCAGGGGAGCGAAGTGGCGGACCTCACGTCGCGATGGCCGCTGTCACGCATGATCATGGGTCCGGCACTCGAAGAACTGGCGGTTTCGCGCAAGCAAGCCATCCCCGCATGGAAGCCCGACATTGCTCTCGGAATCATCGCCGGAACCGCGGGGTGGGCCTATCCGCTGGGTCAGCTTTGCCTGCCCAAGCCGCATGACGGGCGGGTGAGCGTGGACGCTACCCGGCTCGAGGGAATGCGCGATCACCTGGTTCTGCCAGCCTCGCACAGCCTGATGATGCGGCGGCCCGACATCCGCCTTCAGGTGCTGCATTTCCTGAAGACCGGATGGTTCCTCAGGTCTGCGTCGACGCCGGGCGCCGGAAGAGGCCACCCTTGAGAACCAGCGCGACCACGAAGACCGCCGCTTGCACCAGCACGATCGACGCGCCCGCCGCGGCGTTGATGGCATAGGAAATCAGTGTTCCCGTGATGGAGGAGCCGATTGCCACCGCCGCAGAAATCGCCAGCATCGTGTCGAACCGGCGTGCCAGCAGGAAGGCCGTGGCGCCCGGAGCAATCAGCATCGCCACCACGAGTATGATGCCGACGGCCTGCAAGGCCGCAACAATCGTCACCGACAGCATGGCAAGCAGTCCATAGTGCAACAGCGGCACCCTGAGGCCGATGGCGCGCGCATGCTGTGGATCGAAGGCATAAAGCAGGAAATCCCGCCGCTTTGCGACAACGATTCCGAGGGTGAGCAGGGCGATCAGTGCGGTTTCGCCCACATCGGACCAGCTGACCCCAAGCATGTCGCCGAACAGGATATGGTTCAGGTGCTGGTCTGTCTCGATGCGCGAGTAGAGTACGAGCCCGAAGGCGAACATGCCGGTGAAGACAATGCCCATGGCCGTGTCTTCCTTGATGCGGCTATTGTCCTTGAGGTAGCCGGTGCCTACCGCCGAGAGCAGCCCCGCGACGAACGCGCCGACCGCGAGCGGCAGGCCCACCAGATAGGCAAGCACATAAACGGTATGATTTTCTGGCTTTGCAATATCTCAACAAAAACACAGGAAAACCAAAATTTGAGGGTAGCCCAAGCTCTTAAGACCTCGATCAAGGCTATTGAAGAGTTCGTGTATCAGGCAGTGCCGCTTGATAGA
>CAYPYV010000157.1:0-7526 GCA_964414845.1 uncultured Devosia sp. | reverse complement strand
CGAGAACCGCTACACGACGCGGTTCATCGACACGACGCCGGCGCTGTTCGACTTCAAGCGCCGGCAGGACCGCGCGACGAAGCTTCTGACCTATGTTGCCGACGTGACCGTCAACGGGCACCCGGAAGTGCGCGACCGGCCGCGTCCGCCCGCCGACGCCATCGAGCCCCATGTGCCGCACTATGAGCCGCTGATCGTCATCGAGGGCAGCCGGCAGGTGCTCGACCGCGACGGGCCGAAGGGTCTCGCGCGCTGGATGAAGGCGCAATCCCGCGTGCTCTTCACCGACACGACCATGCGCGATGCGCACCAGAGCCTGCTCGCGACCCGCATGCGCTCGTTCGACATCACGCGCATCGCCGAAGCCTATAGCCGCGGGTTGCCGAACCTGTTCTCGCTCGAATGCTGGGGCGGCGCGACCTTCGACGTCTCCATGCGCTTCCTCAACGAGGATCCGTGGGAGCGGCTCGAGGCAGTGCGCGCCGGAGCGCCGAACATCCTGACGCAGATGCTGCTGCGCGGGTCGAACGGCGTCGGCTACACCAACTACCCGGACAATGTGGTGAAGTTCTTCGTGAAGCAGGCGGCGCAGGGTGGCGTCGACGTCTTCCGCATCTTCGACTGCCTCAACTGGGTCGAGAACATGCGCGTCTCGATCGACGCGGTGGCGGAAGCCGGGAAGGTCGCCGAGGGCGCCATCTGCTATACCGGCGACATGCTCGACCCCAGCCGGTCGAAATATGATCTCAAGTACTATGTCGGGCTCGCCAAGGAGCTGCAGGCCGCGGGCGCGCATGTGCTCGGCCTCAAGGACATGGCCGGGCTCCTCAAGCCGGCGGCCGCCAAGAAGCTGGTCGAGGTGCTGAAGCAGGAAGTCGATCTGCCGATCCACCTCCATACCCACGACACGTCGGGCGCCGCTGCCGCCACCATCATCGCGGCGGTCGAAGCCGGCGTGGACGCTGTGGATGCGGCGATGGACGCGCTTTCAGGCACCACCAGCCAGCCGACCCTCGGCTCGCTCGCCGCGGCGCTGAAGGACACCGCGCGTGATCCTGAGCTCGATGGCAAGGTGATACGCGAGATCTCCTTCTACTGGGAGGCGGTGCGCACGCAGTACCGCGCCTTCGAGAGCGATCTGAAAGGTGGCGCGTCGGAAGTCTATCTCCATGAAATGCCCGGCGGGCAGTTCACCAACCTCAAGGAACAGGCGCGTTCGCTTGGCCTCGAAAGCCGCTGGCACGAAGTCGCGCAGACCTATGCCGACGTGAACCAGATGTTCGGCGACATCGTGAAGGTCACGCCCTCCTCGAAGGTGGTGGGAGACATGGCCCTCGCCATGGTGTCGGCTGGCCTCACCCGCGCCGATGTCGAAGACCCGAGCCGCGACGTGGCCTTCCCGGATTCCGTGGTCGGCTTCTTTGCCGGCGATCTCGGCCAGCCGCCGGGCGGCTTCCCCGAGGCGCTGCAGAAGAAGGTACTGAAGGGCCGCACGCCGCTCACCGCGCGTCCAGGTTCCTATCTCAAGGATGTCGATCTCGAGGCGGAGCGCGCCAAGATCGCCAAGGAAGTCGGCGAGGATATCGACGATAGGCGCCTTGCGAGCTACCTGATGTACCCCAAGGTGTTCATCGATTACGCCAAGACGCAGGACAAGTACGGCCCCACTGCCGTGCTGCCGACACCCGTCTATTTCTACGGCCTCAAGGAGGGCGAGGAAGTCTTCCTCGATCTCGAAAAGGGCAAGACGCTGGTGCTCACCTACCAGGGCCGCGCGCCGACCAACGAGAAGGGCGAGGTGCGGGTGTTCTTCGACCTCAACGGCCAGCCGCGCACCATCACCGTGCCTGACCGGCTGAAAGTCGGCGATGTGAAGGTGCGCGCCAAGGCGGCTTTGGGGGATCCGAAGCAGGTCGGCGCGCCGATGCCGGGCGTCATCTCGGGCCTCGGCGTCAAGGTCGGCGACAAGGTGTTCGCAGGCGACGTGCTCTGCTCGATCGAGGCGATGAAGATGGAAACCGCCATCCATGCCGAGTTCGATGGCGTGGTCGTCGAAGTCACCGTGAAGCCCGGCGACCAGATCGACGCCAAGGACCTGCTGGTCCGGTTCGAATAACGAGGCGCGCGCCCTAAGCTCGCCTTCCCCCTGATGGGGGAGGGCAAGGGCCGGTTTACCCGGCCCACCCCTTCGACTGTCGCCGCTTCGTCACGGCAGGGGGCCGGTGCGCCAGAGCGTGACCCGCAGGCCGCCATGCAGCACGGGCGGCAAGGGTTTCAGCCAGCTGAGTCCCGTGGCTTCGGCCAGGTGCCGGTCGGTGGTGACGAGCCCGACACGCCAGCCGGAAAACTCGGCGCGGAGCTTTTCACCCAGCGCCCGGTAGAGGCCGGTGAGCGCGCGCTTGTCGCCGAGCCGCGTGCCATAGGGCGGGTTGACGATCACCAGCCCCGCCGGGCCCTCGGGCCGGGTGAGGTCGGAGATATCGGCAATGCTGAAATCCGTGACTGGGCCGACCCCGGCCCGCTCGGCATTCTCGCGGCTCATGGCGATGGCGCCACTGTCGCGGTCGGAGCCGAAGAAGCGCAGCCCGCGCGAGAGCGGCGCGGGCGCGAGGGTCGCCTTGAGCTTTTCGAACGCCGCGGCATCGAACCCTGCCATCTGCTCGAACGCGAAGCTGCGGCTGCGGCCGGCCACGAGGCCCAGGGCGATTTCGGCCGCCTCGATGACGAAAGTGCCCGAGCCGCACATCGGGTCGAGCACCGGTTCGGCGCCGGAATAGCCGCACTGGCGAAGGAAGAGCGACGCCATGGTTTCGCGCATCGGGGCGCGATTGACCGCCTCCTTGTGACCGCGCTTGTGCAGCGACTCCCCCGTCGTATCGAGGCTGATGGTGGCAAGATCATCCTCGATCCGCACCATGACGCGGATATCGGCCGTGTCAGCGACCGGCGCGCCGAGTTCTTCGGCAATGGCGCGGCTCACACGCTCGGCAGCGGCACCAGCGTGGTAGATCTTGCTCTTGACGCAACTGGCCTCGACCATGACCGGGATGTCCTTCCTGAGCCACTCGCCCCAGGGCAGTTTCCGCGCGCGCTTGTCGAGCTGCGCGAGGTGCATCGCCCGGAAGCGCGCCACCCGCAGCACGACCCGCGTCGCGCCACGCAGCACGAGATTGGCGCGCATGGCTTCGGGCAAGCCGCCCGCGATCAGCACGCCGCCCTTCACCGCCGCCGCATCGGCATAGCCTGCGGCGCGTGCCTCGTCAGAAAGCGCGGCCTCGAGGCCGGGGCTCGCGACGAGGAAGACTTCGGGGGCGAAGGAGTCTGGCGTGGCTGCGTCTTTGTCCATGCCTGCCTCATAGCGGGCGCGGCGCCGACGCGCGATAGGAATCGCGTGCGCGACGACGGCCGGAATTCAGCCGTCGTCGCGCCTCAGGCGGGGATCTGCCCGCGATTGCGCACGGCGCGTTCCGCCGCTTCGATGCTGTCGAACACCTGCCCGTCGACGCCGAAGGCATCGAGCTTCACCGCAAGGAAACGGTAGCCTTCCGCGACGAGGACGAGCACGCCCTTCGGCTCGCCATCGATATCGAGCGCTATGGGCTTGGCGGTCTGGGTCTTTTCAAAATGAGCATGCTGCATGGAATAGCCTCCATCGGCACGTCTGCTGCGACGGCCGGGCTGGTATCTGATCTGTGCGACGAACGGGTGACGCGACGGGTCACATTCGGCGGGATCGGCAACACCCCTGGGCCTGGCCTACCCATTTCGAGGCGGTCCCGGATTGGAGGGCGGGGCGATGGAAATTCCGCATCTGTGTCTCCTTCCGTGGCGGCCGCTGGGCCAGTTGATACCAGTGACGCGAGTCTCGCCCGCGTCTGCAGCAGATTGGCGGCACGAGCATGTGTCGCCAATGAGTCTTCTAGGGCACGGCCAACGCATTTCATATTGGGCGAAGGTCGAGCCTTGGCTAAACGAATAGCTGTGTTCGCGCGTGTTGGCGAGAGATGGTGTTGCGGGCTTTGCGGCTCAAGGGAAAATCCCTTGGCAATTTTCAGAGGGCCTTCGAAACGCTGCGAAAGCCACGGACCGCCCCGCGCCGGTCTTGAAAACGATTTCATTATTTGCTGAACATGCGGCGGAGGCTGTGGTAGCCGGCGTTCCACACTTATGGATCGGCAGGCCGCCCTGAGGGAGAAGTTGAAGTGTCCGAGACCAGGTCACGCCCGCCGCGCGGCACGGGCAAGGTCGCGACGGACGGCAAGCCGACGCTGCGCACCATTGCGCAGATGACGGGCTTTGCCACCACCACGATTTCGCGCGCGCTCAACAATGCGCCGGAGCTTTCCGTCGAAACCCGCGAGCTGGTGCAGAAGATCGCGGCCGAAGTCGGCTATGTGCGCGACCGCACGGCGCTCCGGCTGAAGACGGGCCGCACCCATGTCATCAGCCTCGTGCTCGACCCGCATGACGAAATCCTCGGCTTTGGCAAATCGATGGTCTCGGGGCTGATCGACGCCATCGCAGGCACGCCCTATCACCTGGTCATCACGCCGATCTCGCCGCGGCGCGACCCGATGGATCCCATCCTCTATATCCTGAGGAACAAGGCGGCCGACGGCGTCATCTTCTCGCGTACC
Organism: uncultured Devosia sp.; assembly: GCA_964414845.1. Taxonomy (GTDB): domain Bacteria; phylum Pseudomonadota; class Alphaproteobacteria; order Rhizobiales; family Devosiaceae; genus Devosia_A. The sequence continues at coordinate 2,889 of CAYPYV010000157.1, read as the reverse complement.
GAGCCCGATGATGCGCGGGTGAAGCTGTTGACCGAGGAGGGGCTCGCCTTCGTGAGCCATGGCCGCACCGAACTGCCGAAGCCCCATCCTTATGTCGACTATGACAACGAGGCCTTCGCCTACCACGCCGCGCGCCGGCTGATCGCCAAGGGCTGCAAGCGGCTTTCGATCATTCTGCCCCCCGACCGGTTCAATTTCGGGCGCCACCTGCGGAATGGCTTCGAACGCGCCGTGGCGGAAGCCGGCGTGAGCCAGGAATTCCTGCCCCGGGCTACCCTCGACGCGCCAGCAGAGGATATCCGCGCCGCGACGGTCGAGCGGCTCAACGAGCCGAATCCGCCCGATGGGCTGATCTGCACCGGTGATGCGGCGGCGCTCGCCATGATGGCGGGAATCGCCGACGCGGGCAGGGTGATCGGACGCGATGTCGAGGTGGTGGTGAAGCAGACCTCGGGCGTATTCAGCCTCGTGCGGCCCAAGGTCGATGCGATCTATGAGGATACCGCGCTTGCCGGGCGGCAGATGGGTGAGCTGCTGTTGCGCCGCATTGCGGGCGAGCCGGCGGAAGACCTGCAGATCCTCCACCAGCCCGAAATCAGTTTCTGAGACGGCTGAAGCCGATCAGCCTTCGATTTCCTCGCGCAGCGCCTCCAGCTCCAGCCATTGGTCTTCCGCGGCCAGAAGGGCCGCCTGCGCCTTGGCCAGTGCATCGCTCGCCTGCTGGAACTTCTTGGGGTCGCGGGCATAGAGATTGGCGTCGCCGAGCGTGACGTTCAGTGCCTTGATCTCGGCCTCGAGCCGCGCCATGTCCTTCGGCAGGGTTTCGAGCGCGTGCTTCTGCTTGAACGAGAGCTTCTGTTTCTGCACAGGGGGCGCTGCCGGGGCGGGCCCGGAAACCTTCTCCAACTTCTCAGCCTTCGGGGTCGCAGCGGGCGCCACCACCCCATAGCCGCGCAGCGCCACCATGTCGGAATAGCCGCCGGCATATTCGGTCCAGCGGCCGTCGCCTTCAGCCACCAGCACCGAGGTCGCCACCCGATCGAGGAAATCGCGGTCGTGGCTGACGAGGATCACCGTGCCGGGATAGTCGTCGAGCATTTCCTGCAACAGGTCGAGCGTCTCGAAATCGAGATCGTTGGTCGGCTCGTCGAGGATCAGCAGGTTCGAGGGCAATGCGAGCGCCCGGGCCAGCGCCAGCCGTCCGCGCTCGCCGCCCGAGAGCTTGCCCACGGCGGTGCCGGCCTGTTCGGGGCCGAAGAGAAAGTCCTTGAGATAGCCCATGAAGTGCTTGGGCTCGCCATTGATGATCAGCGTATCCGAGCCGCCGCCGGTGATTGCTTCCTTCAGGGTCGAATCGGGATCGAGCGCCGCACGCCGTTGGTCGAGCATGGCAATGTCGAGCTTCGACCCGAGCCGCACCTTGCCGTCATCGGGCGGCACTTCGCCGAGCAGGAGCTTGATGAGCGTGGTCTTGCCCGCGCCATTGGCTCCGACGATGCCGAGCCGATCGCCGCGGATGACCCGCATGGAAAGGTCCCTGACGATCGGCTTGTCATAGCTCTTCGACACCTTGTCGGCCTCGGCAACCAGTCGGCCCGACACGTCCCCCTCGCTCACCGAAATCTTCACGTCGCCCACGGCGCGCTTCAGCTCCCGGCGCTCCGCCCTGAGATTGTGCAGTCCGGCGAGGCGCCGGACGTTGCGCTTCCGCCGCGCCGTGACGCCATAGGTCAGCCAATGCTCTTCGCGGACGATCTGCCGGTCGAGCTTGTGCCGCGCCGTCTCTTCTTCCTCGATCACCTGGTCGCGCCAGTCCTCGAAGGCGCCGAAGCCCTTGTTGAGCCGCCGCGTCACGCCGCGATCGAGCCACACGGTCGCGGAAGTGAGGTCGGAGAGAAAGCGCCGGTCGTGGCTGATGATCACCATGGCCGAGCGCATGCCAGTGAGTTCCGCTTCGAGCCACTCGATCGCCGGCAGGTCGAGATGATTGGTGGGTTCGTCGAGCAGCAGGATATCGGGCTCGGGTGCCAGCACCCGGGCCAGCGCCGCGCGGCGGGCCTCGCCGCCGGAGAGCCTGCCTGGGTCGGCATCCGCCTTCAGCCCCAGCGACTCGATCAGATAGGCGGCGCGATAGTGCGCGTCGCCGTCCTCGAGTCCATCCTCGACATAGGCGAGCACCGAGGCAAAGCCGGAAAGATCAGGCTCCTGCGGCAGGTAGCGCAGCGTGGCGCCCGGCTGCAGGAAGCGCCGCCCGCCATCGGGCGTGATCGTGCCAGAAGCGATCTTCAGCAGGGTCGACTTGCCCGAGCCGTTGCGTCCGACCAGCGCCACCTTCTCCCCGGGCGTGAGGGAGAGTTCAGCGCCGGAAAGCAGCTCGCTCGAACCAAGCACGAGGCGGATCTGCTGCAGGGCGAGGATCGGAGGGGCGGCTGCCATCGGGGCTCCAGAAATTCCTGTAAGGACGGGCAGGCGCTGATCTTCGCACCTGCGGGGGCGTAAGTGCACATAAAGCACGCGAAGATCAACGCATGCCCGTGCGTCTCGCAGGAGAGCCGCCGTACCGGCTTTCGATCCTGGTCATGAATCTGAGGGTTGAGACGCGATGGGATCGCGCGTGAGCGGGTTGCCTTGTATGCAATGCCGGGCCGACGAAGCGAACGCGCCCATGAGCCCGCGAAGCCTTGGGTTTTCGAAGCTCCGGCTGGGACCCGGAAATCAGGTCAGCGCGTCTGACCCGTGTAACCCGTTGAATATGTTGGGATTCTCAAAAAACCTGGCCGCTGTCGCAGAAAGTTCAAAAACCCCGTTGACAGCGACGGGCCATAGTCCTAAAACCCGCCTCGTTGACGACGTGACCTAGCGCTTGAGCGATTGAGGTTGTGTGTTGGC